>JARLGS010000775.1 GCA_031292695.1 Mycobacterium sp. | reverse complement strand
GCTCGACGACACCGAGCCGGCCGTCAGCTGGAGGGAGTTCGGCGAGAAGAGATTCGACACCAGGAGGCGAACGAAATACGCCGGACCGCTCGACACCGGAGACGACGACTGGTGCTGGACGACCACGGTGAACGCGCTGCATCGGCTCGAGTAGAGTGTGTTGTTGGTGTTGGTCATGGCGACGACGAGCTTCGGCTCGACGATCTGTACCGCTCGCTGGTCCGTGAGTGGGCTGGTGGTGAATCCGAACTTGTATGCGGAGTTCGCCTTGACGACGACGCCATCCGTATTGTGCGAGTCGGCCGGCACCACCACGGTGACGGTGAAGACGATGTAGTCGTCGGCGCGCGTGATCGCGCCATGCCCGCGGTTGACCACCTGTCCCAGCGTGAAGGTGACTTGGTCCGGGAGGCCGGCGTCGGGGTTGACGGCCACCGTCGGCGCGGCGGTGGAGTTCGTCGTCACGCCACTCGAGGCGGTGATGTATGCCGGCATGTACGTGCACACCGCGCTGGTGATGGAGAGACGACCGGCGGCCGCGGCCAATGCCGACAGCTGGACGCTGACACCGGCGGTCGTGCCCTGCGGCACCAGAGCCGTCAGGGTGTAGGTGATCACCTCGCCCAGGGCGACCTGCGGAGAGACGGTCTCAGCCAGAGAAGTGCGCGTCTCGACGAACTGGTACGAGTACGACATATCCGAATAGAGCGTCGTCTGCGCACTGGCGGCGTACTGCCTGATCGGCGGCTGCGGTTCCGCCTTCTGCAGCGCCGCCTGGTCGGTCGACGCCGATCCATATGCGATGCCGACCGTCGGCGTGAGCACTTCGCCCGGCGTCAGCGAGTCGGTCGCGCGCACCTGCAGCGTCACGGTGAGTGGACCATCGGTCAGCCGGTAGACGGGCACGCTGATGTTGACCCCGGTGGACCCCGCCAGCGCATTCCCATCCAGGACGAAGACACTGCCGAGGCCGCCGGTCGAGACGAGCACCACCGACCCATTGACCAGGGCCAACTTCGAGGAGGCGAGCGCAGCCGCGGTGATCGTGACGAACAGGCCGTACGCCGGTGCGGTCGAGACGCCGGCGGATTGGGACACCGTGATGGTCAGCGTCGACAGGGTCGATGCATTGACGCGCGTGACGGAGGTCGCCAGTGCGACGGCGATCACCGGCTCGACGATGGTCACCTGCACGCTGGACTGCATGGGCGACCCGAGCGTCGGGTACCCGAAGTCGAACGCCGCGTTGAGGCGAATCGTCCGCCCGTTGGCGTTGAGT
>JARLGS010000774.1 GCA_031292695.1 Mycobacterium sp. | reverse complement strand
GACATCGGCGGTGTATCGCGAACCCGTGCAGTTGTCACACCGGCCGCAGCTGTGGCCATCGAGCTCCGGATCGTCTAGTTGGCTACGCAGGAACACCATCCGGCAATCGGCGGTCGACTGGTAGTCCAACATGGCCTGCTGCTCCCGCTGCCGCGCGGCCTCCAGGTTCTGGTAGCGCTCCGCGTCGTAGGACCACGGCTCACCCGTGCTGATCCACCCGCCTTTGACGCGGCGGACCGCGCCGTCGACGTCGAGCACCTTGAGCACCATCTCCAGCCGGGACCGGTTCAGGTCAACCAGCGGCTCCAACGCCGCGGTGGACGTCGCCCGGTCCGGTTCCAGTTCCCCGATCACCTTGCGCACCAATACTTCCGACGGGAACGCCACCGATGCGAAGTAGCGCCAGATATCGGCATCCTCGCGCCCCGGCAGCAGGATCACCTCCGCGCTGGCGGTGGCACGGCCCGCACGACCGACCTGCTGGTAGTAGGCGATCGGCGACGACGGCGCACCCAGGTGCACGACGAACCCGAGGTCCGGCTTGTCGAATCCCATGCCCAGCGCCGAGGTGGCGATCAGCGCCTTGACCCGGTTGGCCAAGAGATCCGCCTCGAGTTGCTCACGTTCGGCAGTTTCGGTGGACCCGGTATAGGACGCGACGGGATGGCCCTGCTCGCGCAACAACGCGGCGATGTCGTGGGCTTGCGACACCGTCAGGGTGTAGACGATGCCCGACCCGGGCAGCGAATCCAGGTGCGCGGCAAGCCATGCCGCACGCTGCGCCGGCCCTCCGGCCTGCACCACCGACAACCGCAGCGACTCCCGGTCCAGCCCACCGCGCAGCACCAGGGTGTCGGCCCCGCCCACCCCCAGCTGCGCCGCGACATCGGAGACCACCCGGTCGTTGGCAGTCGCGGTGGTCGCCAGAACCGGTATACCCGAACCCAATTCGGCGATCAGCGTGCGGATGCGCCGGTAATCCGGCCGGAAGTCATGGCCCCAGTCCGAGACGCAGTGCGCTTCGTCGACCACCACCAGCCCGGCATCGGCGGCCAGTGCCGGTAACACGGCGTCGCGAAAGTCGGGATTGTTCAACCGTTCCGGGCTGACCAGCAGCACATCGAGTTCGCCGGCAGCCACCCGCTGGTGCACCTCGTCCCATTCGGTGACGTTGCTGGAGTTGATCGTCGCAGCTTTGACCCCGGCCCGCTCCGCTGCGGCCACCTGGTTGCGCATCAGCGCCAGCAGCGGCGAGACGATGACCGTCGGGCCACGGCCGGCGGCCCGCAACAACTTGGCAGCGATGAAGTACACCGCAGACTTACCCCACCCGGTGCGCTGCACCACCAGCGCCCGCCGGCGGCCGACCACCAACGCCTCGATGGCTGTCCACTGGTCGTCACGGAGCACCGCGTCGGGGCCGGCCAGCTGTTCGAGAATCGTCTGGGCCTCACCCCGGCCGGGCCGGAGCACGTCGTCAGTACGCATAGGTGTTGCGGGGTTTTGGAATTGGGCTGGCACTGGTCACTTCCATGGTCGGGACGAAATTCGTGGACGGACTGGACGTCCCGGATATCACCTTGCCCTGCACCTTCAGCCAGGTGTCCTTCGGGTGGGCGCCGATACTGCCGGTCAGGTGGATGCGGGCCAACTGCGCATCGGCGGCGCAGCACACGATCACCACGCGGGCCAGATCGTCCCCCATGGTGAATCCGGTTACCGTGATATCCCGTCCCTCAAGGCTTTTCGTCGAATCAGCAGCGGCCCGCATGACCACCTCCGGCAGCGACACCACGCCGTCGGCGGGCAGCGGAGGAAATGCCCGCTTGGGTGGAGCTACCGCCGCGGTGACCGTCTCCGCGCCGACCGCGCTCATCGGCGGCACCGTGACGAACGCGGTGAGCGCCACCGGGATCAGCAACAGCCACGCCAACAGGCCGCGATGGTGATGCCCCAGGGGCGGCCCGTTACGCAGGTCGCGCACCAGGGACACCAGGGCCAGGACCACCAACAGCACCGCCGCCGCGATGAGCCACGGAAACAGCGCCGGCTTCACGAAATTCAGGTAGGTGCCCTTCACCGCGATCAGGCCCATGCTCAGCCCGACCAACAGCACCAGTACGTTCTGTGTCTCCCGGCTCACGTCGTGCCCCCGAGCACCAACAGCCCGACCACCGTCGCGCAGGTAGCGGCCACCACCAGGGTCACCGGTGCGAACCGCACTGCGAACGGCCGGCCGAACACCCCGGTCTGCATGGCGAACAACTTGACGTCCACCGCGGGCCCGACCACCAGGAACACCAGCCGCGGTACCAGCGGGATCATGGTCAGGCTGGCCGCGACGAAGGCGTCGGCCTCAGAGCACAAGGCCAGAACGACCGCCAGCAGCGCCATGGTCACGACGCCGACCGCCAGATTCCCCGCGACATGCCCGAACACCCACGGCGGCACGGCCGCGCGCAGCACCGCCGCAGCGCCGGCCCCGACCACCAGATACGCCGCGGACTGCAGGAAGTCGTGCCGCGCGGCCTCGCTGAACACCGTGAACCGGGAGGCCTCGTCGTCGTGGTGTGCCGGCAGGGTGCGGGTCACCCACTCGGTGCGGCCCCAGCGCTGCCAGAGCAGTCCCATCACCACCGCAGTCAACAGGGAGGCAGCCAGGCGCGCCAACACCATTCGCGGCTGCCCGGGAAACGCCACGGCGGTGGCCACCAGCACCACGGGGTTGATCGCCGGCGCGGACAACATGAAGGTCAGGGCCGCCCCGGCGGTCGCCCCACTGAACAGCCGGCGCGCCACCGGCACCGATCCGCATTCGCACCCGGGCAGCGCGGCGCCGGCGACACCGGCCACCGCCACCGCCATGGCGGGCCGGCGCGGCAACCAACGCGCCAGCCGTTCCGGAGTGAGGTACGCGGCCACCAGGCCACTGACGATGACGCCGAGCACCAGGAACGGCAGGGCCTGCACGAATACGCCGCAGAACACTGTGGCCGCCGCCGCGAGCCGGGCGTGGTCGGTCAGCAGCCCGCTGACCGCAGAACCCGACAACGCCAGGACGATGAGGCTGACCAGCAGCAGTTCCATAGACCCGGCCCGGCGTCGGTGCGCAGGCGCCAGCGTGGATTCGTCCCCGGCAATGTGCCCATCTTGCCGGGGAAGTCTGACAGTACGGTGCCGCGGGACCGCCGACTGCTAGTTCAGCGCATCAACAGCGGCGACGACGTCCGCCACTTCTGTGCGCGTGGTGTAGTTGGGATGTACGTCGATCCAGCGGATCGTGGCCGAGCCGTCGACGACCAAGACCGTCGGCATCGGCACTCCGAAGCCGCCATCGGCATTGACGGCGGGCAGATCGAGACCCAGCGCGCGTTGCGCTGTCCGGGCGTCCTGCGTGGGTGCGGTGAGGACCCCGAGTGCGGTCGCCAATTGATTCGCGGGATCAGACAGCACCGTGAAGGTCAGCTCGTTCTTTTCCTGCGTCGACAATGAACCATCCGGTTTCTGCGGGCTCAGCGCCAGCAGCGGGATACCCCGCTGCTTCAGCTGTGGGACGAGGTTCTCCTGATATGCGCGCAGGGTGAGGTTGCAGTAAGGACACCATCCACCGCGATAGAGCACGATGACCGCAGGGCGACCGTCGAGCTCGGCCGCCAGAGTGGTGGGTGCGCCGTGCACGTCGAGCAGCGGCACGTCGGGCGTCGTGTCGCCGGGGGCGGCAGCGTTCTCGGGGATTCCGCGGGCATCCAGGTCTGCCTGTTCGGCAGCGAAGGCCGCCGACACCTCCTCGGGGAGCTGACCCGCCATGTCGCGATGCATCTGATCGACACGATCGGCAACGGTGGAGGGCTGCGTATCAGCGGTGGTCATATGAGGTCCTTTCAATACGTGCCAGCTTGTCGCGCAACGACATTGGCATCAGTTCACGGTGAGACTCGTTGAGCGTGATCCACCAAAACTGGAGTGTCAACTCCAAAAACTGAAGTCGCCGACCAGGGCCGCGCGACGCGGCCGAGTGCCGACCACCCCTGCGGCCCCGCATACGCCTACCCGCGACTTCAATTTTTGGAGTTGACACTCCATTTTCCGGAGGGTGCAATGACCTCATGGCATCGACGTCAGCTCCCCACCGGCCGAGTCCAACGGTGATACGCGAATTCGCCATCGTCGTCGGTGGCGGTATCACCAGATAGCGGTACCGCTCTTCGTGAAGTAATCAGCCCGCAGTTGATGGAAGGTCACCCGAATGCCGCCGACTTCCGTTGAGAAGCTGACCGCCAAAGGTCGCGCGACCCGTGAGCGCATCGTGGCCACCGCTGCCGACCTGATGTTTCAGCGCGGCGTCGCCCGCACGACCATCGAGGACATCCAGGAAGCCGCTGCGGTGAGCACATCGCAGATGTACCACTATTTCGCCGACAAGGGCGATCTGGTCGCGGCCGTCATCGATTTCCAGACCGACCGGGTGCTCGCCGTCCAGCGGCTCGGACTGGACCGGCTCGAAAGCCTGCGTGACCTGTACCGGTGGCGCGACATCCTGGTGGAAACGGTGCGCCAGACGGGCGGCGTCGGCGGCTGCCCGATCGGCACACTGGCCAATGAACTCGCCGAAATCGACCCGCTCGCCCGGGCCCACCTGGCGCGTTCATTCAATCAGTGGGAGCACCTGATTCGCGACGGACTGGCCGTCATCGCGACCCGTGGCGAACTACCCGTCGGCACAGATATCGACCGCCTTGCGGTGGCAATGCTGGCCGCCCTCCAGGGTGGACTGCTGCTGAGCCAGATCCGTCGCGACGCCACACCGTTCGAAGCAGCAATTGACACCATGATCGAGCACCTCGCCCGCTTGGGTGTGCGGTAGCCGGCCGGCCGGTGAAAGTCTCACCCTGACCGCGCGCCGCGCCGGCCCCGCCATCCACGGTCAGGTCCACGGTCAGTCGGAGTCCTGGTCGATGCCGGTCAGCATGAGCTCGGAGACCCGGCGCGGAAACTCGGTGAATTTGGCCATGGCGGCGATGCGCTTCGGCAGGATGACGTGCCGGCGGTTCCGCTCGATGGCATTCGCGATGGCTTCGGCCACCATGTCCGCATCCAGCGGCTCCTGCGGAATCATCCGCCACTTGAGCGACCGTTCGATGGTGCGGCGAGCCGGCCCGAATGACCGGATGTGGTCGATCATGTCGGTCTTGACCTCGCCGATCTGCACCAACGTGGTGTTGACGGGCTTGCCGCGCAGCTCAGAACGGATGCCGGCGGTGAAGTGACTGAGCCCCGCTTTGGACGCGCCGTACAGGGTGACGCCCGGCCCGGTCGAGATCGCGCCCATCGATGAGACATTGACGATGTGGCCGCGGCCTCGCTTCAGCATCAGCGGCATCACCTGGCGGCACAGCTCCATCGGCGCAATCAGGTTGACCTGCAACAGGTCTCGCACATCCTCCGAAGACGACTCGTAGAACCGCCCCACCCGGTCGATGCCGGCATTGTTGATGTCCGCGTCGAGCGGGCCGTCGGCCTGCACCCGGTCGATCAACGCCTCGACGGCGGCCGGATCCATCAGATCGGTCGGATATGCCTTACCACCAAGCTCTTTGGCCAACGACTCGAGCTGGTCACCGTTCCGCGCGACCAACGCAACCTCGGCCCCGTGCCGGGCCACTGCCCGAGCGATGTGCCTACCCAGACCGCGGCTGGCGCCGGTGACCAGAACCCGGCTGTTCCTCAATTCCATTCCAGTACTCCATTCAGGCTGCGCGCGGTCCCGCCGACACGGTTCACGGTCCGCACGCTAAGCCCGGTACCGGCAGGTTTTCACAGCCGCTTCCCGATCACCGAGACATCATGTTCACCGCCTCACAATTCCGACCTCATAGTGACGTATGCGACGTTTATCGGGTGAGGACAACAGCTTCCTGGCATGGGAAAGCGCCGTCCAGCCGCAGCACACCATCAAGGCCGTCGTGCTCGATCCGGCCCAGGGCCACGAACCGCTGACCTTCGGGGCTGTGCGGGCCGCCCTGCCCGGCCTGGTCGACCGGGTCGAGCCCCTGCAGTGGCAGCTGATGTCGCCGCGGGTCGGCGCCGGACGGCCGTGGTGGATCACCCGGGCCCGCGGCGACCTGAACTACCACCTGCGCCGGGCCACTGCGGCCGCACCGGGCACCGACCGCGAGTTGGGTGCGGCCATCGCCGAGCTCCTCGAGGAGCCGCTGGAGCGCGATCGGCCGGCCTGGCAGCTCTGGTACCTCGACGGCCTGGCCGACGGCCGGGTCGCGCTGGTGCTCAAGATCCACCATGCGGTGGCCGATGGGATGGCGTCGCTGAACCTGCTCGAGCAGTTCTACAGCGCCGATCCCGCCGACCGGCTACCCGAGCCGTCCGCCAACCCGGTCCCCGACGAGCACCGTCCACCATCGGCCAGGTGGTTCCCGATGGTCGCGCGCCAGCAGCTCAAGTCGCTCCGGCGGCTCCCGAACGTGGTCGCCCGCACCGCCAAGGTCACCGGCACCATCCGCCGGAGGCAGAAGGCCGGCAAGCCCGGATATGCCGAAGCCTTCGTCCCACCCGCCCTGCCGTTCAACGATCCGCTGACCGCCAAGCGCGGATTCGCTTTCCGCAGTTGCGATATGGCGCAGATCAAGCACGTGTCGAAGGCGTTCGGGGTGTCGGTCAACGACGTCTTCCTGGCCATGTGCAGCACCGTGCTGCGCGAGTATCAGGCCGCCCGCGGACCGGTGGGCGACGACACGATGACCGCGGTGGTGCCGGTGTCGATGCGACCGCAGGACGGCGACCGCTGGGGCAACAAAGTGGCCCGCTGGAATGTCGAACTTGCCACGCACATCGCCGACCCCGTGGACCGACTGCGCGCGATCGCGGCCGCCACCGCCACCGCCCGCGAAGTGCAAAGTGAGCGCGACGCCTGGCTGCAGCACGACTGGATGGAGTACTGGCCGCTGTTCAAGTTCTACTCGCGGGCGTTGCCGATCATCGGGGCTCAACTCAAGAAGCGTCCGATGTTCAGCATGATCGCCTCGAACATGCGCGGCCCGCAGCAGCGGCTGTACTTCGGCGGCGCTCCGGTGGAGAAGCTGATTTCGACTGGGCCACTGGTCTTTCCGATGGGCATGAACATCACCGGCTGGAGCTACGAGGGTGACCTGCAGATCTGCGTGCTCACCTGCACCGACCAGGTGGACGATCCGCACGGCATCGCCGACCGGCTGCCCGCGGCCCTGGCCGAGCTGGTGGCGCGCTGCGCAGCCGCGGCGGACTGCCACCCAGCCCGGCGACTGTGAGTGTTGTGCACGGGTTCTGCCGCAAAAACGTGCACAGCCCTCACAGTCGAGCCAGATTCGGAGCGGCTTAGGCGCCCGCCTCCGCCTGCTCACGCTTGATCTCCAACGCGATGTCGATCAGCTGGTCCTCCTGACCGCCGATCAGCTTGCGCTGCCCGGCCCGGTGCAGCAGCTGGTGCGCCGGTACCCCGTAGCGCTCGGACTGCCGCACCGCGTGCTTGAGGAAGCTCGAGTACACACCCGAGTAGCCCATGATCAGCGCGTTGCGGTCCAACAGGCACTCGGTCGGCATCACCGGGGCGACAACCTCTTCGGCCGCGTCGGCGATGTCGAAGAAGTCGATGCCGGTCTTGACACCGATCTTGTCGAACACGCCGATGAGCGCCTCGACCGGAGCGTTACCGGCACCTGCACCGAACCGCCGGCACGAACCGTCGATCTGCTTGGCACCCGCGCGCACGGCCTCGACCGAGTTGGCCACGCCCAGACCCAGGTTCTCGTGACCGTGGAAACCAACCTGAGCGTCGTTGCCGAGTTCGGCGACCAACGCGGCAACACGGTCGGCCACACCGTCCAGGACCAGCGCACCCGCCGAGTCGACGACGTACACGCACTGGCAGCCGGCGTCGGCCATGATGCGGGCCTGCGCGGCCAGCTTCTCCGGGGAAATGGTGTGGCTCATCATCAGGAAGCCCACGGTCTCCAGGCCGAGTTCCCGGGCGAAACCGAAGTGCTGGATCGACACATCGGCCTCGGTGCAGTGGGTGGCGATGCGGCAGATCGAGCCGCCGTTGCCCTGCGCCACGCGAATGTCTTCCTTGGTGCCCACACCCGGCAGCATCAGGAAAGCGATCTTGGCGTTCTTCGCGGTCTCGGCCGCGATGGTGATCAGCTCTTGCTCCGGGGTCTTGGAGAACCCGTAGTTGAACGAAGAACCACCGAGCCCGTCGCCGTGGGTGACCTCGATGACCGGAACCCCGGCATTGTCGAGCGCGCCGACGATCGCGCGCACCTCATCACCGGTGAACTGGTGCCGCTTGTGGTGCGAACCGTCGCGCAGTGAGGTGTCCGTCATCCGGACGTCCCAGGCGGCGTCGAAGAAGATGTCTCCGGGTTGAAGTGCGGTGCTCATGCCTTAACTCCTGACGTGACGAGGCGATCCCTCGCAATTTCTTCGCCCACCTTGGTGGCCGCGGCGGTCATGATGTCCAGGTTTCCAGCGTAGGGCGGCAGGTAGTCACCCGCACCCTCCACTTCCACGAAGACGGTGACGACGTGGTTGCCGCCGTTGACCACAGACGGCTCGTCGAACTGCGGCTCGTTCAGCAGCCGATAGCCGGGGACATAGGTCTGCACCTCGGCCACGACATCCTTGACCGACTGCGTGATGGCATCGCGGTCGGCGTCCTCCGGGATGGCGCAGAAGATGGTGTCGCGCATGATCATTGGCGGATCGGCCGGGTTCAGAATGATGATCGCCTTGCCACTGCGGGCCCCACCGATGTCGCGGACGCCGGCGCTCGTGGTCTTGGTGAACTCATCGATGTTGGCCCTGGTGCCGGGGCCGGCCGAGGCCGACGACACCGACGCCACGATCTCGGCGTAAGGCACGTCGACGACGCGGGACACCGCGTAGACCATCGGGATGGTGGCCTGGCCGCCGCAGGTGACCATGTTGACGTTCGGTGCGTCCAGGTGCGCGCGCAGGTTGGCCGGCGGAATCACGCCGGGTCCGACGGCGGCCGGGGTCAGATCGATGGCCCGGATGCCGGCTTCCTCGTAGCGTGGGGCGGCGGCCCGGTGCACGTAGGCGCTGGTGGCCTCGAACACCAGATCAGGCTTCTCGCTCTGGGCGAGCAACCAGTCCACCCCCTCGTGGCTGGTCTCCAGTCCCAGCTTGCGGGCGCGGGCCAGGCCTTCGCTCTCCGGGTCGATACCGATCATCCAGCGCGGCTCGAGCCAGTCCGATCGCAACAGCTTGTAAAGCAGATCGGTACTGATGTTCCCCGAGCCGACAATGGCGACACTGGCTTTGGACGGCATGCTCGCTCCTCTTTTGAAAACTTTGGGTATTACTCGAAAGACAGGTGGACTGAACCCAATCCAGCGAATTCGGCGACGAAATCGTCACCTGGGCGGGCATCTATCGCACGCATGCAGGCACCCGGCAGCACCACGTCGCCGGCCTTCAGTCGCACGCCGAACTGGTCGACCTTGCGGGCCAGCCAGGCCACCGCGGTGACCGGGTTGCCCAGCACCGCGTCGCTGCGACCCTCGGCGATGGCCTCGCCGTTGCGTTTGAGCACGGCGTCGATGTCGCAGATATCGACGTCCTTCGGCGACACCCGCTCCTTGCCCAGCACCCAACCCGCCGATGACGCGTTGTCGGCGATGGTGTCGCACAACTTGATCTGCCAGTTGGTGATCCGGGTGTCTATCAACTCGATCGACGGCACGTAGGCGGCGGTGGCGGCCAGCACATCGTCCTCGGTGCAGCCGGCCCCGGGCAGGTCGTCGGCCAGGATGAAACCGACCTCGACCTCGACTCGCGGGTAGAGGTAGTTCGAGGTCAACACTGCCTTGTCCTCGAAAACCTCCATGTCGTCGAGGAGATGCCCGTAGTCGGGTTCGTCCACACCCATCATTTTCTGCATGGCCTCGCTGGACAGGCCAACCTTGTGTCCCACCACGCGGGCACCTTCCGCGACACGCTGGCGGATGTTGATCAACTGGACCTCGTAGGCGTCCACCACATCCATGTCGGGATACGCGTCGGTCATCGGCGGCATCGGGACCCGGCTGCGCTCGGCTTGAGCCAGCGCGGCAGCGAGCTCGGCACGCACGTTGTCGGACAGCATCTCGTGAATTCCCCTAACTCGATGGACCGGCGCAGTTGTCCACAGGCCGGGCAATTCTATAACGTGTTCTACATGACTGGACAGGAGTACGACGTTGTCGTCGTCGGCAGCGGCGCAGCCGGCATGGTCGCCGCCCTCACCGCAGCCCATCAGGGCCTTTCGACAGTAGTCGTTGAGAAGGCCCCGCACTATGGAGGTTCCACTGCGCGGTCAGGTGGCGGCGTCTGGATCCCGAACAACGAGATTCTCAAGCGGGCAGGGGTCGGCGACACCCCCGAAGCGGCCCGCACCTACCTGCACAAGATCGTCGGCGACGTGGTGCCGGCCGAGAAGATCGACACCTATCTACAGCGCGGCCCGGAGATGTTGTCGTTCGTGCTGAAGAACTCGCCGCTGAAGCTGTGCTGGGTGCCGAACTACTCCGATTACTACCCCGAGACCGAGGGCGGACGCGCCGGCGGACGGTCTGTCGAGCCGAAGCCGTTCAACGCCAAGAAGCTCGGCGCGGACCTGGACGGCCTCGAGCCGCCGTACGGCAAGGTTCCGATGAACATGGTTGTGATGCAACAGGATTACGTGCGTCTCAACCAGCTCAAGCGTCACCCGCGCGGCGTGCTGCGCAGCCTCAAGGTGGGCGTGCGCTCGGTGTGGGCCAACGCCACCGGCAAGAACCTGGTGGGCATGGGCCGGGCACTCATCGCACCCCTGCGCGTCGGCCTGCAGAAGGCCGGCGTACCGGTGGAGCTGAACACGGCGCTGACCGATCTGTACCTCGAGGACGGCATCGTTCGCGGCATCTACGTCCGCCGCACCGGCGATCCCGAATCTGCTGAGCCGCAACTGATCCGGGCCCGCCGCGCGGTGATCCTGGGTAGCGGTGGCTTCGAGAAGAACCAGGAGATGCGCACCAAGTACCAGCGCCAGCCGATCACCACCGAGTGGACTGTCGGCGCCGAGGCCAATACCGGTGACGGCATCCTGGCTGCCGAAAAACTCGGCGCCGCAATGGACATCATGGAAGACGCCTGGTGGGGCCCGACGGTGCCGCTCGTCGACAACCCGTGGTTCGCGCTGTCCGAGCGCAACTCCCCCGGCTCGATCATCGTCAACCTGAACGGCAAGCGGTTCATGAACGAGTCGATGCCGTATGTCGAGGCCTGTCACCACATGTACGGCGGCCAATACGGCCAGGGCGACGGTCCGGGTGAGAACGTCCCGGCCTGGCTGCTGTTCGACCAGCAATACCGCAACCGTTACATCTTCGCGGGTCTACAACCGGGACAACGCATTCCGAAGAAGTGGTCGGAGTCCGGTGTCGTCGTCAAGGCCGACACCATCGAGGAACTGGCCGGCCTGACCGGGCTGCCCGTCGAGGCATTGCAGGCCACCATCGAGCGCTTCAACGGCTTCGCCCGCAGCGGCGTCGACGAGGACTTCGGCCGCGGCAACAGCGCATACGACCGCTACTACGGTGACCCGACCAACAAGCCGAACCCGAACCTGGGCGAGATCAAGCACGGCCCGTTCTACGCGGCCAAGATGGTGCCAGGCGACCTGGGCACCAAGGGCGGCATCGTCACTGACATCCACGGCCGCGCCCTGCGGGAGGACGGCTCGGTGATCGAGGGTCTGTACGCCTCGGGCAACGTCAGCGCTCCAGTGATGGGCCACACCTACCCCGGCCCCGGCGGGACCATCGGCCCCGCCATGACCTTCGGATACCTGGCGGCACTTCACGTGGCAGGAAAGGGCTGACATGCCGATCAATCTCGACGAGGCCATTGGTGCCGAACTCGCTCCCGTCGAATTCTCGTGGAGCAGCAGCGACGTGCAGCTGTACCACCTGGGGCTGGGCGCCGGTGCCGATCCGATGAGCGAGCGCGAACTGCGCTACCTGATCGACGACAAGCCGCAGGTGTTGCCAACCTTCGGCAACGTGGCGCAGAGCTTCCACGAGACCAAGGCGCCGACGGTCAAGTTCCCGGGTATCGACATCGAGCTGAGCAAGGTGCTGCACGCCAGCGAGGCCATCTATGCCGACGCGCCGATCCCGCCGTCGGGCACCGGACGGGCAGTCCAGAAGTTCACCGAGATCTGGGACAAGGGCAAGGCCGCCGTCATCTGGTCGGAGACCACCGTGACCACCCTGGACGGTGCTCCGCTGTGGAAGCAGAAGCGGTCCATCTTCGCCCGCGGCGAGGGTGGCTTCGGCGGCGATCGGGGTCCGTCCACCTCCGCGGCCGAGCCGGACCGGGCGCCCGACCTGACGATCGCACTGCCCACGCTGCCGCAGCAGGCGCTGCTGTACCGGCTGTGCGGCGACCGGAACCCACTGCACTCCGATCCTGGCTTCGCCAAGGCCGCCGGATTCGACCGTCCGATCCTGCACGGTCTGTGCACCTACGGCATCGGCTGCAAGGCCATCGTCGACAACGTGCTGGACGGCGACGCCGGCCGGGTCCGGTCCTACGGCGCCCGCTTCGCCGGCGTGGTAATCCCGGGCGAGACGCTGCAGGCCAACCTGTGGCGGGACGGCGACAAGATCACCGGTGTGCTCACCGCGCCCAGCCGGGACAATACCGTGGTATTGGCCGGAGTCGAACTCACCGCATCCTGACCAGCTACCTGCGCAGAATCGACCGCCTGCGGGGCGGCCGATTCCGGCAAACTAGGGGCAGCGGCCGGGTCACCGCTGCGGCGTCTACCTGCATCCACAGCTGACGCTTAACCTGCTAGCTTGCGTAGTAGTCAGTAATTATCCGATTACACGTGACTCAAACTTCCGTGGGGGAAGCCGCCCGTCGGACGACTTAGGAGCGAACTAACGTGAAAATCACGAAGATCACCACCACCGCGATCGCGGCGATCGGTGCGTTCGGCGTTTTGGGAGCGCCACTCGCAGCTGCCGATGCCAACGAAGCCACAGTGACCATGACCAGCGCCGGCCAGCAGGCCAAGCTCGTCGACGGCAACAACGTCCAGGGCTGGACCATCACCGGACTCAAGCCCAGCACCGACGTCATCGACTACGCCCCGAACGGCACCTTGTGGGAGGCCACCGCCACCGATGAGGCGATCCAAGGTCCCGTGACCCCGATCGTGTCGAACTTCAACGCGCGGGCCGCCAACGGCCAGAACTACCGCGTGCTGTTCGGCGTCGCGAGCCCGCAGGGCGTCAACCCGGCCACCCTGCCCCAGGGCCAGAAGACCACCGGCAAGGTGTACTTCGACGTGACCGGCCCGGCCCCGCAGTGCGTGGTCTACAACGCCGGCGGCCAGGACCTGATCATGTGGCGTCAGGGCGCCGAGGCCACCGCCACCGGTGCGGCCCCGGCACAGACCCCGGCCCACGCCGCTGCTCCGGTTACGGCCGGTGCTCCGGCTGCCGCTCCCACTGCCGCTCCGGCTGCGACTCCCGCCGCCGCTCCGGCCGGCCTCGGTAGCGCGGTGCCCGCCGGCACCGCGACCGGCACCGTCCCG
>JARLGS010000773.1 GCA_031292695.1 Mycobacterium sp. | reverse complement strand
GTGACACTCCGGAGTTGAACAAGCTCGGATCGAATGACGGGTTGGTGGCCATGGCCAGGACCTCGCCGTTGCGGCAGTCCATCACCACCGCGCTGGCGCTCTCGTCGCCGAGCCGCGCGAGCACCGATTTCTGCAGCTCGCTGTCGATGGTCAGGCCGATGTCCTGGCCCTGCACGCCCTCCTGATGGTCCAGCTCACGGACGACCCGGCCGACCGAATTCACCTCCAGCTGCGCCACTCCGGCCCGGCCGCGCAGGGCCAGGTCATAGTATTTCTCTACCCCGGCCCGGCCGATCCGCAGGCCGGGCAAGGCCAGCATCGGATCCTCCGCCACGTCTTCCTCGTTCGGCGGCGCCACGTAACCGATGACATGGGCCAGGATGCTGTCGAACGGGTACAACCGGGTGGTGCCGACGTCGATCAGGATGCCAGGCAGATCGGGCGCATTCACCTCGATGCGCGCCATATCGCCCCAGTCCAGGAAGTCGCGCACCACCACGGGGATGAAACGACGATGCCGGCGCACTTCCCGGTCGATGCGGACACGATCGTGATCGGCCAGCGGCACGAGACGGGCGAAATTGTCCAGCGTTCCGTCGACATTCTCGGTCTGCTCGGCGACCAACAGAGCCCGCCAGTTCGAGCGATTGCCCGCCAGTGTCACCCCGAACCGGTCGAGCAGCCGCCCGCGGGGGGCCGCCATCAGACGTTCACTGATGCGATTGGTCTTGGCCAGCGTCGCATAGCGTGCCCCGTCGATCACCTGAACCTGGTAGAGCCGGGTCGCCAGCACCCCAAGTGCCGCGAGTTGCCCGGCACCCAGCAACAGCGCCCGGCGGGTGAACACCCCCGTTCGTTTCAACTCGCGTTTCATGCGCGTGCCGGCTCGGCGACGGTGGCGTGGGCCCGGGCGAGCACCACGGCGAGCAGCGGGTACAGACCAGCCGACAGTGCCGCCTGAAACATGGCGGGCCCCGCCGGCAGCAGTCGGAAGGTCAGCAACGAGGTCAGCGCCCATTGCAATGCGGCGGCGCCGACGGCAACGGCCACGAAGGCGAGCCAGAGCATCAGAAAGCCCTGCTGGGCCAACTCGCGCCGCCATAGCATGGCGAGGCCGTGCACCAGGAGAAGAACGAGTACACTGACGCCGATCGGGCTGTAGCCCAGCAGGTCGGTGAGCACGCCCAGCCCGAAGACCACCAGCGGTGGCAGCGAGGCGGGGCGGAACAGCGACCAGAAGAACACGCAACCCAGCACCAGGGCGCATTGCAGCTCGGCCTGTCCGGGCAACCCAAGCGGTCCCGCGGCCAGCAGCAGCAGCAGAGCGGTGGTGGCGCCCGGAAAGCTGCACCGCGCCGCGATGTCCAGACGCCGCCGGAGGCTTGGCCGCGGACGGACGCCGGGCGTGCGCTCTTCCATCAGCGCCGCCGCTCCGCCGGC
>JARLGS010000772.1 GCA_031292695.1 Mycobacterium sp. | reverse complement strand
GGCCGCGAAGACAGCTTGTTCACCAACACCAACACCATGGACGCCGCCTTGTTGGGGATTACAACGCAGACCCCCCCCCGCCCGGGGGGCGGGGCCGCTACTGCTTTGTCAGCGTCTAGTGACCGGAACCTGTCGATCGGGAGCCCGATCCGGAGGCCGATCCACCGTGACCATCGTGCGACCCCTTGGTAAATGTCTTGTCGGACGTCGAACTGCCGGATTTGTCCGACTTGCCGGTCGGGCCCGATGCCGCGCCGTCACCGTTGGCGGGCTTGCCCGACGAGTCACCCCGCGCACCGGCCGCACCCGACGAGTCGTCGGTCTTGCCGGTGCCCGAAGCCGACGACTTTCCAGATGCCCCGGTCGATGAGGTGCCCTCGGCGGACGACGTCGACGAGCCGCCGGACGTCTTCGAACCGGTGGACTCCGTGCTGCCACTGGTCGAAGGCGAAGTAGCGGACGCGCTGGTGGGAGACGAAGTGCTCGGTGTCGTACCCGAACTTGTCGCACCCGAACCCGTTGTGCCCGAGGATGGTCCGCCCGAAGACGCCGTGCTTGCGCTGGCCGGTGTTGTCGCGGCGGTCGACTTGGGGGTGACCGCGGCGGCCGACTTCGGGGTGACCGCGGCGGTCGACTTGGGGGTGACCGCGGCGGCCTTCACCGCAGCCGTCGGGACCTTCGCCGCCAAGGGGGTGGAGGCCGGCAAGACCCCGCTCAGCGACGAGGAGATCGCCGTGAACCACGCTGAAATGGCCTGCCCTAACTGCTGGAACTCGCCCTGCAGCGCCAGGCCGATCGACTGCAACAGGTTCGCCAGCGACTGGGCGACCGAGCCGACGCCGGAGGTGATGCCGCCGACGACCCCGCCAACGGTGGAGCTGACGGCGCCCAGCACGCTGCTGGAGTACTGCTTGATCGCCGCCTGGATAACCGCGACCGCCAGCTTCGGCGTCCAGTCGGCGTTGTAGATGCCGTAGCCGTCGGCACCGGCGACACCATCCTGCGCGGTGTAGATGAACACCGGCCCGGCGTAGGAGAGGGTCTGCCAGGTGTCGAGCAGGTTCTGAATCAGGTCGGCCTGGGTCTGCTGACTCACGTCGGTGGTGGAGGCACCGAACTCGCTGATCCAGATTTTCTCGTTCCCAAGGCCGTATTGGACCATCAGCTGATAGATCGCATTCAGTTGCGACAGCGGCGAATTCGCGACGCCGGCACCTTGGGAGAACGGCAACGACTCCTGATACGGGTGGAACGACAGCGCATCGAAGTAGCCCGCTGCGCCGGCGGCCAGCATGTCCTGCACGAAGGTGGTCGGGTCCATCGTGACGCCGCCGAAGCTGACCACGCTGCCGAGCGCTCCGGCCACCACGGTCGCGGACGGATCGACCGCCTTGATCGCCGGGTACGCGGCCTTGAGCAACGCTGCGTATGCGGTCGGGTCGATCGGGTCCGATGACAGTGCGTAGTTCGGCTCATTCCAGATCTCGTATGCCGAGATGGCGGTGCCGTACCGCTTGGCCACCGCAGTCACGAAGGAGGCATAGTCCGTGGGGTTCGGCGTGCCCGCGCCGGGAATGGAGCCGGATGGGCCCTCCCACACCGGGGTGCTGGCAACCTCCGCCATGACGCCCATGTTCCGCGCTTGGGCGGCCTGGATGACCATGTCCAAGTCAGTCCAGTTTTAGGTACCGTCGGTGGGCTCGACATAAATCCACGGCACGAATACCCGGATGTCCTGGACCCCGATCGACTGCAGGGTGTCGAGTGTCTGGTTGATCTGGGCCTGGGTTTCGCCGTACAGGCCGGAGTCAGCGATCCCGATGGTCGACGGGGCCGAGACGATCCCGGCGGTGTTCTCGATCTGCGCGGTGGTCAGCCTCGTCGGCAGGACCAGCTGCGTGGCGTACGCACAGATCATGGCAACCGGGAGAATCGCGAGAATCACCCGTAAAGCAAAGGCGCGCAGAAGTTCCCGCAACGACGTGCACATGCCTGTCCCCTAAGTTTCGGTCCGCGGCCTCGCGGCCTGTTACGGATCCGTTAGTAAATGGCGCAGACATTACACTTTATTTACGGGGATGAGCTACTAAATCGTGGTCGAAAATAACATTCTATTGATCAATATTTCTGCGCCCGCTCTAGCGTCGGAACACAGCACTTTTCAGGCAACTTTACAGCAAGTTAACATCGACTGAGCCCGGCGATTTGCGGCATCAACAGACCGGTGAGAAATGGCAAATAATTGACGTTCCTATTTTATTTTATGACGACAATTAATTCAAAAGGTAGCAGCTTAGTAGCAAAGGACAGCCAGTCCAATACGGTGGCACCCGAGCATCCGAACCGTCGCAGCAGCTGCTGCCGTCCAGATTGATGGAGCGTGAAGCACCCCGATGTGGCACCCGATTCTGACCTGTACCGGCATCCTCGCGCTGCGCGCGGCCGTCACCGCCCTCGCAGTGCCACGGACGGGTTGGCAGCACATCACTCGCCTACCTTCGAGCCGGTCAATGACAAGGAACACCGCTGACTGGGCGTGGACTTTGTCCTGAGACATCACATTTCCGCTCGATGTGACAGAAGAAATCGAAGGGACACAAGGGAATTCGTCAGATATCCGCCGTACACCGAGACCGACGAAATGGCCGCAACCACTCGCACAAACCGGCCCGTTCGTCCGTTTCGGCGGCTTGAGGAACCCACCGGTCTGACGCGCCGCCAAGTCCGGCATGGTTCGATCTAAGACGTCATGACTATCGCCAGCCCCTTCCCCGAAGTCCAGATCCCGACGACGGCCGTCTACGAGTACATCTTCGGCAATCTGTCCGAGTCCGACGCCGACCGCATCGCCATCACCGAGGTTGCGACCGGCGCCGACTACACCTACCGCGAGCTGATCAGCCGGATTGAGGCCTTCGCCGGTGCACTGGCGGCCCGAGGTATCGGCGTGGGAGATGTGGTGGGTCTACTGGCGCCGAACAGCGCCGCCTTCGCTGTCGCATTTCACGGCATCCTGCGCTCCGGTGCCACCGCCACGACGGTCAATGCACTGTTCACCGCGAAGGACATCGTCAAACAGCTGACCAACTCCCGTGCCGCCATGCTGATCACCGTCGGCGCACTGGCACCGCAGGCGCTGCAGGCGGCCGCTGAGATCGGGCTGCCGGCCGACCGCATCGTCGTCCTCGACGGACCCGGCAGCTCGGTCGACGGGCATCCGAACGCTGCCGAACTGCTCGACGCCGCCCTACCCGCGCCGCAGGTCAGCTTCGACCCGGCCGTGCATCTGGCGGCTCTGCCCTACAGCTCGGGCACCACCGGCAATCCCAAGGGCGTCATGCTCACTCACACGAATCTGGCGGCCAACGTGGCGCAGATTCGGCCGGTGCAGGGCATGGTCCCCGACGACCGGGTGCTGGCGGTGCTGCCCTTCTTCCACATCTACGGCATGACGGTGCTGCTCAACTCAGTGCTGCACGCTCGGGCCCGGCTGGTCATCATGCCCAGTTTCGATCTCGCACAGTTCCTCGGGTCAATCCAGGATCACAAGTGCACGTTCGCGTTCATCGCCCCGCCGGTTGCGGTGGCGCTGGCCAAGCACCCGATGGTCGACTCCTACCGGCTCGACTCGCTGCGCGGGCTCATGTCTGGTGCTGCACCGCTGGACGACGAACTCGGCGTGGCGGTCGCAGATCGGCTCGGCTGCCCCCTGGTTCAGGGGTACGGCATGAGCGAATTGAGTCCCGTCAGTCACTGCATGCCATTCGACGGTGGACGCGAACTCGTCGGTGCAGTCGCTCCATTGAGCTCGTGTGGATGGACGGTGCCCAACGCAGTCAGCAAGATCGTCGATCCGGACACCGGCGCCGAGATCGCCCAGCCGGAGCACGGCCTGAGCGAGGTCGGCGAACTGTGGTTCCAGGGGCCCAACGTGATGGTCGGCTATCTCAACAACGAAGAGGCCACCCGGGAGACCATCGACGACGACGGCTTCCTGCACACTGGCGACCTGGCCCGAATCGACGCGAGCGGCTGCGTCTACATCGTCGACCGGCTCAAAGAGCTGATCAAGTACAAGGGCTACCAGGTACCGCCGGCCGAACTCGAGGCCGTGCTGCTCACCAATCCCGGCGTCGCCGACGCAGCGGTGGTCGGAGTGCGCGACCTCGAATCGGGTGAAGAGGTGCCCAAGGCGTTCGTGGTCCAGCAGCCCGGGTCCGCGTTGACCGCGGAAGAGATCATGGATTTCGTTGCGGCACAGGTTGCCCCGTACAAGAAGGTTCGGCAGGTCGCCTTCATCGACGCCATCCCGAAGTCCGCGGCCGGCAAGATCCTGCGGCGCGAACTTCGCAACAGTGGCGGCGCCTAGGTATCGATCAGCTGGACGGGATATCGGTCAGCTGGCCGGCCTCGCGCATGGCCTTGGCCTGCCGGTACCCGACCGCCGTTCCGATCAGCGGCATCAGCACCAACCCGGCCAGCCCGAACAGGTCGCCATGCAGGCCGCCCGGCACAGCGACGGCCCACACCGGAATGACGGCATGCTCGATCGACAGCAGACCCGCACCGTCGTCGATCGGAGGCGGCGCCGGGGGCACGGGCGGCGCTGCGACGGCGGGCGACACCGGACCCAGTGGCAGCCGCGGCGATACCGCGGGAGCCGAACCGACGTGATGCTCAGCTACGACGATCGGTGGCAGCGCGCCTTGTAGCGCGGGCAGCGCCGCGGCGTCACCGACCGTCACGTCGCCGTCTGAGCGTCTGGACTTTGAACCACCATTGGACTGCACCGCAGCGGTGGATGAATTCGCGGCGTTCCCGTTGCCAGCGGCGTTACCGTTGCCAGCGGCGTTTCCGTTGCCGCTGCCAACGGCGTTCCCGCTGACGTTGCCAACGGCATTGCCGTTGCCTACGGCATTGCCGTTGCCAGCGGCATTGCCGTAGCCGTTGGAGTTCCCGTTGCCGTTCGATTTCGACAGGCTTCCGGCGTTCGCCTGGACCGACACCGATGGCGCGCTGCCGGAGTTACCGCGCGTCCCAGACCAGCCGTTTCCGGAGTTGCCCCGGCCGGCATTGCCCTGACCACCACCCACTCTGCCGTTGCCGTGACTGCTTCCGCCGTGGGCGCCGCCCGGATCGGCGAGAGCGATTGCCACTGAGGGACCGGTCACCAAGAGAGCCGCAGCCGCAGCGACGGCGGTCCTGGTCAGCCGGGCATCGATGTGGCGCACTTCGGCCCCCGATCAATTTTGCTGAGTGGCACCCCCCGGCGCACTCACCTTGTGATCATGGCACGTCAGGGCTCCGGAGTCGACAACCCGTAGGTTGCTTTGCCCAGGTAAATCAACGCCAACTTCAGGCGGCGTCGGGGTCCTCGGCGATGCCTTCGGCGGCCTTGCGCAGCAGGGCCACGGCAGCTCGGGCCCAGCGCTCCGTCGCGCCGGCCAATCCACACGCGGGTGTCAATCCGACCCGATCGCGCAGTACCGCGCGGGGGAAGCCAAGTCGATCGGTGACGCTCGCGGCTACGGCGGCGACCTTCGCTACCGGTACCGAGTGCTCCGGGGCGACGCCCGGCAGCACGCCAAGCATGATGGTCCGGCCCATCTCGACCCACTCGCCGATCCCATCCAGGTCGGCGGCGGACAGCGTGGACGCATCGACCGATATCGCCTCAAAAGCAGTGCGCGTCAACATTTTCCATGGCACATCGGCAGCGCACACGTGGATGGCCGCCGGGCCGCCCACGGTGGCCACGCACTCATCGAGCAGATTCGCGGCCAGCAGCCCGTCCACCGGTGCCACCGGCGACATCCGGGTGACTCCCGCCAGCCGCCCGGCCAGCGCAGCCGGTAGCGACGGTTCGTCGAACTGCACCACCACGTCGGCCTCACACCGCCGCGCCACCTCGGCACGATGGTGCGCCACGCCCTCGGCCAACGAACCGGCCAGGTCTCGCAGCGCCCCCGGATCGGTGATGGCGCGGTGTCCACCGGCGAGCTCGAGCTCGGCGGCCAATGTCAGTGGGCCCGGCACCTGCACCTTGATGGTCCGGCCGGTGCCATGCAGACCGGCCTCTTCCCAAGCTTCTTCCAGGGCGTCGACATCCTCGTCGAGCAGACCGGTGGCGCGCCGGACGACGGCGCTGCGGCCAGATGCGATGCGATAGCCGCGTGGCACCGTGTCGATGCCGATGCCGACGAGCAGGGCGCCGGCTCGGCCGATCATGTCGGCACCGATGCCGCGGGCCGGTAACTCGACCAGGTGCGGCAGGCTGGGCAGCTCACCGACGACGACCGCCGCGGCTTCCCGGGCCGCCGTCCCAGGCCACGAGCCGATACCGGTTGCCTGGGCGAAAATGCTCACGCAGCCAACACTATTCGACGGCGATCAGCGGGCTGCATAGGGCTTCAACGGGTGATCGTGGCGCTGCCGATGACCTCGTCACCGTCAGGGTCGGCGCGGTACAGCACCATCGTCTGGCCGGGCGCCACGCCGCGCAGCGTCGAGCGCAACTCGACGGTGAGCACCCCGTCACGCATCTCAGCGACCGCGTCGGCCAGGCCGCCGTGTGCCCGCACCTGAACCAGGCACTCCACCGGGCCCACCGGCGCCACGCCCGAGGTGAACACCGGGCGCTCCCCGGTCAAGGTGTGTACCTCGAGGTCCTCCACGCCACCCACCTGCACGGTTCCGGTGTCGGCATCGATCCCGGTGACGTACCGCGGCTGACCGTCCGGTCCGGGACCGGCGATGCCCAGGCCCTTGCGCTGGCCGATGGTGAACCCGTGCACCCCGTCGTGCTCAGCGAGCACCGTGCCACCTGAATCGACGACGGCACCGGGCCGCACCCCGATCCGAGCACCGAGGAACGCCCGGGTGTCGCCGGAAGGGATGAAGCAGATGTCGTGGCTGTCCGGTTTCTCGGCCACCGCCAGTCCGCGCTCTGCCGCCTCCTGGCGGATCTGAGGCTTGGGGGTGTCGCCGATCGGGAACAGCGCGTGGCTCAACTGCTCAGCGGTCAACACCCCGAGCACGTACGACTGGTCCTTGTCAGCGTCGACGGCGCGCCGCAGCCGGCCGTCTTCCAGCCGCGCATAGTGCCCGGTGGCGACCGCGTCGAAGCCCAGTGCCAGCGCACGTGCCGACAACGCCGAGAACTTGATCTTCTCGTTGCATCGCACGCACGGGTTAGGGGTCTCGCCACGAGCGTACGACTCGACGAAGTCGTCGATCACGTCTTCCTTGAAGCGGTCCGCGAAATCCCACACGTAGAACGGAATATCCAGGATGTCCGCGACCCGGCGGGCATCCCCGGCATCCTCCTTGGAACAGCAGCCGCGCGACCCGGTGCGCAGGGTGCCGGGCGCCGAGGACAGTGCCAGATGCACGCCCACCACGTCGTGACCGGCATCGACCATGCGCGCCGCGGCCACCGAGGAATCCACTCCCCCGCTCATCGCTACCAGAACCCGCATCACTACCTTCCCAACCCGGCACTGGCCAGTACTGCCTGACGGGCCCGGTCCACCGCTGCCGGCAGCACTGCCAGCGCAGTATCGACATCCTCGTCAGAACTGGTGTGGCCCAAAGAAAATCGAAGCGATCCGCGGGCGCTGGCCGGGTCCGCACCCATCGCGATCAAAACATGTGACGGCTGCGCCACCCCGGCGGTACACGCCGAACCGGTCGAGCACTCGACGCCTTTGGCGTCCAGCAGCATCAGCAGGGCGTCGCCCTCGCAGCCACGGAAAGTGAAGTGTGCGTTGCCCGGCAGCCGGTCCGCGCCGGTGGCGCCGTTGAGCACCACGTCCTCGATGCCCGACAGCACTGCCTCGACCAATCGGTCACGCAGCGCACCGACCCGGGCCCGGGTCG
>JARLGS010000771.1 GCA_031292695.1 Mycobacterium sp. | reverse complement strand
CGGCTGGGTGCGCTGGAGCTTCACGCTCGACCCGGTGGCGGGCGGCACCCGGCTGACGCAGTCATGGGAGTTCCTGCCGGCCGGCATCGCTGGTTTCCACGAACGCTGGGGCGACGAGGCCGAGCAGCAGATCGCCTGGCGGGAGAAGTCGGCTAAAGAGGGCATCCCGGTGACGCTGGCGGCCATCAAGAAAACGGCCGAGTCGGCCTGAGCGTCGCCGCACCGCGCGATTTCGCAGCTCAGGGTGTCTTGCGGTAGCCTGGGCCGGTTGCCGACGCAGGCGACCCTCCTGCCACGGAACACGCCGTGGCCGATACGACCATAGGAGGTGATGGGTTCCATATGCGTCCATACGAAATCATGGTCATTCTCGACCCCACACTTGACGAGCGCACTGTTGCTCCCTCGCTGGACACGTTCCTGAACGTCGTCCGCAAGGATGGCGGCAGCGTGGACAAGGTGGACATCTGGGGCCGCCGCCGGCTGGCCTACGAGATCGCCAAGCACGGCGAGGGCATCTACGCGGTTGTCGACCTGAAGGCCGAGCCGGCCACGGTCAGCGAGCTCGACCGCCAGCTGAACCTGAACGAGTCTGTGCTGCGCACCAAGGTCATGCGGACCGACAAGCACTAGAAGCGCCGAAGCCCTGCGGGTTTGTCACGGGCCTTGCGTAGGCTCGCGGCTAATTCACCCAATCCGTCCCAGGAGGATCTCGTGGCTGGTGACACCACCATCACCGTTATCGGAAACCTGACCGCTGACCCCGAGTTGCGGTTCACGCCGTCCGGTGCAGCCGTGGCGAACTTCACCGTGGCATCGACGCCACGGATGTTCGACCGCCAGAGCAACGAGTGGAAAGACGGCGAGGCGCTGTTCCTGCGCTGCAACATCTGGCGGGAAGCGGCGGAGAACGTCGCCGAGAGCCTGACCCGGGGGTCGCGCGTAATCGTGACCGGCCGGCTCAAGCAGCGCTCGTTCGAGACCCGTGAGGGCGAGAAGCGCACCGTGATGGAGGTCGAGGTCGACGAGATCGGCCCGTCCCTGCGGTACGCGACGGCGAAGGTGAACAAGGCCAACCGCAGCGGCGGCGGTGGCGGCGGCTTCGGTGGCGGCGGGGGTTCCCGCCCGTCCGGTGGCGGCGGCGCTCCGGCCGACGACCCGTGGGGCAGCGCCCCGGCTTCGGGTTCGTTCGGCGGCGCCGACGACGAGCCGCCCTTCTGACACCAACATTCAGCTAGAACCAGAAAGAGAAACACATGGCCAAGGCCACCAAGCGGCGTCCGGCGCCGGAAAAGCCGGTCAAGACCCGGAAGTGCGTGTTCTGCTCCAAGAAGGCGCAGATCATCGACTACAAAGACACCGGTCTGCTGCGTACCTACATCAGCGAGCGCGGCAAGATCCGTGCCCGTCGAGTGACTGGTAACTGCGTGCAGCACCAGCGCGACATCGCCATTGCCGTGAAGAACGCCCGTGAGGTGGCGTTGCTCCCGTTCAGCTCGTCGACGCGATAGGGGAGGACTGAACGATGAAGCTCATTCTCACCGCAGAGGTCGACCACCTGGGTTCGGCCGGCGACGCCGTTGAGGTGCGTGACGGCTACGGCCGCAACTACCTGCTGCCCCGTGGCCTGGCCATCGTGGCCAGCCGTGGCGCCGAGCGTCAGGCCAACGAGATCCGTCGCGCGCGCGACGCCAAGACGGTTCGCGACCTGGACCACGCCAACGAGCTGAAGCAGGCGATCGAGGCCCTCGGCCCCGTGTCGCTGGCCGTCAAGGCCGGTGCGGACAGCGGCAAGCTGTTCGGTTCGGTGACCGCTGGCGACGTTGTTGCCGCGATCAAGAAGGCCGGAGGCCCGAACCTCGACAAGCGCACCGTCGAGCTGCCCAAGGCGCACATCAAGGCGCTCGGCACTCACAAGATCGCGGTGCGGCTGCACCCATCGGTGAACGTGCCGCTGTCGCTGGCAGTCGTTGCCGAGTAAGTAGGCACTAGCTACAACAGTTAACGCCCGGGTGAAGTCATTCATTGACTTCACCCGGGCGTTGCTGTTGATTTTGGCGAATTTTTTCGGTCAATCTGCAAACAATTAGTGACCCTGACCGTTAACCTGCCTGGTCCTTCGGCGCCATGTTCGCGCAACACAACACGCCCGAACTGGCAACCAGGCACGACACGCCGAACCAATTCTCATACACAGGTTTACAAGCGCTATATAGCCCGTTGACCTGCTAATACGCGAATTTACCGTCCGGTATTCCACAAGTTCTCCCCAGCCGGTCAACATCACTGCGTGGACCTGTCCACACTCCATCCACAGGGTTGTCAACAGGTCTGGTTTCGGGTCAGTCCAGCAACGTCTAACCTGAGGCGTCGCGCGACAAGTCAGCGGCTCACGGGCCAACCTGTCGGCGGGGTGCCGTACGGTCATAATCGAACTCGCGTTCGAACCATATCCAGGGGGAGGAGGAGCGCTTCGTGGCTGTCGTTGACGACCTGGGCCGTTCCGAAATGGGGGAGCCACCCAGCGAGGACTACGGCCGGCAACCGCCGCAGGACATGGCTGCCGAGCAGTCGGTGCTTGGCGGCATGTTGCTCTCCAAGGACGCCGTCGCCGACGTCTTGGAGCGCCTGCGCCCCGGTGACTTCTACCGCCCCGCGCACCAGAACGTCTACGACGCAATCCTTGACCTCTACGGCCGCGGTGAGCCCGCCGACGCGGTCACCGTAGCCGCCGAGCTGGACCGGCGCGGTCTGCTCAAGCGCATCGGTGGCGCGCCGTATCTCCACACCCTGATCTCCACCGTCCCGACAGCTGCCAACGCCGGCTTCTATGCGGGCATCGTCGCGGAGAAAGCCACGCTGCGCCGGCTGGTCGAGGCCGGCACCCGGGTTGTCCAGTACGGCTACGCCGGGGCCGATGGCGCCGATGTTGCCGACTTGGTGGACCGGGCCCAAGCCGAGATCTACGACGTCACCCAGACCCGCACCAGTGAGGATTTCGTCGCCCTGGAGGAGCTGCTGCAGCCCACCATGGACGAGATCGACGCGATCGCCTCCCAGGGCGGCATTTCACGTGGCGTGCCGACCGGCTTCACCGAACTCGACGAGATCACCAACGGCCTGCATCCCGGTCAGATGATCATCGTGGCCGCACGCCCTGGTGTGGGTAAGGCGCTGGCGCTCGACACCCCGCTGCCGACCCCGGACGGTTGGACCACCATGGGCGACGTCTCGGTCGGCGACGAGCTGATCGGCGCCGACGGCCGCCCCACTCGCGTCGTAGCCGCTACCCCAGTGATGGAGGAGCGGCCCTGCTACGAAATCGACCTGGCCGACGGGACCACGATCGTGGCCGACGGATCGCACCAGTGGCCGACCGGCCGCGGCATCGTCACCACCGCGACGCTGCGGGCCGGGGCGGACCGGCTGGAGCCGGCACTGAGTCCGGGCGGTCTGGCCGTGCTGACCCGACCGGTCGCCATTGCTGATGTGCGCCGCGTCGATTCGGTGCCGGTGCGCTGCGTCGAGGTGGACAACCCGGCGCACCTGTACCTGGCTGGCCGGTCCATGGTGCCGACGCACAATTCGACGATCGGACTGGACTTCATGCGGTCCTGCTCGATCAAACACCGGCTGGCCAGCGTCATCTTCTCGCTGGAAATGAGCAAGACCGAGATCGTGATGCGACTGCTGTCGGCCGAGGCGAAGATCAAGCTCGGTGACATGCGCTCGGGCCGGATGAGCGACGACGACTGGACCAAGCTGGCCCGCCGGATGAGCGAGATCTCCGAAGCGCCGCTTTACATCGACGACTCGCCGAACCTGACCATGATGGAGATCCGGGCCAAGGCCCGCCGGCTCCACCAAAAGGCCAATCTTCGGCTGATCGTGGTGGACTACATGCAGCTGATGACCTCGGGCAAGAAGTTCGAATCCCGGCAGCAGGAAGTCTCGGAGTTCTCCCGGTCGCTGAAGCTGATGGCCAAGGAACTCGAGGTTCCGGTGGTCGCGATCAGTCAGCTGAACCGTGGTCCCGAGCAACGCACCGACAAGCGCCCGCAGGTCTCTGACCTGCGTGAATCGGGCTCGCTGGAACAAGATGCGGATATGGTCATGCTGTTGCATCGCCCAGATGCGATTGACCGCGAAGACCCGCGTGGCGGCGAAGCCGACATCATTCTGGGCAAGCACCGCAACGGCCCGACCGCGAATATCACTGTGGCACATCAGCTTCACTTCTCGCGGTTTACGAATATGGCGAGGTAGGTCCGGCTGTAGAGCGGCACCACACGCGCTCGCGGGCCATTGGCTCGGCGTCGCTACGCCGCTCGGTTCGTGAGCAACGACAGCAGCCCAGCGGCCACGGCAATAGCTCGGGCGGCGGTGGACCGTGACGGTGTAGGTGCGACGTTGGTTGTGGTGCAAGCTGTAGGGTCTCAGCGCGCTTGTCACTTTCTCAGGGTCGGTGACACATAAGTGTCGTTATCTCAGCAAATTTGACATGTCGGGGATGGTCGCGACTGTTTGACCAGCTCTTTGTG
Organism: Mycobacterium sp.; assembly: GCA_031292695.1. Taxonomy (GTDB): domain Bacteria; phylum Actinomycetota; class Actinomycetes; order Mycobacteriales; family Mycobacteriaceae; genus Mycobacterium. The sequence continues at coordinate 3,017 of JARLGS010000771.1, read as the reverse complement.
CTGTGGTGCGTGGTACCACTGGTAGTGACGCGACACGCCGTGACGGCCTAATGCGGTTAGGCATCTGCCTGTTGGTTGGTGTTCACGTACTGCTTTGGCTGTGTCGTTCGGCACCCTTTCGGCAGTCCCTGACCACTCGTGATGCCCCCGACGTGAACACCTGGCCTCCGGGTGGGGTGTTCACGTCCATTGCTTCTTTTGCACTGCAACGGAATTCGCTGTCGAAAGTGTTTCCCATGTGCCACGCGATGGGGTTATATATCCGTCCAAGTACCGGCAGATAGTCGATACGACACCGGCGTAACGCCTGGAGGGACGAGATGGACCGACCACCACTTGCGGCACGAGGGAGGCTTCGGGTTGAGTTTCGGCTGCGAGGTGTCACCGCGGAGACTGTCTACCGCTGCGCACGTGAATGGGACACGTCGTTGTCCGAGGCAGGCGACAGGCTGATCAGTGCTGGCGCCATTGCGCTGGACGCCACCTCGAAAACTACTGGTACGCAAACGGATTAACTCAGTCATCTACGCCACAAGCGTCCGCCAAGCGGTGAGAAAGGAGTCAGCGACGACAAACGTGTGAGCAACTAACCCGTGAAAGCAACGAAGGCCGGGGGGCAACCCGACCTTCAAGCACTTCAGACCTGTAAAAGCAGTGAAGGCCGAGGGGCAACCCGGCCTTCACGAGCGACGTAAGAACGTCACCACACTCCACCGTTAGGAGCTTTGATGATTCCATCGTATTCCCTTAGGCATGTCAACAGGACACGGCGAACTGCGTGTTCGGAAATGTCGAGCGATTGCGACCAACCACCTCCGCAAGGCCGAAAAAGGTGCGGGCCGCACTGCTCGTGCCTGTCCGTCCAGCCGCATCATGGCCATCTGAATGGATCGCGGCGATGAGGGCGGGCGTAGCAGCTGCGGAGCCTCAAGACCCGATCGTTCGCTTACGGCGCGACGACGGGACGATCGAGACGCACGATTGGACCGACCCGCGGATCGACCTGACGACACCGCTGGCTCCGTGGCGGATACCTCGCTGGGTACATGGCCAGCGCCACTACTCGGGCCGCTACTGGTGTGCCACGACAACGGGGCATCTGCTGTACGAGTCGAGACTGGAACTCGCGCGCGCGATTTACGCGGACTTCGACCGGACCGTGAATCACATTGTGGCCCAGCCATTTCAGTTGGAAGCCAAGGTAGACGGCAAGACGCGGAGATACACGCCGGACTATTTGCTTCTGACGTCGAAGGACCCGGTGGTTGTCGAAGTTAAACCGCGCAACTGGTTGACCCGGCCGAAGGTGATCCGAAGAACCACGTTGGCTCGTCAGCTGGTGGAACAACGTGGCTGGCAGTACGAAGTCTGGTCAGAGCCACCGCCAGCTGAGTTCGTCAACCTCAAATTCCTTGCCGGCTACCGAAACAAGCGACTCTTTGACGAGAAGGTCGCTGCGGCGTTGTCCGACCGAGAAGTTGACGGCAGAACATTTGAGGAAGTGTGCCGCAACGAAAACCGATGGTCACAGCCAATCGTCCGCTCCCACTTACTGCATTTGATGTGGACCGGCCGAATCATAACCGATATCGAAATCCCCCTGAGCCCAAAATCACTGCTAAACAAAAGGATCAAACAATGAGTAAACACCGCATGCGCATCGGAGTAGGAGCCCGCTTTGTCTTGGACGGTGCGCTCGTAGAGGTCGTCGAGATGAGAAAAGGACCATTCGCCGGCGTCCGTGTCATCGTGAAGAACCCGGTGCGCGACGAAGTCTTCTGCGTGGCGTTGAACGAGCTGCTGACGGATTCGCGACGTTATCGTCCAGTCGAGCCTCATTACGAGGCCAAGGAACTCGACGATGTTGCAGCGACGATTCTTTCGAGTCTGGATGAGCGCACGCAACAGGAGATCAGCGAACGCGCCGGCCATATCAGGGAGCTTTTGACCGGATACCAATCGGGGTCGCCGGAGACCGCGGGTGCAGATGAGCCACGCCCGCAGTACGCACCGTCAGTGTCGACGCTGGATCGGTGTAAAGCCAAAGCGAACGAACTCGGAGTTTCTTTGAGATCGGTCCAGCGGTGGCTGTCTGACTACCGTGCCCACGGAGAGGCGGGCCTGGTCCGACGCAATACCGTCCGCGGCAAGATCGTGCCGAGCATCGACGAGCGCTGGATGCAGACGGCACTGGAGGTTATGGTCGAACACACCGATGAGTCGCGGCCGTCCCGGACAATGGTCATCAATCGGGCCAATGCGCGGGTATGCGCCCGGCACGGTGACGGTGTGGTGCCAATCCCTAGTCGCGCAAGCGCTTTTCGAGCGCTCGAAGTACTGGAAAGGCGTCAGCCAACCTTCCGGCTCAGCACCAAACGCAACCGTGACATCGCAGCCAGACCGGACGACGCCTACGGCAAGCTGCGGCCGTCTCGGCCTGGTGAATACGTGTTGATGGATACCACCAGGCTCGATGTGTTCGCGCTCGATCCGATCACGTTACGGTGGGTACAGGTCGAGCTGACGGTAGCCATGGACTGGTACAGCCGGTGCATCATCGGTCTCCGTTTGACCCCAGTCTCAACCAAATCGGTGGACGTAACGACCGTCCTCTATGAATGCTTCCGCCCGCACGTAGCGCCACGGCACTGGCCCGCTGAAGCAGTCTGGCCCGAGCATGGCGTTCCCCGATCGGTGCTGGTGGACGTTGATTCGTCGCGTGCCGGAGGCGGTCGCAAAGTCGGACCGACGATCGTTCCGGAGACGCTCGTGATCGATCACGGCAAGAACTACGGTTCGGCGCATACGACCAGTGTTTGTGAGCGCTGGGGCATTTCGGTCCAGCCAGCACGTCTGCGCACCGGACGGGACAAGGCACCGGTCGAGCGGTTCTTCGGGACGATCCGCGAAGACCTACTGCAAGCATTGCCTGGGTATAAAGGTCCAGACTTGCACTCGCGGGGAACTCGGCCGGAAGATGATGCGCACTTCTACATTGATGAGCTCGAAGCGATCAT
>JARLGS010000770.1 GCA_031292695.1 Mycobacterium sp. | reverse complement strand
CGCCCAAGAAGATCCACTCGCAGTGGTCGGTGCCGGAGCTGAACTGCCAGCGACCGTTGAAGATATAGCCACCGTCAACCGGCCGGGCCACGCCCTGTGGCGCGTACGGAGACGCCACCCAGGTGTCGTAGTCGCTGGACCAGATTTCGGCGGCGACCTTCGGGTCGGCGTAGGCGAGCTGGTACGGGTGCACACCGACCACGCCGTTGATCCAGCCGGCAGCGGGATCCAGGGCGGCGGTCGCCATCACGGTCTCGGCGAACTCGCGCGGATGGACCTCCAGGCCGCCGTACTGGCTGGGCTGCAGCAGCCGGATGTTGCCGGTCGCCTTCATCAGCTTGACGGTCTCGTCGGGCAACTGGCCCAACTTCTCGGCCTCCCAGGCTTGTTCGCGAAGCTGGTCGGCGATGTCACCGAGTTTGTCGATAACCCGCTGGGTCATGGTTGTTGTCCTAACTCCTGTGATGGGCTGATCAATGGTTTACCGCACCCGCAGTGCACCGGGAGGCCGTTCCCGGTCAGCGGGCGAAAATCCTTTACCCGAAGTCGATTCGGGCGTTGTCGGTCACCGGGCGGGCCTGGCAGGCCAGGATCAGCCCGTCGGCGAGGTCAGCGGGTTCGAGGATGTCGCAGCTGACCATGTCGACCTCGCCGGAGACCAGAGTTGCCGGCCAGTCCGATGGCCGGGACGGCTATGGCGGGCTGTCCGTTCATCGGGACATCTCGCCCTGTGCTCCGGCGGTGAGGGCTAACTTCGGTCCCGTGAGCAGCGCAGAACAAGTTGACGTCGTAGTTGTTGGCGCCGGATTCGCCGGCCTTTACGCACTGCACAAGCTGCGGGCGGAAGGCCATTCGGTCGTCGTCTTCGAGTCCGCGCCGAATGTGGGTGGCACCTGGTACTACAACCGGTACCCGGGCGCCCGCTGCGACGTCGAGAGCATCGACTACTGCTACTCGTTCGACAAGGAGTTGCAGCAGGAGTGGACGTGGACCGAGAAGTACGCCGCCCAGGCCGAAATCCTGCGCTACATCAACCATGTCGCCGACCGGTTCGACCTGCGCCGCGACATCCGATGCAGAACCCGCGTCAGCTCGGCGACCCTCGACGAGCAGACGCTGCGCTGGACGGTGCAGACCGACACCGGTGCGACGGTGGTCGCGCGGTTCTGTGTCATGGCCACCGGTGCGCTGTCTGAGCCGCTGCTGCCGAACATCCCCGGCGTCGAGACCTTCGCCGGGGATAGTTACCACACTGCGAACTGGCCGCACGACGGCGTCGATTTCAGCCGCAAGCGGGTCGGCCTGATCGGTACCGGCTCGTCCGGCATCCAGAGCGTGCCCATCGTGGCCGCGCAGGCCGCCGAACTCGTTGTCTTACAACGCACCCCGAACTTCAGCGTGCCGGCGGGCAACGAGCCGCTGACGGCTGAACGGGAAGCTGAGGTCAAAGCCAACTATGACGAGCGGCGCGAGTTGTCGTGGCGCAGCGGCGGCGGCTCGCCGCACCTGGCGCACCCCAAGTTGACCATGGAGCTGTCCGACGAGGAGCGCCGAGCCGAGTTCGAAAAGCGTTGGCAGCTGGGCGGTGTGCTGTTCAGCAAGACGTTCCTCGACCAGATGGTCGACCCAGTGGCCAATGCCGAGGCCAAGAAGTTCTACGACGAGAAGGTGCGCGCGGTCATCGACGACCCGGCGACCGCCGACCTGCTGATCCCGAACGACCATCCGATCGGCGCCAAGCGAATCTGCACCGACACCAACTACTTCCAGACGTTCAACCAGCCGCACGTCAAGCTGGTCAGCGTGAAGCAGACCCCGATCGAGGAGATCGACGCCACCGGCATCACCACCACCGAGGCCCGGTTCGATCTGGACGTCATCGTCTTCGCCACCGGGTTCGACGCCCTCACCGGGGCGCTGGGGCGCATCGACATCGCCGGCCGCGGTGGCGAGAAGCTCAAAGACAACTGGGTGCACGGGCCGCGCAGCTACCTGGGCCTGGGTGTCGACGGCTTCCCGAACATGTTCCTGGTGAACGGTCCCGGTGCGCCGGCGGTGCTGGCCAACATGGTGCTGCACGCTGAAGCGCATGTGAACTGGATCGCCGACGCCATCGAGTACGTCGGCTCGCACGACTACGCGGCGATCGAGGCCACCACGGACGCAGTAGACGGCTGGGGCGCCGAACTGGTCCGCCGTGCGGACCAGACGCTGTTCCCCAAGGCGAACTCCTGGTACCTGGGCGCGAATGTGCCTGGCAAGCCGCGCGTCTTCATGTTGTTCATCGGCGGATTCGCCGCCTACAACGACATCTGCGCAGAGGTTGCCGCGGCCGGTTACAAGGGGTTCGAACTGACCAAGGCCTCCTGATGTCGGGGCTGCTGAACAGAGTCGTCGTCGTCACCGGCGCGGGCCGGGGCACCGGCCGTACCCATTGCGAGCGGTTCGCCGATGAAGGCGCTGACCTCATCGCTCTCGATATCGAAAGTGCTGCAGCAGATTTGGCCGACGTCGCCGCTGCGGTGAAGCAGCGCGGCCAGCGCTGCTACGTCGGTCTGGCCGACGTGTCGTCGTTCGAGGCGGTGCAGGCAGCCGTGGACGAAGGCGTCTGGGAGTTCGGCCGGCTCGATGCCGTGGTGGCCAACGCCGGCGTGCATTCGGCCTCCGCGCCGTCCTGGGAGGTCACCAGCGAGGACTGGCAGCGGGTGATCGGGGTCAACCTCACCGGCGTGTGGCACACGGTAAAGGCCTGCGTTCCGCACTTCGGTCCGGCCGGTGGCTCCGTGGTGATCATCAGTTCCACCAGCGGACTTCGTGGCACCGCGAACACCTCGGCCTACACCGCCACCAAGCACGCGGTGGTCGGGCTGGCCCGGACTCTGGCAAATGAATTGGGATCCAAAAGGATTCGGGTCAATACCGTGCATCCCGGCGCGGTCGGTACCGCGATGGTGCTGAACCCGGAAACCTTCAAGCGCATCCGGCCCGATCTGGACAACCCGACCGCCGCCGACGTCGCCGAGGTGCTTTCCGCACGAAACCTGTTGCCGGTGCCATGGGTGGACCCGGTGGATATCAGCAACGCGGTGGTGTTCCTTGCCTCAGACGAGGCCCGCTACATCACCGGCACCCAGTTGGTCGTCGATGCGGGGTTGACCCAGAAGGCCTGACCTGCGCCGAATGTGAAGAAGGCGGCGAAGATTCGTGGCACCTTCGCCGCCTTCACATTGGACTAGCGCTGCAGGAAGCCCAGAACCGTGCTCTCGAAGGCTGCCTTGGCCTCGATCATCGCCCAGTGCCCACAGTTCGGGAACACGTGCAGTTCCGCGTTGGGGATGGTGCGCATCGGGATCAAAGACATGTCCAGCGGGCTGACCCGGTCGTCGCGGCCCCAGGTCAGCAGCGTCGGCGCGGCAACCCTGTGCATCTGCGCCCACGGCTGCGGCGGCGCGTCGGCCGACCGCATGAACTTCATCATCATCGAGAATGCGGCCTTGCTGTACATGCGGCGGGCCGAGGCCAGCGTCTCCGGATCGGTGGCCAGCGCCCAGCGCTCTTCGATCAGTTCCTCGGTCACGATCCGCTGGTCGTAAACCATCGAGTTCAGCCAGTCCACCAGCCGCTGGCGGGTCGGGTCCTCGGTGAACTCCTGCAGTAGTCGGATGCCTTCGCTCGGCCCGGGGCTGTAGATCGCCGTACCGATACCGCCGATGGTGACCAGCTTGCCGATCCGGTCCGGGTTGTTGATCGCGAAGTTGATCCCGACGGCGCCGCCCATTGAGTTGCCCACCACGTGGGCCTTCTCGACACCGAGCGCGTCGAGGAACGGCACCACTGCCGCCTGGGCGTCGATCATCGGGTGACCGCCGAAGTCGTCGCTGACGCCGAAGCCGGGGAACTCCAGGATCAGGCAGCGGAAGTGCGCGGCGAACGTCGGCAGGATGCCGCGGAAGTTCCGCCAGCCGGTGACCCCGGGGCCAGAACCGTGCAGGAACACCACCACGGGCCCGGTGCCCTCGTCGTAGTAGCGCAGGGTGCCACGGTCGGTCTGGACTTCCAACAGATCAGTCATGCGCAACAACGTACGGGCCGGAGGCGGCGCGACCACGGCCATCTCCCGCCCCGCGGAACACCCCGCACCCGGGGGTGCCGGCGCGTGCCGGCCGGGCCCCCATATGGTGTCCAGATGACTGTGCCGGACTCTGCGCGGCCACTGGCGGGCGTGCGCATCGTCGAGATCTCGAGTTTCGTCGCGGTGCCTCTGGCCGGCATGACGCTGGCGCAGCTCGGCGCCGAGGTCATCCGGGTCGATCCGGTCGGCGGAGCGGCCGACTATCACCGATGGCCCGTGACGAGTGAGGGGGAGAGCGTCTACTGGGCCGGCCTGAACAAGGGCAAGCGGTCGGTGGCGGTCGACATGCGTTCACCGGAAGGGCAGGAACTGGTCACCCGGCTGATCGTCGACGCCGGCGTGTTCATCACCAATGTGACCGGCCGGCAATGGCATTCGTACGAGACGCTGGCCGCGCTGCGGCCTGACCTGATCCACGCCGAGGTGTCCGGCCGGGCCGACGGCGGTACCGGCGTGGACTACACAGTCAACGCGGGACTGGGTTTTCCGCTGGTCACCGGGCCGGCTGGCCTGCAGACCCCGGTCAACCACGTACTGCCGGCCTGGGATGTGTCGTGCGGCATCTACCTGGCGCTGGCGGTGACGGCGGCGCTGCGGCACCGTGACACCACGGGCCGCGGCCAGCGGGTCAGCATCCCACTGGAGAACGTGGCCCTGGCGACCGCGGGCAATCTCAGCTTTCTGACCGAGGTGATGGTCAACGGGGTGAGCCGGGAGCGCATCGGCAATTCGGTCTTCGGCCAGTACGGGCAGCAGTTCGTCAGCAGTGACGGCGCCGCCTTCATGATCGTGGCGCTGACCGGTCGGCATTTCCGCGACCTCACCGAGGTCACCGGGACGGTGAAAGCCGTTGCCGCACTGTCTGAATCACTCGGCGCGGACTTCTCCGACGAAGGTGAGCGGTACCGCTACCGAGATGCCCTGACCGGGCTGTTCACCGTGTGGTTCTGCGCGCACACCGCCGACGAGATCGCCGTGGCCTTGGGTGAGACATCCGTCTTGTGGGAACGGTATCGGGACTTCGGCGAGGTCGTCACGAGCGCGAAGGTGACCGACAACCCGCTGTTCACCGAGCTCGACCAGCCCCGCATCGGGCGGTACCTGGCGCCCGGCCTGCCGCTGCGGATCGATGGACATTACCCGGCGGCGCAACCGGCACCTGAGCTCGGCGACCACACCGTCGCGGTCCTGACCGATCGGCTCGGGTTGTCCGGTGCCGATATCGCCCGGCTGACCGAATCGGGGACCGTGGCATGAGTGTGCTCCCCGACCTGCTGGCCGTCGCGCCGGGTGCCACCGCCGATTCCTGGGTCGGCAGCGCCGGGGGACCGGTCGGCAAGCGGGCTTTCGGCGGGCTGCTGATGGCCCAGAGCCTGGCCGCGGCCAGCCGCACCGTCGACGATCCGGACAAGCGCCCGACCGCCATGCACCTGCAGTATCTGCGAGGGGCAGAAGCCGGTGCGGCCACGGACTACGCGGTGACCCGGGTGTACGACGGGCGGACCGCGGCCGCGCGGCGGGTCGAGGCGTTCCAGGCCGGGCGGATGCTGACCGTCGCGTCGGTATCCTTCTCCGCTGAGCTCGTCGGTCCGTCGCATGGTGAAACATATTCGGTACCAGGCGATCCCGAAACCCTGGCGCGGACCGGCCCGCCCGGCCCGGCGCCCGCGGTGCCGCTCGACGAACTCGACATCCGGATCGTCGACGACCGGTCGTCGGGGGAGTTCGTGCGGCGTATGTGGTGGCGGGCCACGGTGCCCATGCCTCCGGAACAGTTGCCGCACATGATGATTGCCACCTACGTGACCGACCTGTACGGGATCGACCCGGCGTTGCAGGTGCACGGCCATTCGATGCAGGCGCGATCGCACCGCAGCGGCACCACGGACTTCTCCATCTGGTTTCACCACCCGATCCGGGCCGACCAGTGGAATCTGCTGGAGTCGCGATCGCCCGCAGCGGGCCGGGGACGCGGCGTGATCACCTCAAGCCTGGTGGCCGTGGACGGCACGCTCGTGGCGACGCTGGTTCAGGAAGGTCTGGTCGCAGACCGGTAGTACGGTCATCCACAGGCTGCCGAGGGAAAACTCAAGGAGAGCAATGAACGGCGCACAGGCATTGATCCGCACACTGGTCGACTCCGGTGTCGACGTCTGTTTCGGCAATCCCGGCACCAGCGAGATGCACTTCGTCGCCGCGCTGGATTCGGTGCCGGAGATGCGTGGTGTGCTCTGCCTCTTCGAGGGCGTGGTGACCGGGGCCGCGGACGGATACGCCCGGATGGCCGACAAGCCGGCGGCGACGCTGCTACACCTGGGACCGGGTCTCGGTAACGGCATGGCGAATCTGCACAACGCCCGTCGCGCGTTTTCGCCGGTGGTCAACGTGGTCGGCGACCACGCCCTGGGCCACAAGAAGTACGACGCGCCACTGGAATCCGACATCGATGCGGCCGCCGGCACAGTGTCGGGATGGGTGCGTCGCTGTGAACGAGTGGCTGACGTTGCCACCGACGCGGTAGCTGCGATCGAGGCCGCGCAACAAGGACAGGTGGCCACGCTGATCCTGCCCGCCGACGTCTCGTGGACCGAGGGCGCCGAGCCGGCGATGGTCTCCACGACCGAGGATCGCGCCGCCTTCGATTACGGCGCCGGCGTCGACCCCGCCGAACACGTCCTGCACGAGCTGGGTGCGGCCGACGCCGCTGAGGTTTTCGGCGCCCAAACCGTCATGTTGTTGGGCAATTCGGCCTGCCGCGAACGGGGGCTGCGTGCGGCCAGCCGCATCGCCGAGGCGACCGGGACCAAGGTGCTGATCGAGACCTTCCCGGCCCGCCTCGAGCGAGGTGCCGGCCGGCCCAATTTCGAGCGGTTGGCCTATCTGGCCGAGGCGGCCGGATTTCAGTTGGCCGGCACCGAGAATCTGGTGCTGGCCGGGGCCCGGTCTCCGGTGTCGTTCTTCGCCTACCCGGGCAAAGCCAGTGACCTGGTTCCGGAGGGGTGCCGCGTGCACACGGTGGGCGGTGATGTGGTGGCGGAGCTGGAGTCGTTGGCCGACGCGGTGGCGCCCGGTATCGAACCCGTGCTGTCCGAGCTGAAAATCCCTGAGCTGTCGTTGGATTCGGTGGAGCTGACCGCGCAGAACTGGGTGGATGCGGTGGCCGCCACGCTGCCGGACGACGCGATCGTGGTGGACGAATCCAACACCAGCGGCTTTCTGCTACCCCAGGCCACTATGAGCGCGCCCCGGCACGATCTGTTGACCCTGACTGGCGGGGCCATCGGCTTCGGGTTGCCGAACGCAGTTGGTGCAGCGGTGGCCCGCCCGGACCGGCCCGTGCTGTGTCTGCAGGCCGATGGCAGTGCGATGTATACGATTTCGGCGCTGTGGACCATGGCGCACGAGCAGCTCAACGTGGTCACGGTGATCCTGAACAACGCCGCCTACGCGATCCTGCGGATGGAGCTGCAACGGGTCGGCGCGGCGGCCGGCGGGCCGAAAGCCGCTGCCATGCTGGACTTGTCGGCGCCCACCATCGATTTCGCGGCTCTGGCCACCTCGATGGGGGTACCCGCGGCGACGGCGCGCACGACAGGGGAGCTGGCGAGCCTGCTTCGCACCGGCTACGCCACGCCGGGCCCGTATCTCATCGACGCGACGGTGCCTCCGCTGGTGTAGGTCAGCGGCCGCTGAAAACGAGTCGGGGCGCCCCCGGAAGGACGCCCCGAATCATGTTGGTGATCAGCGGCTGTGGTGGACGGTGTTGTCGACCTGCGGTGCCGAGACATGCGGCTGGACGTTGTAGATCCAGTCGTGGTGGGCGACGTCTGCTGATGCCGGTGCGGCCAGGCCCAGCACAGCGGCAGCCACCCCGTTTGCCAGCACTGCGACCAGTCCCAACTTCTTCATTTCCCCGCTCCTTGCACTGGAATCTTTGATGTCTTGATCAACTGGGCAGGGATTGGGGTTATTTCGCGATATGCGCAGTTGGCAGTAATTGATCGCCCTTCGGCAGTCTTACGCCGGTTGCCCAGTCTGTGGATGAATCACGCAGTGTGGATAACTCGGGGGATTCGCCGTTGTCGACACTCTGACAGTCCGCGATCTGTCGGTGCCGCGCGCCATCGTGGCGCCATGAACACACCACCACGCATGACTCGCGCCGAGCTCGGAGCGCTCGGTGAACAACTCGCGGTCGATTACCTGACGACATTGGGAATGACGGTGCTGGCGCGTAACTGGCGTTGCCGGTGGGGCGAGCTAGATGTCATCGCGGCGGAAAAAGACTACGGTGCAGTTGTTTTCGTCGAAGTGAAAACCCGCACTACCACCGAGTTCGGCGGTATTGAGGAGGCGGTGACGCCGGAGAAGGTCCGCCGCTTGCGTCGGCTCGCCAGTGTGTGGCTGGCCGAACAGGACACGCGGTGGCCCGGGGTGCGGATCGACGTGGTCGGGGTACGTCTCGGTGCCCGTGAGCCGGAATTGGTGCACCTGAAGGGCATCGGCTGATGGCGCTCGGACGGGCCTACTCGGTGGCGATTCGCGGACTCGATGGCGTCATGGTGGAGATTGAGGCGGACATCACCTCGGGACTACCTGGTGTGCATCTGGTCGGGCTGCCCGACGCGGCGCTACAGGAGTCTCGCGACCGCGTTCGGGCGGCCATTACGAACTGCGGGAACAGCTGGCCGATGTCGCGGCTCACCCTCGGCTTGTCGCCGGCCACCCTGCCCAAGGGCGGGTCGATGTACGACATCGCGATTGCCGCATCGGTGCTGTCGGCGCACTTGAAGACGCATTGGTCGCGGCTGGAGAAGACCGTGCTGCTCGGCGAATTGGCGCTTGATGGCCGGGTCCGGCCGATCAAGGGCGTGCTGCCAGCGGTCATGGCCGCCAAGCGCGACGGGTGGCCGTCAGTGGTGGTGCCCGCCGAGAACCTGGCCGAAGCCAGCCTGGTCGACGGCATCGAAGTGTGGGGCGTGCGCACCCTGGGACAGATGCAGGCCTGGCTCAACGGCAAGGCCACACTCGACGAGCGGGTCACCACGACGGTGCCGGCAGCCGACGATGCCGTCGACCTCGCCGACGTGGTGGGCCAGGCCCAGGCCCGGTGGGCGGTCGAGATTGCCGCTGCCGGAGCGCACCACCTGATGCTCACCGGGCCGCCGGGAATCGGGAAGACCATGCTGGCCCAGCGGCTTCCGGGGTTGCTGCCGGATCTGACCGACGACGAGGCGCTGGACGTCACCGCGATCCATTCGGTGGTCGGCCTACTGACCGGCGACACCCCACTGATCACCCGGCCGCCGTTCGTGGCCCCGCACCATACTTCCAGCGTGTCGGCGTTGGTCGGTGGCGGATCGGGCATGGCGCGCCCAGGCGCGATCAGCCGGGCACACCGCGGTGTCCTGTTCCTGGACGAGTGCGCGGAGATTGGCGTCAGCGCGCTCGAAGCATTGCGAACACCGTTGGAGGAAGGTCAGATTCGTCTGGCCCGCCGCGACGGTGTGGCCTGCTACCCGGCGCGCTTCCAACTGGTTCTCGCCGCCAATCCCTGCCCCTGCGCACCACCGAATCCGCGGGACTGCGTGTGTCCGTCAGCTGACCGCCGCCGGTATCTGGGCAAGCTGTCCGGGCCACTGATGGACCGGGTGGACCTGCGGGTCGAGATGCATCCGGTGCTCGTCGGCGCGTTCGGTGATGAGGCCGCTGAATCCACCAGCGATGTCCGCGCTCGGGTCGCGGCGGCCCGGGCGGCCGCTGCCGAGCGATGGAAAGTCGTCGGGGTGCGGACCAACGCTGAGGTCCCGGGGCCGGTGCTCCGCCGAGGATTCCGGCCGAGCCGGGAGGCCATGGCGCCGCTGAGGGCATCCCTGGACTCGGGAAAGCTGAGCATCCGTGGCGTCGACCGCACTTTGCGGGTGGCCTGGTCGCTGGCCGACTTGCGCGGGGGTACCTCACCGAACCTGGATGACATCGGGACGGCGCTCAGTTTCCGCGAGGCAGGTGCCCGATGAGCGCCGATGCGGAACGACGGGCATGGGCGTACCTGTCACGGGTGGCTGAGCCGCCGTGCCCTGATCTGACCGCACTGGTCACCGCATCCGGGCCGGTCGCGGTGGCCGAGATGATCCGCAGCGGGCGGGAGCCGGAGGCATTGACGGGCCGCGTGGCGCCACGGCGTGAGGTTGATTGCACCGCAAAGGATTTAGACATCCTCGACCGCCGCGGCGGGCGGTTGATCACGCCGGATGACGATGAGTGGCCGTATCTGCCATTTGTCGCGTTCGGCAACGACGAGGTGATCAAGCGGCCGTACAGCGGCACGCCCATGGTGCTGTGGGCGCTCGGCCCGGCGCGGCTGGACGCCGTCGCGGAGCGAGCCGCTTCGATCGTCGGCACCAGGGCCTGCACGTCCTACGGTGAGCACGTCACTGCTGAACTTGCGGCCGGCCTGGTCGAACGCGACGCTGTCGTGGTTTCCGGTGGTGCCTATGGCATCGATGGGGCTGCGCACCGTGCGGCGCTGGCCTGCGACGGCGTCACGATGGCGGTGCTGGCCAGCGGTATCGACGTGCCCTATCCGTCTGGGCATTCCGCTCTGTTGCACCGAGTCGCGGCATCCGGGCTGCTGCTCAGTGAGTACCCACCGGGGGAGCGGCCTACGCGGTACCGGTTCCTGACCCGAAACCGGTTGGTGGCGGCCCTGTCTGGCGCGACGGTGGTGGTGGAGGCGGGTCTGCGCAGCGGTGCGGCGAACACCGCGGCCTGGGCGCAAGCCATGGGTCGCCCAGTGTGTGCGGTACCGGGCCCAGTGACGTCGGCCGCGTCCGCGGGGTGCCATGTGCTGTTGCGCGCCGGCGCGACACTGGTCGACCGGGCGGATCAGATCGTCGAATTGATCGGCCGGATGGGTGAATTCGCAGATGAACCCGAGCACCCGGAAACCCCGCTGGACGGGCTGTCCCCGGACCAGCGGCAGGTCTATGAAGCGCTACCGGGGCGCGGGCTGCGGACGCTGGAACAGATCTCGGTCGGCGCGGCACTGTCCCCCGAGCGGGTGCTCGGTCCGCTGGCGTTGCTGGAGGTCGGTGGCCTGGTGGAGAAGTTGGACGGGAGGTGGCGGATCAGGCGTCGCAGATCTGGGTAAGCCGGCACCCTTCGTCACGATCAACCGGTGCGAGCTCAGGTACGTTCGCTGTCATGGCCCGCCGCGTGAGCAGCCGATTCCGTCGGATTGCAGTAGTCGTCGGGCTGGTCGGTGCGCTGACGGCCGGGGGCTGTCTTTGGGTGCGCCCGTCGCCGGAGGCGATCCCGGAGGTGCCGGCCGACGGCTACGGCTTCAGTGTCGGTGGTCCCCAGTCGTGGATGAGTGACGCCGATGCAGACCGCGAGCTCGACGCCGTCACCCGCACCCGAGGCAGTTGGATGCGGGTGCTGATCGACTGGCATATCGTCGAACCCGTTAAGGGCCAATACAATTGGCATTACGTCGACCACTGGGTGAACGGCTCGCGGGGGCGTGGGCTGAAGGTACTCGGACTGATCGCCTACAGCCCGGACTGGGCCCGGGCGCCGGGAGCGTATTTCAGTGCACCCCCGGTCGATCCGGCGGACTACGCTGACTTCGTCACCGCAGTCGTGCAGCGCTATCACGACCGGATCTCGAACTGGGAGATCTGGAACGAGCCGAACCTGCCGCTGTTCTTCGGCTTCACCACGAATCGCGCTGCCGTCTACACCACGTTGCTGAAAGCGGCCTATCCGGCGATCAAGGCCATCCAGCCCGACGCGACCGTGATCACCGCCGGCCTCAGCCGTGCCACCGGGGTCGACGCACCGACGAAATTTCTCGCCGACATGTACACCAATGGGGCAAAGAACTTCTTCGATGCCACCGCGATGCATCCGTACGTGTTCCCCGGCGGCATCGCCGAGGACGGCGACAATGGCTGGTCGGATCTGGTTCGCGTACACGACCTGATGACCGTCAATGGTGACGGCGACAAGAAGGTGTGGATGACCGAGCTGGGCGCTTCCACGTGTGCGCCAGACCCGCGCGCCGTCAGTCCCGACGAGCAGGCGCGCCAAATCCTGCAGGTCCTCGCCGGTGTGGCCGGGACCGGATGGAGCGGTCCGGCGTTCATCTTCTCGGTCCGCGACACCGACACCGCCAAGCGGGGTGACCTGGAGTCGCACTTCGGTGCGTTGCTGACCTCGGACTGGAAGCCCAAGTTCACCGCGTCGGTACTGGCACGGTAGCCGACCGCGCAGGCCGGGCCGCTCGTATAGTCAAGGCGTGGCAGGCCGTCCGATCCATAGCTTCGAAGTACTGCGCAGTCAGCGCCTGACCCCGCACATGATCCGGATTGTGTTCGGAGGCGGCGGGTTTGACACTTTTAGTCCGAAGGAATTCACGGATTCCTACGTCAAGTTCGTCATCGCGCCGGCGGGTGTCGACGTGGCCGGGCTGATGCAACCCCTGACCCTGGACAGTTTCAAGGAGCTGCCGGCCGAACAGCAACCGACGGTGCGGACCTACTCCGTGCGGCGCGTCGATACGGACCGGCGGGAGATCACCGTCGACTTCGTGGTGCACGGCGACACCGGGGTGGCCGGCCCGTGGGCAGCATCGCTGCAGCCCGGTGACCCGGCCTATCTGATGGGACCCAACGGGGCCTACGCCCCTGACCCGGCCGCCGACTGGCACCTGCTGGCCGCCGACGAAGCCGGGCTACCGGCGCTCAGCGTGGCACTGGAATCCTTGCCGTCCAATGCGATCGGCCAGGCGTTCATCGAAGTCGCCGGTCCGGACGACGAACTCGACCTCACCGCGCCGGCAGGCGTGCAGATCCGGTGGATTCACCGGGGCGGCCGCGCTGACCTGGTCCCGGACGCGCAGGCCGGCGACAACGCCCCGCTGATCGCGGCTGTCCCGGCCGCCGAATGGCTGCCCGGTCAGGTTCAGGCATTCATCCACGGCGAGGCGCAGGCCGTCATGCACAACCTGCGGCCGTACCTGCGCAAGGAACGCGGCGTCGACGCCAAGTGGACGTCCGTCTCCGGCTACTGGCGCCGCGGACGCACCGAGGAGACTTTCCGGCAGTGGAAGGCGGAACTCGCTCAGGCTGAGTCCGCAGAAACCGCATCAACAGAAGGGCGACCTTGATGGCGTTCGGTGACTACCAGCTCGAGATCTACCTGCAGGGCCTGGGCGGTGTCGTTCCGACCCTGCCGATCGCATTTGAGGAGCTTGAGCAGCGTGCGCAGGCGGCGATGCCACCGTCGGTGTGGTCCTACGTGGCCGGTGGCGCCGGTGACGAGCGGACCCAGCGGGTCAACGTCAGCGCCTTCGACCGGTGGGGACTGATGCCGCGGATGCTGGTCGGGGCCACCGAACGGGATTTGACCGTCGACCTGTTCGGCATGACGATGCCCTCGCCGCTGTTCCTCGCGCCGATCGGCGTCATGGGGATCTGTGCCCGGGATGGCCACGGTGACCTGGCGGCCGCCCGGGCCGCCGCCCAGACTGGCGTGCCGATGATGGTGTCGACGCTCACCAGCGACCCGCTGGAGGACGTTGCGGCTGAATTCGGCGACACCCCAGGCTTTTTCCAGCTGTACACCCCGAAGGATCGCGACCTCGCGGCGAGCCTGGTCACGCGTGCCGAAGCCGCCGGCTACCGGGGCATCGTCGTCACCCTGGACACCTGGGTGCCCGGCTGGCGGCCGCGTGACCTGGCGACGGCCAACTTCCCGCAGCTGCGCGGCCATTGTCTGTCCAACTACACCAGCGACCCGGTGTTCCGGGCCAAGCTGCCCGCGCCGCCCGAGCAGAACCCGCAGGGCGTGGTGCTGCAGTGGGTGCAGGATTTCGGCAATGCGCTGAACTGGGACGATTTGGCCTGGTTGCGTTCGCTCACCACATTGCCGCTGCTGGTGAAGGGCATCTGCCATCCCGACGACGCCCGCCGCGCCCGCGATGCGGGGGTGGACGGCATCTACTGCTCCAACCACGGGGGCCGGCAGGCCAATGGCGGGATACCCGCGATCGACTGCCTGCCCGGTGTGGTGGAAGCGGTGCACGGCATGCCGGTGCTGTTCGACTCGGGAATCCGCAGCGGTGCCGACGTGGTCAAAGCGCTCGCGCTCGGGGCGACGGCGGTCGGCGTCGGCCGGCCCTACGCGTACGGCATGGCGCTGG
>JARLGS010000769.1 GCA_031292695.1 Mycobacterium sp. | reverse complement strand
TTGCGTTCAGGTCCGCGCTGGGCAGGGCGACTTGCAACCGGGCCGCCAACTCGTGAAGCCGTGCAGCTGGGTCATCGCATATCCAGTCGGCCGGTTGGGAGGGTGCCATCCAGAGTTCTCCACCTTCCACCAATGTCACGAACTTCGTGGCGCTGCCGGTGAGATGACCCACGAGATCGCGAATACTCCAGCCCGCGAGGATGGATGGTTGGTCCCAACTCGCCGGCGGAATTTGTTCTACCGCGGCGATTAGGAGACCCATCGCGTCGGTGGCCATCATGCCGATCCGTGACGTCGCATCGCTCATGACCCATGGTAAGCAGCCCCCAGGAGCTGCCCGTGCCGTTGGCCAACTGTCGATCTCGCCAGCCTGCGCTGAGGTCCTGTGTCGTTGCTGATTGCGACTGGCCGAACAACACTTTGAACCCGGCTGAAGCACAGTGCGATTCACCCGCTGCGCGAGTCCCGTGCGCCTAGGGTATGGCCAACAGACAGGGGACCAACGCCATGCCTGATTCGGTGGACCCAATGGCGGCAGTGCGCCAATACGTAGAAGCCTTCAACAACGGTGACCCGGTGGCGATGGCAGGGGCCTGCGCCGACCCGATGCAGATTCTCGACGGAATGTCGCCGCATGTGTGGCAGGGGCCGACCGCCGCCCAAGACTGGTGGACGGACGTGCTCGCCGAGGGCGAGCACCTCGGTGCTTCGGGTTACCGCATCGCGCTCGGCGAGCCACGGCACGTCGATGTGAATGGTGAGAGCGCCTATGTCGTCGCCCCCGCGACCATGACATTCGAGCTGCGAGGTAACCAGGTCACACAAACGGATTCGGTTTATACCGTCGCGCTTCGCAAGGTCGACGCAGACTGGCGCCTTACCGCCTGGGCTTGGGCAAAAGGCGCTTAGCCGAGGCTGGGTGCGAATTCGTGAAGAACGTTTTTACGTGGGAAGGCTTTGATCTTGGGGACCCAGCTTTTGAATGCGCACGCACTGGTCTGTTCCATCCAGCCAAAGCAGGAACCGGGATGGTAACGGCAACAGATGGGCGACAGTGCTCGTGGGGACCGCGATGGGGTTGCCAACCGGGATGGAACGGCCCTGCCAGCGCAGGATGCCGACGTTGTGTCGGAGGTTTACGAGCCAGCCTGTCTTGGGACCATATGTCAGCGGAACGACGAATTCTGTCCGTTGCTCGACAGCTCGAACGGGTGTGGTGTAGCGGCGGCCAGTGCGGTGACCAGACACCTCAATGATCGCGAAGATGCTGTGTGGGCGGCCGGCCCGGCCTACCCGGGTGACAATCTTGTTGGCGAAGCGCTTGTTGCGGTTGCGTTTGGCATCAATCACGGCCTGATCACCCCTGCGCATTCCTGCCGCAATGCGCAGACGACGAACCAGACCAAGTGCAAGCAGGGTCACCGGTATAGCCAACAGGATGCGTGGGGCCGACATGCGTGCCACCTTAAGGGATTCTTTCAGCAGTTGCTGAAACCGGCACAGGCACTTGAGAATCCGGGAAAAGGCAGCGGGCAAGCGGTATCGCGGAGGGTCGGCCGCAGCGGCGCTCATCTAATCCGCTTAGTTCAGCTAATCGCATTCGACCCATCCGAGACCTCATCCCGGGATGCCAACCGCGGACGAGTGCCTCGTGGGATGGATGTGCCATGCCGTTACACAGCCCGCCTGAGCATCGACGATGCGGCAAAGTACGGCCTCGGTGGTTTGGCATCCCGACATGAGCGGTTGGGCCTTCTGGAACGGCGGCGCCTGGGTCGCGCTGTAGGTTCAGCCGTCTCCGCGCCGGCTCAGTGACCGTCGGCCGCCGGCTTGCTCGGCCACCAGATCCGGTTGCCGATCATGGCCATGGCCGCCGGCACCAGCACGGTGCGCACCAGGGTGATGTCGATCAGTAGACCGACCCCGACGGTGAACCCGATCTGCAGCAGGTTGATCACCCGACCGCTCATCAAGGCGAACATGGTCAGCGCGAAAACGATTCCGGCGGTGGTGATCACGCTGCCCGTGCTGCCGAAGCTGCGGATGATGCCGCGGATCATGCCGGCGTCGGACTCGTCACGGATGCGGGCGGCGAACAGCATGCTGTAGTCGGCGCCGACCGCGATGAGTGCCATGAAGGACACCGGGAACACCGACCAGTCGATATCGACTCCGATGATGTGCTGCCACACCAGGACACTGAATCCGGAGGCGGCCGCGAAGGACAGGGTGACCACCGCGACCATGAACACCGGCGCGGCGATGCTGCGCAGCAGCACGATCAGCACCAGCAGCACGCCGAGAATAGCGACGATGCCGTACACCGCGAAGTCGTGCCAGACCTGATCGCGCATATCGGCCGACAGCGAGGCCAGGCCGGTGCTGGCGAAATGTGCGCCCTGCAAGGGAGTTCCAGATGCGGCCTGGATGGCCGCTGGGGCCAGTGCCCGCGACGCGTCCAAGGCCTGGGCGCTGTACGGATTGATCTTCCAGATGACCAGCATTCGTGCCGTCTTGCCGTCGGGGGAGAACAGCAGGTTCTGCGCGGCCCGGAAGGCCGGGTCCGAAAATCCTTGGGGCGGAAGATAGAAGCCGGAGGCCGCGCCGTCCGAGGTGTGGGTGCTCAAGGTCGCCAGATAGTCCGAGGCCTGGCCGAGTCCGTCGCCCAGCCGGCCCGACAGGTCGGCCACCCGGTCGACGCCGCCCTTGACCTGATTGAGCCCGGCAGCCAGCTGGGTCATGCCGGCGCTGAGCCGGTCGGCGCCGCGCACCAGTTCGGCCAGTTGGGCGCGCGCCTGTGTCGGCGACCCACCGGGCATGGTCGAGATCATCGCCTGCAGCTTGGCCAACGCCTCCCGGATCGCGGGTTGCGCGGCCCGAACCTTGTCGACGGTGACTTGCGGGATCGCGGTGAGCCCTTGGGCCTGTAGCAATGTGCGGCTGACCGCACCGTTGGAGATGGCGTCCAGGTCGGCGATGTCCGAGCGTGCCTTGCTGCACACCGGGTTCGCCAGGCAGTCCGGTCCGGGTTGCGGACTGAGCGCCGAGCCGAGCGCCGAACTCACCAGTCGGCCGCCTTCGGCGACCTGCGCATTGCCGTCGATGGCCTGCAACGCCACGTCGAGCAATCCGGCAGAAGAGCGGAGATCGGCCAACGCCGAACTGACGTCCACGGTGCCGTCGGTCAGCGTGGACAGGCTCGCCCCGGCAGCTTGATAGCCGTCGAGCACCTGATGGGCCAGCCCGGTGACCTGCCTTATGCCGGAAACCAATTGGGGGAGCTGGCTGACGGCGGTAGAGGCGCCGTCGCGCAGCTGCGTGGTGCCCGAATCCAGTCGGTGCATGTCGGGTACCGCCTTGGCGACCTGATTTCGGGCGTCGCCGAGCCGGCCGGCCACGATCCCGGCCTGATAGCCAATGGTGGTCTGGGGCAACTGCTTTCCGGACGGCCGCGTCATCGACCGGACGTAGGCGATTTCTGGCATTCCCGCGATGCGTCCGGCGATGCGGTCGAGCGCAGCCAGGTCATCGGTGTTGCGCATGTCATGGTCGGCGCTGACGATCAGGTATTCGGGCGCCGCCTCGTTGACGCCCCAGTGGGCGTAGGTCTTCTCATATCCGGCCGCGCTTTCGGTGCGGTCCAGCTGCATGGCGTTCTCGTCGAAGTTCACCCGAAAGGTGGTCAGTACCGTTGCGGCACTGAGCAACAGCACCAGCGACGCGGCGACCAGTGCACCGGATCGGCGGATCATGGTCGACCCGATGCGGCGCCAGCGTCGATCGTTGAGTGGGCGCGGTTCGGCCAGCCCGCGGCGGCCGAGGATCGACAGCAGCGCGTAAGGCAGTGACATCGACACCGCGAGGCCGACCACGATGGCAATGGCGATCGGCGGGCCCGCTGCCTTGAACATGCCGAGCTGGGTGAATCCCATGGCCGTGGCGGCCGCCGCGATGGTCAGCATCGACGCGATCAGGATGCCGGAAACACGTTGTCCCGCTTGCGCTATCGAGTCATCGACGGACAGCTTGGCGCGCCGGGCTTCGTGATAGCCGGACAGGATGAAGATGGCGTAGTCGGTCGCGGCACCTAGCACCATGGCGGTCATCAGCGCGATGGTGAAGTTCGAGACGGTCAGCGTCCCGGCCGCACCGAGCCACGAGACGATCGGACGGGCCACGCCCAACGCGATACCGATGGTCGACAGCGGAATCATCGCGGTGGCCAGCGACCGGTAGACGGCCAGCAGTACCAAGGTGATCAACACGACGGACACCACGGTGATGATCAGCAGCGAGAAGTCCATGGCGCTGAACAGGTCTGCCAACGTGGGCGACGGACCCGTCAGGTACACCTCGACCCCGGGAGGTTTGGGCAGTGCCTTGAGCTGATCGCGGATCGCGATGGTGTTCTGATGCGCCCGAGTGGATCCCACATCACCGGTGCCGGCAAGGACCAGATTGATCGCCTTGTGGTCCGGGCTCAGGGCGATGTCACGCAGTTGCGGGTTGTCGTACGTGTCCAGCACGTACGCGACGTTGGCGGTATCCCGCTGGAGCGCGGTGACGACGCTCCGGTACAGGGCTTCGTCTGCGGCGTTGATGCCGTGTTCGTCGACCAGCACGATGCTGCCGACGGCGGAGGACCGGGGGACGCCGAAAGCGTCGGACATCTCGCGCAAGGTTTGTGCGGCTTGAATGTTGGCCGGCATGAACGGCGCCGAGCGCGCGGCGACGGTCTGCTCGAGCTGGGGAATGGCCACGTTGAGCAGGCCGGCCGACACCACCCAGAAGCCGATGACCAGCCAAGCCCACTTGGCACAGAAACGGCTGGTGGCGGCGAAAAACCTGCTGTTGTGTCCCACCCGGACCCCCTCGATTCGAGACCTGAACTACACCGTTCGGTCTACTATTGGTGGCAGACGGTAGTAGACCAATCGGTATACAAACAATGCTGTAGGACAGGGAGATACGTCACATGAGTGCCCGAGATCGGCTGCTCGTCACAGCCATCGATCTGATGCGACGTCAGGGTGTCGCCGGAACCGGACTCAGCCAGCTGCTCGAGCGCAGCGGCGCCGCTCGCCGCTCGCTGTACCTGAATTTCCCGGGCGGCAAGGCCGAACTGGTTGCCGACGCGACCGTGACCGCGGGTAAGACGCTGGCCGATGGCATCGACCGACTGATCGACGAACAGGGTCCCGTCGGCGCGATCCGGGCCTTCGTCGGAATGTGGATCGACAACCTCACCAGCAATGACTTCAAAGTCGGCTGCCCGATTGTCGCGGCCGCACTGGGCCGGACAGAAGCGCCCGCCGCAGCCGACGCCGCGGGTGAGGTCTTCACAGACTGGGAGCGCCGTATCGCCGCCGGGCTCGAAACCGCCGGTCTGTCAACCGACGACGCTGCCCGCCTGGCGACGCTCACCGTGGCGTCCGTCGAGGGCGGGATCGTGCTGGCCCAGGCGACCCAGTCGGAACTGCCGTTGCGCCGGGTCGAGGAAGCGCTTGTCGAAACGTTGGCTCTGCAGCTAGGCAGCCGGGGCTGAGCCGTCTTCGGTAGGAGCGCCCGACAGGCACTCCGCGACAAAATCCGCGATCCGCGCAAGTGCTCGGCGGCTTTCGGGCAGCCGGGGAAATATCGAGGGAAATGCATGGACCTGGCTGGGCCAGGCCGCTACCTCGCAGGCACGCCCAGCCTGGCGCAGCCGTTCCTGCATACGTTCGGCATCGCACAAGAGAGCCTCCGACGCAGAGACGACGATGAGCGATGGCGGCATCACATCCATCGGTCCCGACACCGGCTCAAGTCGCGCCAAATCTCCAGCGGGACAGACGCGTTCGCTGAGGGCCGGGATGACCGTGGTGAGACCGAACACGTCAGTCGAGGTGTTCGGATGGGCGCGACGCGCAGCGTTGTCCAGTTCCAGCAGAGGCGAGACGCCGACGACCCCGGCGGGTGCGGCAAGCCCATGCTCCGGGGCGCGTTGTGCAGTGGTGAAAGCCAGGAATCCGCCGGCCGAGTCGCCGGCGATGATGACCTTCGCCGGATCGACGCCCTGGCTGAGCAACTGGCCGTACGCACCGAGGCAATCCTGCACCGACGTTTCGAGATCGACCTCGGGGTATTGCCGATACTCAATGTGCACGATCGGCAGCCCGGTGACTCGTGCGAGGTGGCTGACAGCGCGAATGTGGGTGTTCAGATCGCCGAGGACGAAACCGCCGCCGTGGAAATACAGGATGACCCCGTCCGCGGTCGATGCCGGCCGCTCGCGCACTGACACCCACTCAACCGGCAGGCCGTTCCACGTGTCTCCCACCAACTCGAATCGACGGAATGGCAGGACGCGCTGTAGACGTGCGATCCAGTTGACCCGGCGTCCCACCCGCGCGATCCGAGCCGAGGTGGCCTCGTACGCCGCCGTGGTGACTGCCCGGATCAGGATGCGGGACAACATCAATGCGGCGAAGAAGTGGATGATCCGGGCGCGCAGACTCGCCGGTTCGGGGGCGTGGACCACAGGCGAGTGCGACATCTACTCTCCCAACTCGACCAGCACCGGCGCGTGATCGCTGGGCTGCTTGCCCTTTCGTTCCTCACGGACGATCTCGCCGTGCTTCACCCGGGCGGCGAATTCCGGTGAGCCCAGTACGAAGTCGATGCGCATGCCCTGCTTCTTGGGGAAGCGCAGCTGCGTGTAGTCCCAGTATGTAAAGACCCCTGGGCCCGGGGTGAAGGGGCGGACCACATCGGCGAAGCCCGCATCGTTCATGGCGCGGAATGCGGCCCGCTCCGGCCCGGACACGTGCGTCGAATCCTGGAACTCAGCCATGTCCCAGACGTCTTCGTCGGTCGGCGCGATGTTCCAGTCGCCCACCAGGGCTAGCGGCAATGATGGATCGTCGGTCAGCCAACCGGACGCGGTGTCCCGCAGGGCCGCAAGCCAATTCAGCTTGTACGGCAGGTGCGGATCGTCCAGGGTCCGGCCGTTGGGCACGTACAGGCTCCACACCCGCACCCCGCCGCAAGTGGCGCCGATGGCGCGGGCCTCGTCGGCGTCCTGCCACTGCGGCTGACCCGCGAAACCGATCTGCACGTCCTCGAGCCCCACCCGGGACGCGATCGCCACGCCGTTCCACTGGCTGAACCCGACGTGCGCGACCTCGTAACCCAGTGCGGCGAAGGGCATCGTCGGGAACTGGTCGTCCTTGCACTTGGTCTCCTGCATGGCCAGCACGTCGACGTCCGCGCGGGACAACCAGTCGGTGACCCGGTCGACCCGGGTGCGGATGGAGTTGACGTTCCAGGTGGCGATACGCAATGTGGCTCCTCGTCAGACCGGTTCCGGGACTTTGAGTTCCCGGCGCAGGGCGGTGAAATCGGTGATGGTCTTGGTGGCCACGTTGGCGACGGGGCGGGCGTTGCGGCCGGTGGCCTCGGACTTGGACACCATCACCACGCCGTCGATGTACGGCTGGATCGTGGTGGCGTTCTGCACCGTCGCGACGATGACCAACTGGAAACCGAACTTGCGGAACGCCTGCAGCGCTTGCGATGCGAACTGTGGGTCGGACTTGGAGAACGCCTCGTCCAGCATCAGCTGCGCGAAAACCGGCTTGTTGTCACCGCTCTCCGGGTTGGCCAGGTTGAAGCTTAGGGCGCCGGCCAAGCAGAAGGCCATCAGCTTCTCCTGCTCGCCACCGGAGTTGTCGCCGGCATTGCTGTGCGTGCGGATCAACTCGTCGTTCGCCACGTCCCATTCGGCGCAGTCGAAGGTGAAGCGGTTGCGGACGTCGAGCGCGTCGCGGGTCCAGGCCCGATCCTCGGGGTTGTTGCCGGCCAACCGGTTTCGCAACCGCAGGATGTCGGCGTACTGGTCCAGGATGGCCTTCTTGTCGCCAAGGCCCACCTCGGCGATGCGCCGCGAAATGGCTTTGACGATGTCGGTCAGCTCGGACACCGCGACCGTGCTGCGCGGGTTGGCGCGCAGCGTCAGCCGGGTGCCGCGGTTGAATTCCACTGCACCCAAGCCGGTATTGACCCGGTCGATCTGCTCGCTGATCCGCCGGGTCTCCTGCTCGGCAACCCGGTGCAGCGTCAGGATGGCATCGGGCGCCTGCTCGGTGATCAGCCGCATCATGCGGTCGTAGGCGTCTGGCAGCTCGCGCTCGTCGATGTGGCGGCAGACCGCGACGTAGTCGTAGACCCGCTCGTCGAAGTCGTCGCTATCGTTCGGAATCGCGTCCGGGAACGACGTGTCGAACGTCGTGATGATGCGGGCGAGTTCCTCGTAGGAACGCCGTCGGCTCTCGGTGAGCTGATCGCGCTCGCGGCGGATGGCGGCGAACAAGGCCTCGCGGTGCGGCTCGGGGTTGAGCAGCTCTAGCGGCACCGGCACCTGAGCGGCGTAGCGACGCAACAGATCCGTGGCTTGTTCTGAAACGTCTACGGGAGCCAGCCGGTCCTGCAGATCGAGCAGCTTGGTGCGGCGTGAGTCGAGGTCGTCGCGGCGGGTCTGGATGGCGCCGCGCCGGGTCATCAACGTCTGGATGTCGACCCAGCATTCCTCGGCGCGGCCGCTCAACGCCTCGATGTCGGGATGGTCGGCGAGCAGCAGCTCGTATTGCTCGCGTAGCCGGTCGGCGTGGCCCTCGGCAGTGTCGGTGTCGATCTGGCTCCACTGGGGGAACTGCTCGTAGATCGCCTTGCATGCGGCGGCGCGATCGCGCCAGCGTTGCCGTTGTGCCGCAATCTCATCGGCGGCCCGACGGGCGGTGCTGAAGGCCTCTTCCGCCTCGGTGAGCTCGGCGTGCAGCGCCTCCAACTTGGCGCCGATGTCACCCTGGTAGATGTACTCCGACGGCTTGATCGGACGGCGGTCGTCCTTGATGGCCAGGCGCTCGGAGTCCTTGTAGAGACCGGCATCGGTGACGGCGCGGCGGAACCGCACGAACACGTCGGGGGTGTCCACGCAGATGTGATCGCCTGCGGCGGCGATCACATCGGCGGCTTCGGCGGCACACGCGTGTTTCGGCTTTACCAGAAATAGCTTGCCCGCCAACGTATTCGGCTCAGCCTGCCGGCCGGACGCGCCGGCGCGCACGTGGTGCAGGGCCAGCCGTCCCCGCATGTTGGTCTCGTTGACGAACCGCAGCACCTTGGCGTAGTGCTGATCGGGGACCAACAACCGCAGGCCGACCGACCGCAGCACCTTCTCCACCGCAAGCCGCCACCGTGTGTGCTCTGGTTGCAGGTCGAAAAGCTCCGCAACGTAGGGTAATTCGGCGGGGTCCAAGCCGACGCCCGCACAGATCTGGTCGCGCATCGTCACCGCGGACTCGGGCAGCGCCGAACCCACGTGCTCGACGCGCTTGAGTTCCTTGGCGGCGCTGTCACGCAGAATCCGGGCCGATTTCTGCGCGTATTCGGCGTCGGTGGAGGCGTCGCGACCCCATTCCAGCTTGCCCAGCATGTCGGTGGCCTGACGGGTCAGCTCCTCCCGCAGGTTCCAGAACCCGTCTGCCGTGTCGGGTACCTCGACACCCAGCGCAGCGACCATCTCCTCGTAACCGGCACGCCGGCGGGCCACCTCGTCGGCCTGCGTCTCGGCCGCCGTGACCTGCGCCTGCAGCGGGCCGACGTTCGCCGATGCGCCGTTGATCTGGGCGTTGAGCGAATCACCCTCGGCTTTGGCCAGATTCAGCTGTCGGGTCAGGTCAGCGCTCTCGTGCTCCAGTTGGTCGATGGTGGCGTCGAGGGTCTCGATCTCGGCCGGGCAGTGCCGCAGTCGGACGTGATCGGTGTAGGCCCGCACCATCGGCAGGTCCACCAAGTCGATGATGCCGAGGTCGGTCGACTCGGCCGCGTAGCGCACCTGGATAGCCTCGATGTCACCGAGGATCTTGCGTTTGCGCTGGGCGACCGCGAGCAGTTCGCGGGCCTCGACGAGGGGGTCGATCTGCTTGAGCGCCTCGGGCAGCCGGGC
>JARLGS010000092.1 GCA_031292695.1 Mycobacterium sp. | reverse complement strand
GCCGTTGCCGCCGGGGGCGCCGGCCGGGCTGCCTGTCGGGTTGCCATCGTTGGTGCCGTTGCTCGTATCGCCGGTTCCGTTAGGTCCCGGTGGGGGAGGCATGGTGCTCAGCGGCGGGGCATGCGACGCGCTTTGGTACATACTCGCCGCCTGGCTCAATTGTGCTGCGTTGCTTGATGATTCAGAGAGCATATTGCTGATCGTCATACCGGCGGCCGCGGCGGCGACGGCAACCGACGTGGCCTGCAGCGCAAGCGATTCCGGGGCGCCGATGACCGTTGCCTCGAGCGCCAAGCAGACGGGGATCATCGCACCGAGGCAGGTGGCGATGTTATCCATCTGCTCGCGTCCGCTGGCCACCTGCTCCGCTTCGGCCCCCAGGATTTGCACGACCAGATTGTCGGCCTGCAGCAACTGTTCGGCGCTCCCGATCTGCTCGGCGTTCCGGTTTGAATACGCCGAAGAGGCGCTGCCGTGCCAGTCGTTCGGATAGGCGCCGCTGAGTCCGTCGCCGGCGGACTGAAACAGTCCGGCGCCGTCTGAGAACGATTCTCCGGTGTCCGGATCGCCGAGTCCGAAGCCGAGCGACATGGTCGTCAACGCGAACATGCCGCCGGCGATGATGGGGGTTGCCGCGGACTCCGGCAACAACAGTTCAGCGATCTGGCCGGCGTCGTTGACCAATCCGATGGCACCCATCGGATTACCTTCCATCAGGTTCTTGATGTTGTCAGCGATGTCCTGGGCGGTGTCGAGGGCGTCGGACGCCTTGTCGAGCACGTCCAGGATCTTGCCGACTGGGCCCGACGGACAGCTGCCCTCGTGGCCGTCACCGTCGTGGCCGCGGCGCTGGTGGTGATCGCCGCCGTGCTGACGGGGATCTGTAGTACTTGGTGGGTTGTGAGGCTCGCGGGGTTGGTGTGGTGCAGGTTGGTGCGGCTCGCGGGGGTGGTGCGGCTCGCGGGGGTGGTGCGGTGCCGGGTGGTGCGGACGTCCGGGAACCCCTCTACCCATGAAGAAACGCCTCCCAGATTTCTCAACCGTCTGGCGGACCCTCGCCAGTGAATTCGAGCCTAACAACCCTGGACCGCCCTACATGTCGCCAATTTCCAAAATCTCCACGCAACCCGCAGAGCGATCGCGTGTGATGCCGGGCACAGAGGTATTTCTGCCAGTCACCGATAAATTCCTGCCACCGGAATTAATCGATTGACCAGGCTGTTTACATCAATGTCACGGCGGCTTGGACCGCTGAGGGGAATAGAAGGACGCAAAGAGGAGAGCCCACTAATGAAGCAGTTCGGATACGCAGCAATCGTCGTTGGTGCCATGGTCGCCGGCACCGTGGGTTTCGCAGTTCCGGCCATGGCCGCACCGGCACCGGCACCGGCGCCGACCGGGTTGCAGGCGATCGTAGTTCCGACCGGCGTTGACCACCTGAGCTGGCTGGACGACGTTCACCAGGGCGCCAAGTCGCCCAAGGTCGACACCGACGTTCACCAGAGTCGCTGACGTCGACAACACGAAGCAAACCCGCGGGCGGTACCGGATCGGTACCGCCCGCGGTTGCGTGACCAGCCATGTTGTTGGGCGCGACAACAGCCCGGCGGTAGAATGTGGACCGCAGCTCGACCCCAGAAAGCAGGCATCGAAAACCACGTGACGCCCCGCGAGACGAATGCCGCCTCGTCGCGCTCTTCGGAGCTCGACCCGTCGGTTCGAAGCAGCATCACTGTTCCGCCTGATCTCGTGGTGGGCCTGCTCGGCTCAGCCGACGAGAATCTGAGAGCCCTCGAGAGTCTGCTGGCGGCCGATATCCACGCCCGTGGCAACTCAGTGTCGCTGCTCGGTTCGCCGGCTGACGTGGCGCTGGCCGAGCGCGTCGTCAGTGAGCTGATCGCGATCGTTGCCGGTGGACAGTCGCTGACCCCGGACATCGTCCGGCGCAGTGTGGGCATGCTCGCGGATGCCGACATCGAATCGCCGGCCCAGGTGCTGACGCTGGACATTCTGTCCCGGCGCGGCAAGACGATTCGGCCCAAGACGCTCAACCAGAAGCGCTACGTCGACGCGATCGACGAGCACACCATCGTCTTCGGCATCGGACCCGCGGGGACCGGTAAGACGTATCTCGCAATGGCCAAGGCCGTCAGTGCATTACAGACCAAGCAGGTCAGCCGCATCATCCTGACCCGTCCGGCAGTCGAGGCGGGGGAGCGGCTCGGATTCCTGCCGGGCACGCTGAACGAGAAGATCGACCCGTATCTGCGGCCGTTGTACGACGCTCTGCACGACATGATGGACGCCGAGATGATCCCGAAGCTGATGGCGGCCGGGGTGATCGAGGTGGCGCCACTGGCGTTCATGCGCGGCCGAACCCTCAATGATGCTTTCGTCATCCTGGACGAGGCGCAGAACACCACCGCCGAACAGATGAAGATGTTCCTGACCCGGTTGGGGTTCGGATCCAAGATCGTGGTGACCGGTGACGTCACCCAGATCGACCTGCCTGGCGGCGCCACCTCCGGACTGCGGTCGGCCGTTCAGGTGCTCGACGGCATCGGCGACATCCACATCGCCGAACTCACGAGCGCAGATGTGGTGCGCCACAAGCTGGTTTCGGAGATCGTCGATGCTTACGAAGCCGCGGAAGCCAAGTTGAGCGAACACGGTCTGGCCAACCGTCCGCACCGCCGAGCCACCGGCCGGACAAGGCGGTGACGGTGTGACGGTCGAGGTTTCCAACGAGTCGGGTATCGATGTATCCGAGGACGAACTGATCAGCGTGGCGCGGTTCGTCATCGCGAAGATGGATGTGAACCCGGGGGCTGAACTGTCGATGGTCCTGGTGGACCAGTCGGCGATGGCCGATCTGCACATGCGGTGGATGGACCTGCCCGGCCCCACCGACGTGATGAGCTTCCCGATGGATGAGCTGGAACCGGGTGGACGTCCCGATGCCCCCGAACCGGGGCCGTCGATGCTCGGGGACATCGTGCTGTGCCCGGAGTTCGCCGCGAAACAGGCTGAGGCGGCCGGACATTCATTGGGCCACGAGCTGGCTCTGCTGACCGTCCACGGCGTGCTGCATCTGCTGGGTTACGACCATGCCGAGCCGGACGAGGAAAAAGAGATGTTCGCCCTGCAGCGCCAACTGCTCGAAGAGTGGGTGTCCGACCAGGTCCACGCCTACCACCAGGACCGGCAGAGCGAGAAAGACCGTCGGCTGCTGGACAAGTCGCGGTACTTCGACGAGCCGTGACCGGATTGACGCCGCTGATCGGCGCTATCGCGCTGATCGCCCTCGGCGGGCTGTTCGCGGCGATCGACGCTGCCATCAGCACGGTGTCCATCGCCCGGATCGACGAGCTGATCCGAGACGAGCGGCCGGGCGCGGTGCGACTGGCGCGGATCGTTCGCGAGCGGCCGCGCTACATCAATCTCGTTGTGCTGCTGCGTATTACCTGCGAGGCGGCGGCGACCGTGCTGCTGGTCGACTACCTCGACGAGCTGGTGACCCGGGGCTGGGCCCTGGTCTCCGCCGCGGCGATCATGGTCGTGGCCAGCTTCGTGGTGATCGGTGTCGGCCCCCGAACCGTCGGGCGGCAGAACGCCTATTCCATCTCGTTGCTGACAGCGCTTCCGCTGCAGGTGATTTCGGTGTTGCTCACCCCGATCAGCCGACTGCTGGTGCTCATCGGTAACGCGTTGACCCCCGGCCGTGGCTTCCGCAACGGGCCGTTCGCCTCCGAAATCGAGTTGCTCGAAGTGGTCGACCTGGCGCAGCAGCGCGGTGTCGTCGCCGCCGACGAGCGGCGGATGATCAAGTCGGTCTTCGAACTCGGCGACACCCCGGCGCGTGAGGTCATGGTGCCCCGCACCGAGATGGTGTGGATCGAGAGCGACAAATCGGCGGGCCAGGCGACGTCGCTCGCGGTGCGCAGCGGGCACTCCCGGCTCCCGGTGGTCGGCGAGAACGTCGACGACATCGTCGGCGTCGTCTACCTCAAAGACCTGGTGGAGCAGACCTACAACTCGGTCAACGGCGGCCGCGACACCAAGGTCGCCGAGGTGATGCGGCCCGCGGCATTCGTGCCGGACTCCAAGCCGCTTGACGACCTGCTCAACGAGATGCAGCGCACCCACAATCACATGGCACTGCTGGTCGACGAATACGGCGCGATCGCCGGTCTGGTGTCGATCGAGGATGTCTTGGAGGAGATCGTCGGCGAGATCGCCGACGAGTACGACACCGACGAGGTGCTGCCCATAGAAGAATTGGGCGACAACCGGTTCCGGGTGTCGGCCCGGTTGCCGTTGGAGGATCTGGCCGAATCGTGCGGCCTGGAGCTCGACGACGATATGGACGTCGACACCGTCGGCGGACTGCTCGCCCACGAGTTGGGCCGCGTCCCGCTGCCCGGAGCCGAGGTCGTCATGTCCTTCCCTTCGCGCCGCTCGTCCCGGCTGCAGACCCTGCGGTTGCGTGCGGAGGGCGGCCGGGACCACCGGGGTCGGGTGCGCATCGGCACCGTGCTGGTGAACCCGGTCGAGTCGGAACCCGCTGAGGCCGTTGACGAAGGAGAGAGCGATGACTGAGGTGCGCCAGACCGAGGACGCCAAGCTGGTGGTGCTGGCTCGAGGGGCGATGGCCCGTGCCGAGTCCGGTCGGGGCGCGGCGGTCCGTGACGCCGGCGTCGCTGCAGTCCGCGAGCTGTCCGCCGATGCGGCACTGATCATCACCGACCGGACGGGGAACCCACTGTGAGCGACGAATTCCGTTCCGGCTTTGTCTGTTTGGTGGGCCGGCCCAACACCGGCAAGTCGACCCTGACCAATGCGCTGGTTGGCAGCAAGGTGGCGATCACGTCCAACCGGCCGCAGACCACCCGGCATACCATCCGCGGCATCGTGCACCGCGAGCACTTCCAGATCATCCTGGTGGACACGCCCGGTCTGCACCGCCCGCGCACGTTGCTCGGGCAGCGGCTCAACGAACTGGTCAAGGACACCTATTCCGAGGTCGACGTGATCTGCCTGTGCATCCCGGCCGACGAGGCGATCGGGCCCGGCGACCGCTGGATTTACCAGCAGATCCGGACTGTCGCTCCGAGGACCACGTTGTTGGTGATCGTGACCAAGACCGATAAGGTGCCCCGCGATCGGGTGGCCGCACAGCTGCTGGCGGTGAGCGAACTCACCGGGGGCACAGCCGAGATCGTGCCGGTGTCCGCGGTGGCCGGTGACCAGGTCGACGTATTGATCGACGTCATGGCGGCCCAGCTGCCGCCGGGGCCGGCGTTCTATCCGGACGGCGAACTCACCGACGAGCCCGAAGAAGTGCTGATGGCCGAGCTGATCCGGGAAGCCGCGCTGGAAGGTGTGCGGGACGAGATGCCGCACTCCCTGGCGGTGGTGATCGAGGAGATCAGCGAGCGCGAAGGCCGTACCCCGGAACAGGGCGAGATGGTCGATGTGCACGCCATCATCTACGTCGAGCGCGATAGCCAGAAGGGCATCGTGATCGGCAAGGGTGGATCGCGGTTGCGTGAGGTCGGAACGGCGGCGCGCACCCAGATCGAGAAGCTGCTCGGCGCCAAGGTGTATCTCAACCTGCGGGTGAAGATCGCCAAGAACTGGCAGCGCGACCCGAAACAGCTTGGCAAGTTGGGCTTTTAGGGCTCTGCTCGTCGGAGGTTACGAGGCCCACCAATTCTCGGGCTGCTGGTTGGCCCAGCCGCCGATGGCTTCGAGGCTGGCCGCCAGCGATATCAGCAGCGGCTCGCTGCCCTCCGGGCCCATCAACTGCACGCCGATCGGCAGGCCGTCGGAGGTGAACCCGGCCGGGATGTTGATCGACGGCCAGCCCAGGGCATTCCACGGCCAGCACACCGGGCAGGCGGCGATGATGGCGCGGTCGGTGGCCAGGCTGCCGAGGCGGTCGAAAGCATCGATCAGCGGCGGCGGCTGCGCGGTGGTCGGCGCCAGCACCACGTCGAAAAGGTTGAAGATCCAGCCGATCCGGCGCTGGGCGGCAGCCTCGCGCCGGCGTGCGTCACGGAGCGCGCGTTGCGACAGTAGCCAGCCGGTCCGGATGTTGCCGCGGGTGCGCGCGTCCAGTGCCACGTCGGGCCCGATGCGCTCGCCCCACTCGATCAGGCCGGCAGTCGACCGGGCCAGGAAATCCAGGGACAGCTGCAGGCGGTACTCCGGGTCGGCCGGTTTGACCGCGTGTCCGAGTTCTTGGAGTTGTCCCGCAACGGCATTCAGGGCGGTGCGGATCTCCGGATGCAACTTCGGCCGGAACAAGGTGAAGGGAAACTTGGTCGACAATGCGACGCGGAGCGGCCCGGGTGCCTGGCGGACAGCCTCCGTCGCGGCGATCGGCGGTGGCTGGTGCAGGTCGCCGGCGGCATTGCCGGAGGCCGCATCCAGGAGCAGCGCGGCGTCGGCCACGGTGCGGGCCAGCACGCCGTTGACCGTGATGCCGTTGAAGGCTTCGGGCAGCGGCCAGGTGGAGATGCGGCCGCGTTGTGGTTTGATTCCCACCAGACCGGTCCATGCGGCCGGGATGCGCACGCTGCCCGCGCCGTCGGATCCGATTGCGGCGGTGACCAATCCGGCCGCCACAGCCGTGGCGCTGCCGCCCGACGACCCGCCCGGGCTGTGCTCGCGCGACCAGGGGTTGCGGGTGTGGCCGAAGCCCGGTCCGCTGGTGAACGGCCACTGGCCGAGCTCGCAGGTGTTGGTCTTGCCGACGATGACCGCGCCCGCCGCCCGGAGCCGACGGACCAGCTCGGCATCCTCGCTGGCCGGGCGCACCTCGCCGTCGGTGCCGAAGCGTGTCGGCACACCCGCGACGTCCACGTCGTCCTTGATCGCGATGGGCACCCCGAGCAGTGGAAGCTGTTGTCCGGCAGCGCGTTTGCTGTCGGCCTCGGCGGCATCGGCCAGCGCCTGCTCGGTGAAGACCACCCGGAACGCATTCAACTCGAGCTGACTGGCGGCGATGGCATCCAGCGACTGCCGCACGAGTTGCTGCGACGTGACCGCGCCGCTGGCGAGTCGGTACAACTGTTGGGTCAGGGTGGGGAATCGGGGCTGCGGTGAAGTCTCTGCCATGGCGATTCCGAGGATAGATCCACCGATCGCCCGGCGTTGCCTAACCGGAGTTGTCGGTCAGCGATGGGACAATCACCCGATGCGGTTGTACCGGGATCGAGCGGTCGTGCTGCGCCAGCACAAGCTCGGCGAGGCCGACCGGATCGTGACGTTGCTCACCCGGGACCACGGGCTGGTCCGCGCGGTGGCCAAGGGTGTGCGGCGGACCCGCAGCAAGTTCGGCTCCCGGCTGGAGCCGTTCGCCCACATCGACGTGCAGCTGCATCCTGGCCGCAATCTCGACATCGTCACCCAGGTGGTGTCGATCGATGCCTTCGCCACCGACATCGTCAACGACTACGGCCGCTATACCTGCGGCTGCGCCATCCTGGAAACCGCCGAGCGGCTGGCCGGTGAGGAACGCAACCCGCTACCGGCCCTGCAACGGCTCACCGTCGGCGCGTTGCGGGCGGTCGCCGACGGGAGCCGGCCCCGGGAACTGGTGCTCGACGCCTACCTGCTGCGGGCAATGGGAATCGCCGGTTGGGCACCGGCGATCACCGAATGCGCCCGCTGCGCCGCTCCCGGTCCGCACCGGGCGTTTCACGTCGGTGCCGGCGGCAGCGTGTGCGTCCACTGTCGGCCGTCGGGATCGGTTACGCCGCCGCAGGGGGTGCTGGACCTGATGGCCGCGCTGCACGACGGAGACTGGGAGTACGCGCAGGCCTCGCCGACGGGGCACCGC
The DNA here is from genome assembly GCA_031292695.1 of Mycobacterium sp. Taxonomy (GTDB): domain Bacteria; phylum Actinomycetota; class Actinomycetes; order Mycobacteriales; family Mycobacteriaceae; genus Mycobacterium. The sequence continues at coordinate 28,835 of JARLGS010000092.1, read as the reverse complement.
AGCCAGGCCAGCGGGTTGGTGGCCGCGCACCTGCAGTGGCATCTGGAACGTCAGCTGCGGACATTACCTCTGGTGGAGCGCGTTTACCGACCTGATACCACGGTCATTGAACAGCGGGTCACCATGTTCAGGCAGGATATGGCCCATGGCACTCAACCGGGCGCGCAAGACCAGCTATCCACAGCTGCCACCGGCGCCTGACGACTATCCGGTGTTCCCGGACATCTCGACGTGGCCGGTGGTGTTTCCCGAGCTCCCGCCGAAGTCCAATGGCCGCTTCGCCCGTCCGCCGCAGCACCCGTCCAAGGCCGCTGCCCCGCAGATCCCCGCTGACCAGGTGCCCAACCACGTGGCGGTGGTGATGGACGGCAACGGCCGGTGGGCCACGCAGCGCGGACTCGGGCGTACCGACGGTCACAAGATGGGCGAGGCGGTGCTGATCGACATCACTTGCGGCGCCATCGAACTGGGCATCAAGCATCTGTCGGTGTACGCGTTCTCCACAGAGAACTGGAAGCGCAGCACCGAAGAGGTGCGCTTCCTGATGGGCTTCAACCGCGAGGTGGTGCGTCGGCGCCGGGAGAACCTCAACGCGATGGGCGTCAACATGCGCTGGGTCGGGTCCCGTCCGCGCATGTGGAGCAGCGTCATCAAGGAGTTCGACATCGCCGAGCGGATGACCGTCGGCAACGACGTCATCACCGTGAACTACTGCGTGAACTACGGTGGGCGCACAGAGATCGTCGAGGCCGCACGCGAAATCGCCGAGCAGGCCGCGGCGGGCAAGATCAACCCGAGCCGGATTTCCGAGGCGTCGTTCGCCAAGCATCTGCACCGCCCAGATATCCCCGACGTGGACCTGTTCATCCGCACCTCCGGTGAACAGCGGGCCAGCAACTTCATGCTGTGGCAGGCGGCATACGCCGAGTACGTGTTCCAGGACAAGCTGTGGCCTGACTACGACCGGCGCGATCTCTGGGCCGCCTGCGAGGAGTACGTCAACCGCAACCGACGCTTCGGCAGGGCCTGATGTCGAATCTGTTGCAGCAGTTGATCTCCGCGCTCGGCGATGCGATGACCCTCGTCGAGGAGGATGACGGCGCCCTGACCGTGACCCACGAGGGAACTGTGGCGTCGCTGCGGGTGGTGACCATCGGCGAGGGGCTGGATCTGATCTCGCTGACTCAGCCGCTGGCTTGGGACCTGAAGCTGGACAACAAGATTCGGGACCGGGTCGCCGATCACGCCAGCCGCACCATGCTCGGCACCGTGGTGCTGCACGAGCGGGTGGTCGACGCCCGCGCGAACGGCTCCAAAAAGGTCGGCGACGTGATGCTGCGCTACAACTTTCCGGCTGCCGGACTCAGCGATGACGCGTTGTGCACGCTGATCATGCTGGTGCTGTCGACCGGTGCAGACGTACGGGCCGACCTCGCGAAGTGACGGTCATCCGGATCGTGGCCGCGGTGGTGGTCGACGAGCACGGGCGGCTGCTGGTGGTGCGCAAACGCGGGACCACGACGTTCATCCAGCCCGGCGGCAAGATCGAGCCGGGGGAGACGCCGGTGGCCGCGCTGGCCCGTGAGCTCCGTGAGGAACTCGGCGTGGGCGTCGCCGAGGTGCGGGAGCTGGGGCATCACACCGCGGTGGCGGCCAACGAGCCTGGTCACAGCGTCGCGGCCGACCTGTTCCTGGTCAGTCTCGACGGGGTGCCTCAGGCCGCCGCCGAGATCGAGGAGATGGTCTGGATCGACCCGCACGCGCCCGGGGACATCGTGCTGGCGCCGCTGACTCGCGATACCGTGCTGGAGTTCGCCCGGGTCAACTGACCCTGGTGCAGCCCGCACACACCCCGAAGATCTCGATGGTGTGGCTGACGTCGGAAAAGCCATGCGCGGCAGCGGTTTCCGTGGCCCATGCCTCGACCTCGGTGCCGGCCACCTCGACCGTCGCGCCGCACTGCCGGCACACCAGGTGGTGGTGATGGTGGGCCTGCGAGCACCGGCGGTAGAGCGCCTCCCCGCTGTCGGTGCGCAGGCTGTCGACCTGTCCGGCGGCGGCCATCGCCTGCAGAGTGCGGTAGACGGTGGTCAGACCAATTCCTTCGCCACGACGACGCAGTTCGTCGTGCAGTTCCTGCGCCGAGCGGAATTCTTCGACGTTTTCCAGCAGCGCGGCGACCGCGGTGCGTTGTTTGGTGGACCGGGTCGGGGCGGTCATGGCCGGTCCTCCTCGGCGTGGGCGATGGCGTCGACGACGATGTGGGCCAGGTGGTGATCGACCAGGCGGTACATCACTTCCCGCCCGGCCCGTTCGCCCGCGACGACACCGGCCGACTTGAGGATGCGCAGGTGCTGGCTGACCAAAGGTTGCGGCACGTTGAGGGCGTCGACGAGTTCATGTACGCAGCGCTGCGATTCGCGTAGTTGCAGCACGATCGCGATGCGTACCGGCGCGGCCAGGGCGCGTAGCAGATCGCCGGCGGCGTCGAGCGTTTCCCGAGGCGGGGAGGTCGGGAAGGGCGCGCCGCCGTGCTGATGGTCGAGCTCGTCATGCGTGGCAGTGGGTGGCACCCGGCAACTCCAGACTATTGGAAATTGTTTTCATTTAGCTTTCCATGCACTGTTGCGCATGTCAAAGGGCACGCACGCGGGCGTGTCCGTTCGCACAGTCGATTGGAGTGGACGCGAAGTTCCTCGCCCAATGGCCCGCCATTAGGCTGGTCGGGTTGCATCCCACCTGACACAGGAGTGCTCGAACATCGTGGCGTCCATCATCGACACCGTTGCCAACCTGGCCAAACGCCGTGGTCTGGTCTACCAGTCCGGCGAAATCTACGGAGGCACCAAGTCGGCGTGGGACTACGGACCACTGGGTGTCGAGCTCAAGGAGAACATCAAGCGCCAGTGGTGGCGGTCAGTCATCACCAGCCGCGACGACGTCGTCGGCCTGGACAGCGCGATCATCCTGCCGCGCCAGGTGTGGGTGGCTTCCGGCCACGTTGCGGTGTTCAACGACCCGCTGGTCGAGTGCCTGAACTGCCACAAGCGGCACCGGCAGGACCACCTGCAGGAGGCCGTGGCCCTCAAGAAGGGTGGCGACCCCGACGACGTGCCGATGAGCGAGATCGTCTGCCCGGACTGTGGCACCAAGGGCCAGTGGACCGAGCCCCGCGACTTCAACATGATGCTCAAGACCTACCTCGGCCCGATCGAGTCCGAAGAGGGTCTGCATTACCTGCGCCCGGAGACCGCGCAGGGCATCTTCGTGAACTTCGCCAACGTGGTCACCACTGCGCGCAAGAAGCCGCCGTTCGGTATCGGCCAGATCGGCAAGAGCTTCAGCAACGAGATCACCCCTGGCAACTTCATCTTCCGCACCCGCGAGTTCGAGCAGATGGAGATGGAGTTCTTCGTCGAGCCCTCGACTGCGCCGGAGTGGCACAAGTACTGGATCGACACCCGCCTGCAGTGGTACATCGACCTGGGCATCAACCCGGAGAACCTGCGGCTGTACGAGCACCCGCTGGAGAAGCTGTCGCACTACAGCGCCGGTACCACCGACGTCGAGTACAAGTTCGGCTTCGCCGGCAACCCGTGGGGTGAGCTGGAAGGCATCGCGAACCGCACCAACTTCGACTTGACCACGCACTCCGAGCATTCCGGCGTGGACCTGTCGTTCTACGACCAGGCCAGCGACACCCGCTTCGTGCCGTACGTCATCGAACCGGCGGCCGGCCTGACCCGCTCGCTGATGGCATTCCTGGTCGACTCGTACCACGAGGACGAGGCCCCCAACGCCAAGGGCGGCGTCGACAAGCGCACCGTGCTCAAGCTCGACCCGCGACTGGCGCCGGTCAAGGCCGCCGTGCTGCCGCTGTCGCGCAATGCCGACCTGTCGCCCAAGGCCCGCGACCTGGCCGCCGAGCTGCGCCAGAACTGGAACGTCGAGTTCGACGATGCCGGCGCCATCGGCCGCCGGTACCGCCGTCAGGACGAGATCGGTACGCCGTACTGCATCACCGTGGACTTCGACTCGCTCGAAGACCACGCCGTGACCATCCGCGAACGCGACGCCATGACCCAGGAACGGGTGGCCATCGACGCCGTCAGCGATTACCTCGCGGTGCGCCTCAAGGGCTGCTGAGTCTGTCTGCTCGCGGGCGCTGCTGAGCGCCCCGACACTGCCCCGTGGCTGATCCCGTTGGGCTTTCGGTATAACGTGCCGGTTATGAGTCGAGTTTCGGTGATCACCGGCGGTGCGGGCGGCATGGGTGTGGCGACGGCCAGGATCGTCGGGCGCGAACACCAACTGGTGCTGGCCGACGTGCGGCAGGACCGACTCGATGCCGCCGCGGCCACGCTGGCTGACCTCGGCATCGCCGCGACGATGGTCAACGCCGATATGACCGATCGGGCGGCGGTGGACCAATTGTTCGAGACCGCAACAGGTCTCGGTCCGATTGGGTCGGTGATCCACACCGCCGGCGTGAGCCCCAGCATGGGTACGGCGGACTATGTGATGTGCACCAACGCGGTCGGCACGGTCAATGTCAACGAGGCGTTCTTCGACATCGCGGAAGACGGCGCGGCCATTGTCAACGTGGCATCGATGGCCGCGCACATGTTGCCCGAAGAGATCATCCCGACGGCGAAGTTCCCGCTGGCGCTGACCGACCGGGATGCGTTCCTGGCTGAGATGGCGACGGCCTGTGCGATCGCGCCCGAGGACGTCCGCTCCGGCTTGGCCTATTCGGTGAGCAAGAACTTCGTGAAGTGGTACAGCAGCTCGCAGGCCGAGCGCTTCAACGGCAAGGGACTGCGCATTGTCTCGGTCTCCCCGGGATCGGTCGACACCGAGATGGGGCTGCTGGAGGCGGACGCGGGGGCCGGCGCGATGGTGTTGAACGCTGCGGTCCCGAGGTGGGGTAAGGCCGAGGAGATGGCCGAGCTGTTCGCCTTCTGTGCCAGCGCCAGGGCGGCGTATCTGACGGGCACGGACATCCTCAATGACGGCGGCGTGATCGCCTCGATGCGCGAGCGGGCCAGGGTGGCTGCCCAGGGTTAGAAGCGGCCGCCACCGCCGGAGAAGCCACCCCCGGAGCTGTTGCCCGAACCGCCGAAAGTCGTTGAGCTCCAACCGCCGCCGCGGCTGGATCCGCCTCGCCGGCTCTCGCGCAGGGCGCCGGACAACAAGCCGCCGATGATGATGCCGCCCAACTCGGCGCCCGCGCTCGTACCTTGGGCCTGGGCGTAGGCGCGCTGGGCCGCGCCGATGTCGGCATCGGCGAGTGCCTGTGCTTCAGCGGCCAGTTCGGCTGCGGCAGTGGCCTGTTCGATGGCAGCCGGCAGATCGGTGCCCGCCGCCGACCGGGCGGCGTCGAGACGACGCTGAGCCTCGGCCAACCGGGTACGCGCCTCGGGCCCGACGCTGCCGCGGCGGGTGTCGACGAAATCCGACACCCCGCGGACCCGAGACTGCGCGGTCAGCAGCGCCTGGTCGAGGGACTGCCGCAGCCGTTGCGCCGCCGCGTTCTCCTCGGTGATCGTCGCCAGGAGCTTGTCCAGCTGCGCGTCCGCGGCGGCCAAACGGGTGAAAGCGCCCAGCGGATCGTCGGCACCCGATGCCTGGGCCGCCGAAACCGCTTGTGCCGCAGCATCACGCGTGGTCGTCAACGCGGCGGCGTGCGGTCCGTTCAGGAGCGTGCCCGCGGTGGCGATCCCGTTCTCGATATCGGTGATTGCGGCGGGCAGTGCGCCGACCGCATGGTTGATGTCGTCAGCCGCGGTGTCGACCGCGTCCAGCAGTCGCTGTGCCTGCCCCAGCGCTGACTCGGCGGCGTGGATCGCGTTGACGAGGGCGGCCTGACTGTCCGCCGGCTTGCTGATCAATCCGCGTGCGGTGGTGATGTTCTGGTCGGCGAACGCCAGCCGCTCCGTGGCGGCGTCCACATTGCCGGCCACCGATGCCAGCGCGGTCGCGGTGAACCGGCCGCGCAACCCCGTGAGGGTCAGTTGCGCCGGTTGGACCCGGGCGGTCAACCCCACCATCTGCTGCGTCAGCGCGTCCAACCGCGTCGGCGCGTTGATCACGAGATCCCGGAGTTGATGGAAGGCGGTGCGCTGATCCTCCAACTCCTTATCGGCGCGCGCCGCCGCGACGACCACCTGGGTCAGCAGCTCGCGCCGCTGTTGCGGTGTCTCGGGAATCGCGTCGTCGAGGGTCTGGCGCACGCTGAATGCCTGCGCCATCGCCGCTTTCGCGTTCTGCACCGCAGCGGTGAACGGGGCCGTGTCGCGGTCATCGAACTCGCCGACCGCCAAGGCCAACTCGTTGTCGCTGGTGCGCACCGCGTTGTCGACGTCGACCAGGATCGACTTGGACAGGTCCTCAAGCGTGTCGAGCCGCATGGTGGCGAGCGCGGCGACATCAGTGGCGTCGACTCGTTGGGCGGCGTTCAGTTCGGCTTGCCGACGCCGCTGGCGGCGACGCCGACCCCACCAGAGAAGGCCGCCCAGGGCGATGCCGATGGCCGCGAGCACGCCCACCAGCGCGGCCCAGTTGAACGTCGGCGTGGATCGCAGCCCGTCGGCAGCCGCGATCGCCGCGCCCGCCCAATCCCCGTCGTGCAATTTGGGTTCGACGACGTCGCGGCGCAACCGGTCGACGTCGACCCCGCCGGTCGCGGCTTTTGGCACCAACAGTGCATAGGCGCGATCTTTGACCGCCACCGCCAGGATGGCATCATGGTCGCCCAGATCGCTTCGGCGCCAAGTGTTTTCCGCCCAGGCTGGGCCGCTCGAACCGGAAAAGGTGTCGACGTACGCCACCCACAGCCGGATGCCGCGCTGGCCATACAACTGCTGCACTGCGCCCGAGACTTCGCTGAGCTGCTGCGGGTTCAGCGCGCCGGCCTGGTCGGTGACGTAGTTCGCCAGTCGCATTGGCGGCTGGGCCGATGCGTTCGAGGCCAGCAGCATGCCCACCGTCAGAACCGTGATGGCCAGCCAGAGCAATCGCATGATGCGCATTTCGTCAATGTAGGTGACTGGATGGTCGCTGTGCGGGGCTGTGGCCATCCACCTCGCTGATCATTGCCCTGCCCATTGCCAGGAATGGACGACCGGACTGGCAGACTGTCGGCCGGTGGGCACTACAAGCGACGGATACAGCGACTTCGATCAGCAACGGCTGGTCGAAGAGGGTGCCAAGCTGGCCACACTGCCCGGCACTGATGCCGGACACCGCTCCGATTTCTCCCGCGACCGGGCGCGCGTGCTGCACAGTGCGGCGCTACGCAGGCTGGCCGACAAGACCCAGGTGGTCGGCCCGCGGCACAGCGAGACCCCACGCACCCGGCTGACCCATTCACTCGAGGTGGCCCAGATCGGGCGCGGCATGGCGGTCGGGCTGGGCTGTGACGCCGACCTGGTCGACCTGGCCGGCCTGGCCCACGACATCGGTCACCCGCCTTACGGCCACAACGGTGAACGCGCACTCAACGAGATCGCCAACGCGTTCGGCGGTTTCGAGGGCAATGCCCAGAACTTCCGGATCCTGACCCGGTTGGAGCCGAAAATCCTTGACCGCGAAGGACGTTCGGCCGGGCTGAATCTGACGCGGGCGGCGTTGGACGCGGTGATCAAGTACCCGTGGTTCCGCGGGGACCGCACCAAGTTCGGTTTCTACGACGACGACGCAGCCGCCGCGGCCTGGGTACGCGAGGGCGCGCCCGCCGAGCGACTGTGCCTGGAAGCGCAGGTGATGGACTGGGCCGACGACGTCGCGTACTCCGTGCACGACGTCGAGGACGGCGTCATCTCCGGACGCATCGACCTGAGAGTCCTGGCCGACGCCGACGCGGCAGCGACTCTGGCCCGCCTGGGCGCCCGGTCGCATCCGACGGTGACGCACGACGACATGCTGGCGGCCGCGCAGCGGCTGTCGCAGCTGCCCGTGGTCGCGGCTGTCGGCAAGTACGACGGCTCCGTCGCGACGTCGGTGGCGCTCAAGCGGCTCACCAGTGAGCTGGTCGGCCGGTTCGCCAACGCCGCGATCAACGAGACCAAGACGCAAGCCGGCCGGCCCTCGATGCGGCGGTTCGAAGCCGACCTCGCGGTGCCGGCCCTGGTGCGCGCCGAGGTTGCCGTGCTCAAGATGCTGGCCCTGCAGTTCATCATGTCCGACCACCAGCATCTGCAGATTCAGGCCGACCAGCGCACCATGGTGCATGAGGTCGCGCTGTCGCTGTGGGGGCAGGCGCCGGCCAGTCTGGACCCTCAGTTCGCCGCCGAGTTCGCCCTCGCGGCCGACGACGGCGCCCGGCTGCGCGTGGTGGTCGATCAGATTGCGTCCTACACCGAGACCCGGCTGGAACGGGTCCACGAAGCGCGTTCGCCGCGACCTCTAGACTGATCCGATGCCGGCTGGCCGCATTCCCGATCGCGATATCGCGGCCATCCGTGAACGCACCCGCATCGAGGACATCGTCGGCGAGCACGTGCAACTGCGGCGCGCCGGCGCTGATTCGCTCAAGGGGCTGTGCCCGTTCCATGACGAGAAGTCGCCGTCGTTCCATGTCCGGCCCAACCACGGTCAGTTCCACTGCTTCGGCTGTGGCGAGGGCGGGGACGTCTACGCCTTCGTGCAGAAGGTCGAGCACGTCACCTTCGTCGAGGCCGTGGAACTGCTCGCCGACCGGCTGAGCTACACGGTCAGCTATGAGGGCGCGTCGGCAACCAACGTGCAGCGCGACCGGGGCAGCCGCAGCCGGTTGCTCGCGGCCAATACCGCGGCACAGGAGTTCTACGCCGAGGCGCTCCGGTCGGAGGAAGCGGCGGCCGCCCGGAAGTACCTGATCGAGCGGAATTTCGACGCCGAGGCGGCCAAACGCTTTGGTTGCGGATTCGCGCCGTCGGGCTGGGACACCCTGACAAAGCACTTGCTGCGCAAGGGATTCACCTTCAAGGAGCTGGAGGCCGCCGGGCTGTCCCGGGAGGGCCGCCGCGGTCCGATGGACCGGTTCCACCGCCGGCTGCTCTGGCCGATCCGGGGCGCGACCAGTGAGGTCATCGGGTTCGGGGCGCGTCGGTTGTTCGACGACGACCAGATGGAAGCCAAGTACGTCAACACACCGGAAACGGTGCTGTACAAGAAATCCAACGTGTTGTTCGGGCTTGACCTCGCCAAACGCGACATCGCCAAGGGGCACCAGGCGGTGGTGGTGGAGGGCTACACCGACGTCATGGCCATGCACCTGGCCGGGGTGACAACGGCGGTGGCTGCCTGCGGCACCGCCTTCGGTGACGAGCACCTGTCGATGCTGCGGCGACTGATGATGGACGACAACTTCTTCCGCGGCGAATTGATCTACGTGTTCGACGGCGATGCCGCGGGGCGCGCTGCGGCGGTGAAAGCCTTTGAGGGCGAACAGAATCTGACCGGACAGTCGTTCGTCGCGGTGGCCGCCGACGGGATGGACCCGTGCGATCTGCGGCTCAAGGCCGGCGACGGTGTGTTGCGGGACCTGGTCGCACGGCGAACGCCGTTGTTCGAGTTCGTGATTCGCACCGCGCTGGAAGACCACGACCTGGACAGCGCTGAAGGCCGGGTCGCGGCGCTGCGCCGATGCGTGCCGTTGGTGGCCCGGATCAAGGACTCCACCCTGCGTGACGAGTACGCCCGTCAATTGGCCGGCTGGGTCGGTTGGGACGAGGTGGCCCAGGTGATTTCCCGGGTGCGTGAGACGGCAAAGGCCGGTCCCGGCACCTCCCGGCGGGACACCCGCCGGGCCGCCGCGCAGCCGGCTCAGGCGCAGGCCCCGACGGTGGGGCGTCCCGATCCGAAAGACCCGACGCTGTGGCCGCAGCGCGAGGCGCTCAAGTCCGCACTGCAGTACCCCGCGCTGGCCGGACCGGTGTTCGACGGACTGCCGGTGGAGAGCTTCACTCATCCGGGGTATGCCGCTGTCCGGCAGGCGCTCGCGATCGCCGGTGGCACCGCGAGCGGATTGGGTGGCGCCGAGTGGATCGATGCGGTGCGTGAGGCAGCGCCGGCGGCTGCGACTCTGATCAACGAACTGTCGGTCGAGTCATTCAAGGTCGAAGAGGAGCGGTTACCGCGCTACATCTCCAGTGTCCTGGCCCGGCTGCAGGAGGTCTGGGTGGGCCGGGAGATCGCCGAATTGAAGTCGAAGCTGCAACGCATGTCACCGGTGGAGCAGAGCGATGACTATCACGCGCTGTTCGGGGATCTCGTCGCCATGGAGCAGTATCGGCGCAGCCTGTTGCAGCAGGCCAGCGGCGACGACATCACCTGATTTACCCCGCCGCTTTCCTCGCCACCCTTTCCGCCCAAACGGACGAATGGGCCGATTTTTGCGAGTAAATCCGACCAATTCGTCGATCTGGACGGACACGGAGGATCGCCGCACGCGTTATGGTGTGGACGTACCGAACGTGTAGGGGAGAGGCCGACCATGACCATCCGAGCAACTCGGCTCTACGCCGCAGCAGTGCTGGCGGTCGCCGCGGTGGCCGCTCCGGTCATCGTCGCGCTGAGCAGTGCACCGGCCACGCAGTCCACGGCCGACGGCGGCTGCCTCGCCTGGTTCGGTAACAAGGACGACGGCAACTGCATGGGCCGGTCCAACGGTCAGCCGGTGAACGTGGGCACGCCGTGGGGCGTCTGGGGGCCGACCGCCGGGGTGAGCACCGGACCGCTGCTGCCGGGCCAGTCCTGGAACCAGCCGCTGCACTGAGGCCCTCGCGGCCCGCAGGGTCGCGCCTCAGTCGTGAATCGACTCAGGATGCAGCACCGAGGTGCTGGCATCGATCGCGGTCAACCGCACCATATTGGGGTCCGGCGACACCTTGTCGGCAAGCCTGCGCCGCCCCGCGTCCAACATCGCCTTGGTCCTCGGGCTCTCGGTGATGGCGCGGTACGTGCCGGCGATCTGCTCATAGCGGCGACGGCCGGCCTTGGCTCCCAGAACATAGCCAACGGCCATGACGGCGACGGTGCGGATCACTTGACCCCTCCCTGATGACGGTGCTTGGCTCCATCCTGCCTCACGATCGCCATGGTGTGCGGGTGACGGGGCGGGCTACCACCCGATTCAAAGGTTTGGGCCTTCATGCGCTAGAGTCATGCCTCGGCTCAGGGACATGTTCCCCGAGCCTGAGCGCAATCCCCTGTAGCTCAATTGGCAGAGCTCCCGACTGTTAATCGGGCGGTTATTGGTTCGAGTCCAATCGGGGGAGCCACCGTGACCAGCGCGAAAGTGCTGGTCACTTTGCTTTCCGGGGTACTAACCCGGATGAAATTCAGCCATTCCCCCCACGAAAACCTCACACTTTCATCTAGCCGCTCCGTGATGGCCGCCAAAGTGCTCGGGCAGGTGTGGACCGCCCGGGGTGAATGGCAGCAGGCCCTGTTTCACCCGCGCCTGGTCACTGTTGAGAGGACCGTGATATCAGTGCCTGTGCGGGTGGGATTGGTTGCTGCTATCCGGTTCTGGGCAGAGATCCTCTGACGCGGTCGATGTCAGCGGAGCCGGCCAAATCGTCGGTGACATTCATGATTGCAACAGCGATGTCGATGTCAGTTATCGGTGAGTCGTCTAACTGCGCGAAATAGCTTGCCAGGATGTCGATTTCGACGTCGGTGAGGCGCCGCGGCTGCAACGCCAGCAGCGTGCTGTAGCCGATGGGTGGAGCGGCGTGAGGCTGGCCGTGGCGTAGATAGCCGACGAGTGCCGTTATCGCGTTGGCGCATCTGAGTCGCATGTCGTAACTCGTCTCGTGGTTTATGCGTTGGGGAATCGGACGGCGAGTGCGTCCAGCAGCCGCGCCACCTCGTCGGCGCGAGCGTGCACTTCCTCACGGCGTGTCTCCGCACCGGGGTTGGCCATTTTGCCGCCGCGCTTTGTGGTCGCCAGTTGTGTTCGCATGTCGGCAAGTTCGGCTTCAAGGAGCTCGATAAACAGCCGTGCCTGCAGCATGTCGGCGCTGCGTTCACCCACTGGCATCAATGCCAGCGTCGAGCCGGGGCCTCGGGTCGACGCTTTCGTTCCGGGGTCGAGCGCCGGCAGGTGTGGGATGTGGTAGCCGCCGCGGAGTCGGCAGGGCGCAGTGTCCAGCCGGGCACTCCGATGCGTATCGGTGGGGTCGGCTGTCATCGACACACGATCCCAGCTGCGTGCGGTCGATCAGGTTTCCCGGCAGTATCTGTCCAGTAAGGTCCTATTCACCAAGGCGCAACCCGATCTGTGAGTATTTCTGTTCGACCGGTGCCGGACGTGGCCAGCGGTTGGGCCATCAGCCCTGGCGTACGCCGGTGCGTTGGTAGATGACGCGCTGGGCGATGTCGACGGCGTGGTCGGCGAACCGTTCGTAGTAGCGGCTGAGCAGGGTGACATCAACGGCGGCGGTGGTGCCGTGGCGCCAGTTCTGGTTCATTACGACGGTGAACAGGCGTCGGTGGATGTTGTCCATCTCTTCGTCGTCAGCGCTGAGTTGGGCCGCCCGGTCGGAATCTGCTTCGAGTACAACATTTTTGGTGTCTTCAGCGAGCCGGACTGCGATGCTGCCCATCTCGGCAAAGTAGTCGATCGTATCGGCCGGGACTGTGATGTCGGGGTGGCGGCGGCGACTGATCTGGGCGACGTGCGTCGCCAGAGCGCCCATGCGCTCGAGATCGGCCACGTTTCTCATGGCGCTGACGACGGCGCGCAGATCGCGGGCCACCGGAGCCTGGCGGGCCAAGATCGCTATTACGTCCGCTTCTCGTGCGGTGCACGCGTGGTCGATGTCGCCGCGGTGGCCGATGACGTGTTCGGCAGCATCAACGTTGGCGTGCAGCAACGCCTCGGTGGCCAGCTGCATCATGGTTCCGGCACGCTCGCACAGCACGGCAATTCCCTCGTTGAGAGCATCGAGTTGCTCGTGGAACGCAGTGCGCATGGATATTCAGCATACGAGTTCGGCGAAAATTTGGATGGCCTGCAGGTTAATGTCGGCTAACAACGCATCGGCCCGTCATGGCTGAGCCTGTATGTAGACCGCCGGCGTCAATGGTGATATCGCTGGCCATGCGTAACTTCCCCGGCCGGAGTGCACGAACGGTCTGGTTCAGTTCGGACGGCGATTTCTTGGGCCGGCGGCGACGCTGAGGTCGGTAGGCTGGCTCAGCTGGGCGGTTTGCGGCGTAGTGAGGCGGCCGCGAGACCCAAAACGGGAATCAGTGACACCGACACCTGGTAGATGGCACGCAGTACCCTCGGGCCCCAGAACACGATGTTCAGGATGAAGAGGCGTACGTAATCGCCGATGGCGTTCGGATACGAGTCGTGGCGCGTGGCTAATGCGTTTGCGAACAGCACGAGGCCGGCGATCACGCCCAACAGCACAACGTGTCGATCCGCGGAGTCCGCGATGCTGAACGGTCTGCTCGCTTTCACGAGAATCTACGGTGCGCGCAAGGATCGTGCGGTGTGGGCCTTCTCGCGTCAATAGAACGTCAAGAAAGACGATCGCCCCATCAAGAATTCGGGAGATGTGTGGTCCGATTGGCCTTCGTCGCGCTGTCATGGAGCGCATGGCTCACCACACGGCAACTTGTTGTGCCGTGCCCTCAATGATTGAGCGTTACGGTGTGGGCTTCGACGACGAACCACCGTCGCCCACGCGCCTCGGCGCCTGAAAGAGATACTTCGCCCTCGGCGAAATCACGCCGGGCGCTAATTCGCTCGTCATCGGTCTTCCACTTCATCGGCCATTCGAGTGCATTCACGATGCGCGGTAATGGTTCAATCTCGCGAAAGTTATTATGTCACAATATTTTTCAACCTGTCCCACAGTTCTCGTCACCGGCGCTACCGACGGCATCGGTTATGCAACGGCTCGCCAGTTCGTCGACGACGGCGCCACGGTGTACCTGCACGCGCCCGACCGCGACAGTGGAGAGCAGGCTATGGCGCGCCTGGTGAAGGCGGGTGCCGAACCGCTGCGCCTCAACCTGGTCGTCGCCGACTTCACTTGCCTCGACGAGGTCGCCGACCTCGCCGACACACTCACCGTAGCCTTGCCGAAGTTGGACGTGCTGGTCAACAACGCTGCCGTTACTGGACCCGAACGACGCACATCCACCCCGGATGGCCACGAGATCGCGTTCCAGGTCAACTATCTGGCGCCCTATCTGTTGACAACGAAGCTGGCGCCTAAGCTTGCCGGTGCGCACGGACGCGTCGTCAACGTCTCATCGGTGATGCATCGCGGCGGAAACATCAGCTGGAACAACCTCACTCGGGTGCATGAGTACTCGCCGCTGGCGGTGTACGCACAATCGAAGCTCGCACTCACGATGTACACCAGGTCTCTAGCCGAGGTCAGTGGCGAATCACTCACCGCGTTCAGCGTGCATCCCGGCACGTTCGCAACTCGACTGCTTCCCCTCTACGGCCATTCCGGTCGGCCCGTCGAAGAGGCCGCGACGATACTGACCACGCTCAGTTCACCTGCCCATCCGGTGGTCGACGGTGCGTACTACGACGGTCTTGAGCACGCCCGACCGGCTGCGCTGGTTGCGAATCCGCGCGCCCGCATTCGCCTACAAAAACTGACCAGTCGACTCCTTGAGTCGGTCCTGAATTGAAGCCGAAAGCGACCATCAGATGTCCAAACGAGCCGACCAGAAGCGCGGACGCAGGAAGAAGAAGGCCAATCACGGGAAACGGCCGGCGATCGGAAATCGTCGACGGCGGTGACGCATGCGACACAGACGACGGGGACAACACCGGCCCGGCTGAATGCCGCTGGGCAGCGCGATTTTCTCGAAGCGCGCCGTCCGAAGTAGTCGGTGCCGTTGCGTCGGTCCGACCGACATAACGCCGCCGCTGGTCAGTCAACCGTTGCCGACGGTGCGGGTCCCAGGTGCAGGATCGGAAACGGACGCCCGTCACCGTCGGTCTCGGAACGGCTGAGCATGACGAAACCATGGTGCAGATAGAACCCAACGGCTTGGGGATTCTGCTCATTCACGTCGACCAACAAACCCGGATGCTTGGCCATCGCATCACCCAGTAAGAGCGATCCAGCGCCACGGCCATGATGCTGCTGGTCAATGAACAGCATCTCCAGATTCCCGTAGGCCACTCCTGAGAACCCAACCGGTACGCCGTCGGAATCCGCCACCGTCACATCGACCAGCTTCAGGTACTCATCAGCCAGCCGACGCTCGTAGAAGTCGATGTCGTCGGCGGTCAAGAAATCGTGCGTAGCCTCGACCGCGCTGCGCCAGATTCGCACTAGCTCAGGCCATTCCGTGGGTCCCTGGCACGGACGGAGCATCAAGTCATGCGTTGTGGCCACACTCACAGCGTACTGACAGGCTCGGCGGTCTTCTCAAACGGGACGTGGTCCGGGTCCGGCACTGCCGGCCATCAACAGAAATGCGACGCCTGCGGGTAGCACCGCCGAAGTCGCCACTGTCACACTGATTTTGATCACGGGTCGCTTGAATTGACCCCTAGTCTTCCGTTGCTTGGTCACGAATCACCTTGCCGTTATTGATTTCTGGCTGGGTCGCCGAACCCGTACGCTTACCGCATGCGGTCCGTCAGCTACATTGCAGCGTTCGCCCTGTTCTCGGGTTCGGCATTGATCACCGCCGGATGCGGCTGGAGTCCGAAGGCCCCGGCGCCCTCGGGTCCCGACAGATGCGGTTCCACCGACGCTCCGGCCCCGAACGTCGTGACCGCTGCCGTCTACTCCATGCCGGCGCCGCCGTCCGGCAAGTGGACCCAAATCGGCACTGGCCACACGTCGAACTGCGCGTTGTACTGGGTTCAGGTGGGCCAGATCAATGCCGCGCCGGACAGTCCGCAGCAGGTGCTGTTCTTCCACAAGGACACGATGGTGGGCACGCCGACGCCCAACCCGCGGCCATACCTCACCGTCACGCCCAGCACGCCTGACACGGCGACCGTTCAGTTCCAGTGGCAGCAGGCCAAGGATCAGCCGGGCCTGCCGACAGGCATCGGCAGTGTGCGATACACCCTCGATGGCGGCAAGCTCAAGGCGCTCGACCCGATTCCGGGTCCGTAGCGTCTGTCGATGTCAGTTGCGGTGGGGGCTGGTCTCTGCGAGTAGGCCGCGCATGATCTGGACGGCCGACGCCAGAGTGTCCCGGTCGGCACTGTCGAGCTGGTCCAGGTAGGGGTCGATGGCGTTACCGCGGTCGGCCCGTACCTGCGCGAGGGTGGCGACGCCGTCTGGCGTGATGCTGATCAGCACCGCGCGGGCGTCGTCGGGGTCGACGGTCCTCGACACCAGACCGGCATCCTCCAACCGACGCACCTGAGTCGTCATGGTCGGTTGTGAGCAGTGGTCCAGTGCAGCGAGATCGGAGATCCGTGCCCGGCCCTCGGCTTCGATGGTGGAGAGCAGCCGGGCCTGGGCGAACGGCAGGGAAAGTCGGACCCGCTGATTGGCCAGACGATTGATCCGCGCGACCACCGCGAGTAGATCGGAGGCCAGCGTCGTATCGGTCGCCGATGCGGGTGCCATGGTCATCATGATTGCATAGAGTTTCTATATAGTCGAACTACTGTCCGCAGTGGGGACGGTCACAACGCCATCAAGTTTACTCGTCAGAACTGCTGGCAGAATTGTGAAATGACTGCTGCCGGCATACCGCGGAAAGCCGGTCCCCTGAATCCGGGTGAGTTCGCCCAAGCCGCCGTGATGGCGGCACTGACTGCGGCCACCGCCATCATCGCCGTCGTCGTCCCGTTCGCCGCGGGGCTCGGCATGTTGGGGACCGTGCCGATGGGGCTGCTGTCCTACCGGTACCGGATTCGGGTGCTGGTGGCCGCGACGGTCGCCGGCGGCACCATCGCGTTCCTCATCGCCGGAATGGGCGGCCTGATGACTGTGGTGTTCTGCGCCTACATCGGCGGATTGACCGGCATCGTAAAACGCCGGGGCCTGGGCATCGCCACCGTGTTATGGGCGTCGGTCCTCGCCGGGATGGTGTTCGGCGCATACGTGATTGGCATACTGCTGCTGGTATCGCGGCTCCGCGAACTGATCTTCGCGGCGATGACCGCCAACATCAACGGCCTGGCCAACGCGATATCGGTACTCCCGGGTGGGGCGCGCACCGCTGAGGAGATGCGGACCGGATTCGCTGCGTTCCTGCACTATTGGCCAATACCGATCATGCTCTCGATGGTCATCCACATCGTGATCGTCACGTTGATCGGCTGGTGGGCGTTGTCCCGGGTACTGACCCGGCTGTTCGGCGTCCCCGATGTCCACAAGCTCGACACGATCGCATCGGATGACCTTGTGGCGCCGGTGCCGACCCGGCTACATGACGTCCGCTTCCGGTACCCGGACACCGCCCGGGATGCACTCGGCCCGGTGACCATGAGCATCGAACCGGGCGAGCATGTCGCCATCACCGGTGCCAACGGTTCGGGCAAGACCACCTTGATGCTGATGCTCGCGGGCCGGGAACCGACGGCGGGCATCATCGACCGCCCCGGTGCGGTCGGCCTCGGGCAAGCCGGTGGAACCGCGGTGATCATGCAGCACCCGGAGAGTCAGGTGCTCGGCACCAGGGTCGCCGACGATGTGGTCTGGGGCCTGCCGGCGGGCACGGCCATCGACGTCGATGGATTGCTGGCCGAGGTCGGCCTCAGTGGCATGGCGGACCGGGACACCGGTGGGCTGTCGGGCGGCGAGTTGCAGCGCCTGGCCGTGGCCGCCGCGCTGGCTCGCGAGCCCGCGTTGCTGATCGCCGACGAGGTCACCAGCATGGTCGACCAGCAGGGCCGCGACGTGCTGCTCTCGGTGTTGTCCGAGCTCACCCGTCACCATCGCACCTCGCTGGTGCACATCACGCACTACAACGACGAAGCCGACTCGGCCGATCGCGTGATCCGGCTCAGCAGCTCCGCCGACAACGTTGACATGGTCGAGACCGCGCCGGTGCCGGTCGCCGCGACCAGCGTTGAACCGGTGGGCCCGGCGGTGCTCGAGGTGCGTGGAGTGGGGCATCAATACAGCAGCGGAACCCCCTGGGAATCAACGGCGTTGCGGGACATCAACTTCACGGTCCACGAGGGCGAGGGCGTGCTGATCCACGGGCTCAACGGATCCGGCAAATCGACGCTGGCCTGGATCCTGGCCGGCCTGACCGTGCCGACCACCGGCAGCTGTCTGCTGGACGGCACTCCGGTATCCGATCAGGTTGGTGCCGTGGCTATTTCGTTCCAAGCGGCCCGCCTGCAGCTGATGCGGTCACGGGTCGGCCGGGAGATCGCGTCGGCCGCCGGTTTCTCCCGGAGCGACCGTGGCCGGATCGACGAAGCGCTGGGCATGGTCGGGCTCGATCCGGAGTTGGCGAACCGTCGTATCGATCAACTCAGCGGCGGCCAGATGCGGCGAGTGGTGTTGGCCGGGCTGCTGGCCCGGCGGCCGCGCGCACTCATCTTGGACGAACCGCTCGCCGGTTTGGATGCGGCGAGCCAACGCGGCCTGGTGGCCCTGCTCACCGAATTGCGCCGGACCACCGGGCTGACCGTGGTCGTCATCTCGCACGACTTCGACGGACTCGACGAGCTGTGCCCGCGCACCCTGCGGCTGCATCGCGGCGAATTGGCAGAGGCACCGATCATTGCGGGGAGACGATCATGACGGCTCCGGCCACCAAACAACGCCGCTCGATGGTGCTACTGCGTCCCGTGCCCGGCACGTCGCCGATCCATGAACTGTGGGCCGGCACGAAGCTGGTGGTGGTCGCACTGATCGGTGCCGTGCTGACGGTGTATCCGGGGTGGGTGCCCATCGGTTTGGTGGCGATGCTGGTGCTGCTGACGGCGTGGCTGGCCCACATTCCGCGCAGTGTGCTGCCGTCGGTGCCCCGCCTGGTGTGGTTCCTGCTGCTGCTTGGTGGCGGCACTGCGGCGCTGGCCGGCGGCAAGCCCTTCGTCACCATTGCGTCGGTGCACCTGGGGCTCGGCGGCCTGCTGAGTTTCCTGCAGGTGACTGTGCTGTCCATCGTGCTGTTGGGTCTGGGTGGGCTGGTCTCCTGGACCACCAATGTCTCCGAGATCGCGCCTGCCGTGGCCACATTGGGCCGACCGCTGAGATGGTTGCGGATTCCGGTCGACGAGTGGGCGGTCACGCTGGCGCTGGCACTGCGGGCGTTCCCGATGCTGATCGACGAATATCGAGTCCTGTTCGCAGCCCGCCGGCTGCGCCCCCGCGCGCAGCCGGACGGACGTCGCGCCAGACGCAAACAGCGCGCCGCCGAGATCGTCGATCTGCTGGCCGCCGTGATCACGGTGGCGCTGCGCCGCGGCGATGAGATGGGCGATGCCATCACTGCCCGCGGCGGGGTAGGCCAGATTGCAGCCAGCCCGGCCCGGCCTGGCCGGGCTGACGCGATGGCGCTGCTGTTGGTGACTGCGATGTGCGCCCTGTCGCTGTGGGTGGAGGTGTGCACCCCGCTGGCCACCCACTCGCACTAAGCGCGGGCTGCGTTGTTCGCCGCGTGCTGCGCCGCGGCGAGGGTCGACGCAACCTGTGCCCGGCCCAGGAACATTTCGTCGAAGAAGGGTTTGATAGCCCGGAATCCGGCAGGGAACCCGGCGCCGCCGGGTGCCGGGATGCGGGGGCCGTCCAGCACTTGGAAGAAGGGTAGAACGTCGACACCGCGTTGCGCCCAATAGTCGAAGTAGACCTGTTGTGCGGCGAGCACCGCCGGCACCGCGGCGCCGGCGACGCCCAGATATCTGTTGCCTTCGGCGCTGCCCATCCAGTCCAGCACCGTCCGCACCGCCTCGGGGTGCCGGGTGGCCGAATTGGCCGCGGCGGCAATGCCGTTGGTGACGCTGACCCGCCCGGCCGGGCCGATGGGCAACATCGCCACACCCCAGCGGAAGGGGGCCTGGTCGGCGACGGCGGCCAAGTTGTAGGTGCCCGATTGGAACAGCGCCATCCGGCCCTGCAGGAACTGGTTTCGGGAGAAGTCCCCGTTGTTGTTGGTATCGGCGGCCGACGGTGCGACGTGGTCGGTGTTGATGAGCCGCACCAGGTATTCGAACGCCTGCCGCGCGCCGGTGTTGTCGAAGGCGAACCGGTCGCCGTCGCTGAAGGCCCCGCCGGCCGAGCCGATGTAATTGAGATAGATGCCCTGCAGATCGTTGGCGGCGTTATAGCCCCACTGCCGCACCTGCCCGGCGTCGAATCCGGTGGTGTCGGCGTGGTTTCCGTTGCGGTCGACGGTGAGCCGGGCCAGCAGCGGCCGCAACGTGTCGTCGTCTCCGGGGGACCAGCGCAGCGTGTCCAGCTCACCGGGGTCGATCCCGGCGGCCGCCAGCAGGTCGGCGTTGTAGTACAGCGCGATACCGCCATCGGTCAGCTGCGGCACCGCCCACACCTTGCCGCCCCGGGTGAACTGTTGGGTTACCGGTCGGTCCCAGCCCTCGGAGGCGCCGTGGCCCAACAGGTTTCCGATGTCCAGCAGCCGGCCGGTGTCGACGTAGCCGGCCAGGTAGGCGTTCGACAGCCAGAAGATGTCGTCGGCTCCGCCACCGGCGACGTCGGTCCGAAGACTGTCGAAGTACGACGCGTAGGCGACCACGTCGACGCGCACCTCGATATCGGGATGCCGGTGCATGAACTCGGCGAAGGACGAGCGGTAGGCCGTGGCGACCTGGGCATCCCACAGCCGCACGGTGACAACGGTTTTCCCGGTGTTGTCGCCGGAGCGGCCCAACAGGACCGCGGCCACCAGCAGCGCAGCCATGGTGACGGCCAGGGCGGTGACGAACCGGGTGGAGAATTTCATTTGATGCCGGTGACCACGATCGAGCGCACGATGTGCCGGCCCAACACACTGAACAACACGACGAGCGGGACGATCGCCACCGTCGTCGCCGCCAGCACCACCGTCCACTGCGCGTCGAATTGTGACTGCAGGCCTGCGGTGGCCACTGTCAGCACTCGCCAGGATGACCCGCTGGTGATCACCAACGGCCACATGAAGCTGTTCCATTGCGAGACAACGGTGATCAACCCGAGCGTCACGAGAATCGACCGGCTGGCCGGCAGCACCACGTGCACGATGACATCCAGCGTGCTGGCGCCGTCGATGCGGGCGGCGCGGATGAGGTCGGCCGGGATAGCCCGGAAGTACTCGCGCAGCAGGAAAATCGCATAGGGCGAGCCGAACAGGAACGGCAGCACCAACGCCCAGAATGTGTTGCGCAGTCCGGCTTCGGCCATCATCAGATACAGCGGCACCACGGTCACCGTCGCCGGCACCATCAAGGTGGCCAGATACAGCCAGAACAGTACGTCCCGTCCCGGAAATTCAAGTCGGGCAAAGGCATACGCGGCGGTCGCCGAGAACGTCAACTGGCCCAGCAGGATCACCGCGGTCATCAGTGCGGTGACCAACGCGGCCCGGCCGAAATCCGCGTCTGCCAGGGCGGTGTAGTTGGCCAATGTCGGCGGGTGCGGGAGTGACAGTGGCGACCCGGCGCTGAACTGGCGGGCTGAGGTGAACGAGGTCAGCAGGCCGAGGCCGAACGGCACCAGCGTGATCGCGGCACCGACCACCAGGACGGCGTAGATCGCTGCCGGCCGTGCCGGCGAAAACCACCGTGCGCTACGTGAGGTCATAGCTGATCCGTCGACGGAAGTAGAAATGCTGCACCAGCGTGACCCCGAGCAGCAGCGCGAACAGGATCAACGCCATCACCGCCGCCCGGCCCACGGCCGCGGAACCGAACGCCTCGGCGTAGATGCGATGGGCGATCAGATCGGTTCGGCCC
This sequence comes from Mycobacterium sp., assembly GCA_031292695.1. Taxonomy (GTDB): domain Bacteria; phylum Actinomycetota; class Actinomycetes; order Mycobacteriales; family Mycobacteriaceae; genus Mycobacterium. Next base: position 6,988 of record JARLGS010000092.1, on the reverse strand, counting down.
TCGGGGCCACCACCGGTGAGTGCGTAGACGGTGTCGAAAACCTGTGCCGCACTCACGATTCCCGTCACCAACACGAAGAACAGGGTGGGCCGCAGCATCGGCAGGGTGATGCGGTTGAACCGCTGCCAGGCCGTCGCGCCATCGATCCGGGCGGCATTGTGCACGTCGTCCGGGATGGCCAGAATGCCGGCCAGGAAGAACAGCGTCACGTAGCCGACGTTGGTCCACACCGTGACCGCCGAGACCACCGGCAGCGCCAGCGTCGGGTCGGTCAACCATTCGATGCGATGGCCGAGGACTGTGCTGACCGCACCGTCGGTCGGGCTCAGAATCCAGCGCCACAACACCGCGATGGCCAGCGGCGAACAGATCCACGGCAGCACGTACAGGGTGCGAAAGAAGCCGGTGCCCGGCAGATCGCGGGCCAGCAGCGTCGCGGCAAACAAGCCGAGCCCGGTCTGCACCGGCACCACCAGCGCGACGAAGCCCAACGTCACCGCGAGCGAACGGCCGAACGCCGCATCGGTGAGCACTGCGTGCCAGTTGTCCGTCCCGACGAAGCTGATCGGCCCCAACAGGTCCCACCGCTGGAGGCTGAGCCAGCCAACCACGAGCATGGGCAGCAGCAGGAACATCAGGACACCGAACAGGCTGGGCGCGAGCAGCGCATAGCCCGTCACGGTGTCCCGAAACCGGCGGCGCTGCACAGTGCTATTAAAACGTGCCCACTACGGTGTAGCCGTGACTGCGCTGAGACGGGTTGACGCCGACTTCCTGGCGCTGCCGCGCCACCAGCTGGCCGAGGCCGCCGTGTCGGCCGCGTTGGCTGCCGGTGCGAGCTACGCTGACCTGCGGATTCATCGCATCACCACCGAACACATCCAGCTGCGCGATGGTGAGTTGGAAACCTCTGTGGTGACCCGCGAAATGGGGCTGGCGGTGCGAGTGATCGTCGACGGCACCTGGGGTTTCGCCTCGCACGCTGAGCTGAGTCCCGACGTTGCCGCCGAAACCGCCCGTCGCGCGGTACGGGTGGCGGTGGCCCTGGCCCCGCTGAATGCCGAGCGCATCGAACTGGCTCCAGAGCCGGTGTACACCGACGTGTCGTGGATTTCGGACTACCGCATCGATCCGTTCGACGTGGCCGCCGCTGACAAGATCGCGGTGCTCGGCGAATACACCGGACGGCTGCTGGCATCCGACGGGATTGACCACGTGTCGACGGGGTTGCAGGCGGTCAAGGAGCAGGTGTTCTACGCCGACGCGTTCGGTTCGTCGATTACCCAGCAGCGGGTCCGGGTGCAGCCGACGATCGAGGCTGTCGCCGTGGATACCGCAGCCGGCGCCTTCGATACCATGCGGACGCTGGCGCCGCCGACCGCCCGTGGCTGGGAGGCCGTTGCGGGTGACGAGGTATGGGACTGGACAACGGAATTGGCGGAGCTGCCGTCGCTGTTGGCCGAGAAGGTCAAAGCGCCCAGCGTGCCGGCCGGTCCCACCGACCTGGTGATCGACCCGACCAATCTGTGGCTGACCATCCACGAATCCATCGGGCACGCCACCGAATACGACCGCGCCATCGGCTACGAGGCGGCGTATGCCGGCACGTCATTTGCCACCCCCGACAAGCTCGGCACCATGCAGTACGGGTCATCGATCATGAACGTGACCGCTGACCGCACCGTCGACTTCGGGCTGGCCACCATCGGATTCGACGACGAGGGGGTGCGGGCGCAGAGCTGGGACCTGGTGCGCGACGGCATCTTCGTGGGTTACCAGTTGGATCGGGTGTTCGCGCCGAAACTCGGGGTGATCCGGTCCAACGGCTGCTCCTACGCCGACTCACCGCACCACGTCCCGATCCAACGGATGGCCAACGTCTCGCTGCAACCTGGTCCCGAGGACCTGAGCACCGACGACCTGATCGGCCGGGTCGAGGACGGCATCTACATCGTCGGTGACAAGTCGTGGTCGATTGACATGCAGCGGTACAACTTCCAGTTCACCGGCCAGCGGTTCTTCCGGATCAAGGACGGCAAGTTGGCCGGCCAGCTGCGCGACGTGGCCTACCAGGCCACCACCACCGACTTCTGGGGGGCGATGGAAGCCGTTGGCGGACAGTCGACCTGGCGTCTGGGCGGGGCCTTCAACTGCGGCAAGGCGCAGCCGGGCCAGGTGGCCGCGGTCAGTCACGGCTGCCCGTCGGCGCTGTTCCGGGGAATCAAAGTGCTCAACACGCGAACTGAATCGGGGCGTTGATGATCAGTGCACCCCAGGTTGTCGAGCTGGTGCTGGCCGAGGCAGCCAGCCGCGGCCAGGCAGACGAGACCATCGTGCTGGTGGCCGACAGGTCCACCGCGTCATTGCGCTGGGCCAACAACACCATGACCACCAACGGCGAGTCGGTGAGCCGCGAGACCACCGTCATTTCGATTGTCCGCCAGGGGGATAAGGGCCGTGTCGGCTCGGTGAAGTCCAGCGAGGTCGATCCGGGCGCCATCGCCGGCCTGGTGGCGAGGTCGCAGGACGCCGCGCGGTCGGCACCCGAAGCCCGGGACAGCGCACCGGCGCTGAGCGGCCAGGAATGCCCGGATGATTGGGACGAGCCGTCGCCACTGACCGGTGCGTCGGTGTTCGGCGGCATCGCGGCACGGCTGGTCGACGGTTTCCACCGCGCCGACGCGCTGTACGGCTTTGCCCGCCACGAGCTGGACACCACCTATCTGGCCACCTCCGGGGGCCTCCGGCGGCGGTTCACCCAACCGACCGGCTCGGTGGAGGTCAACGCCAAACGCGGCGGCGCGAGTGCCTGGGCCGGCGTCAGTACCGCGGATTTCCTGGACGTGCCAATCGATTCCATGCTCGACGACCTGTGCTTGCGGCTCGGCTGGGCGTCGAAGACAGTCGAGTTGCCGGCCGGCCGGTACGAGACGCTGATGCCGCCATCGACCGTCGCCGACATGATGATCTATCTCGGCTGGAGCATGGACGGCCGTGGCGCCCAGGAAGGCCGCACCGCGCTCGCGGCGCCCGGCGGGACGCGGGTGGGGGAGAAGCTCACCGATCTCGGGTTGACGCTGTACTCGGATCCTGTTGCGGCAGGGCTCAATTGCCGGCCTTTCGTGGCGACGTCGAGTTCGTCGGAACGAGTGTCCGTATTCGACAACGGCCTGGACATCGGCCGCGTCGACTGGATTCGCGACGGTGTCGTGCACGCGCTGGCCTATCCACGGGCCGCCGCAGCAGAATTCGGCGCGCCGGTGGCGGTGCCCGCCGACAATCTGTTGATGACCGGTGGCACCGCGAGTCTGGCCGACATGATCGCCGGCACCGAACACGGCCTGCTGCTCACCACACTCTGGTACATGCGCGAGGTCGATCCGACAGTGCTACTGCTGACCGGGCTCACCCGCGACGGCGTCTACCTGATCGAGGACGGCGAGGTGACGGCGGCGGTCAACAACTTCAGGTTCAACGAGAGTCCGCTGGACCTGCTGCGCCGGGCCACCGAGGCCGGGGTCAGTGAGACCACCTTGCCCCGAGAATGGGGCGACTGGGCCACCCGGGCGCAGATGCCGTCGTTGCGGATTCCGGACTTCCACATGTCATCGGTCAGCCAGGCGCAATAATCGCCACCATGGAGCCTTACGGTCTGCTCACCCAACTCACCGCGGTATCCCCGGACCCGGCCCTGACCACGCTGGTGCGACGGACCTGTGCGGCGACGTTGTCGTTGCCGCCGTTGATGACCGAGGGCGAACCGCTCGAGGACCCTGAGTTGGCGCTGTTCGCCGAGCAGTTCAGTGTTGACGTGTCGGTGGTGTCGGCCGAGCAGCGGGCCGGTTTCATGGCCGCGTTCGGGAGTCGGGCGTTTCAGGTCGCAGTGCTGGTGTTCATCGCGGACTTCGTCCCGCGGGTGCGGGCCGGATTTGCCGCGTTGGGATTGCCTCCGGTTGCCGATCCGGACTGCTGGGACCGGGACACCGATCCGGTCGATCTACTGCTGAACCGGTTCGCCTCTACCGTCGGCGCCATGCGTGCGTTGGATCCAGTGATGACCGAGGTGGTGCGGCTACGCGGCGCTGCGGCGCACAACTGCCGGCTGTGCAAGTCGCTGCGTGAGGGCACCGCGCTGGACGCGGGCGGCAACGAGTCGATGTACTCCGAGATCGAGCTGTACGAGTCGTCGGCGCTGCTGGGCGAGCGGCAGAAGGCGGCGTTGCGCTACGTGGACGCCCTGGTCTGGACCCCTGCGCGGATTCCGGCCGAGGTGGCCGCCGGCATGCATGCGCACTTCTCGGACGCCGAGGCCACCGAGATCACCCTGGACGTGATGCGCAACGGCATCAACAAGATCGCGGTCGCGCTGGGCGGGGACGCGCCGCGGGTAACCGAGGGCACCGAACGGTATCTGCTCGGAGCGGACGGCCAGCCGGTGTTCTCGTGACCACTTCCCTTGGCTAGATTGCGGCGGTGCCGACGTGGTGATTGGTGTTATGGGACTGGGCCGTCAACCGGTCGCCGATCCAGATAGCGAAGAGGATCAGGCCTTCGGCGACGTGGACCCAGGACCCGAAGATGTCGACACCCAGTGCGTGCCGGACCTGCTCGGTGAAGAAGAGCCCGAGCAGTCCCCAGGCAAGGTAATAAGCGCCGAAGAACAGTGCGTAGAAAATGGCGCCAGGTCGCCGCACCACGAGTACGAGACCGATGAGGCCCGTGCTCAAATGGCACAAGGTGTGCCAGAGGTTCACGGTGACCGGGATAAAGCCGAATACCTGCGTAGTGCAGGGGGTCGTCGGGTCAAAGAGCATCGACGTGCAGGTGAGGTAGGCCGCAGGGCCGTTGCTGGTGAACCACAGTGCCATGAGCCACACCCCGAACTGAACCGGTGACCCCGTGACGGCCATCGTGTAGGTGAGCATCGATTTACGGACTGTTGCGAGCATGGCGGTACCGATGGTACTGCGTTTCCCCGTTCGGGAGATCCTTGAACTTGTTGCGGCATCCAGCCCGGCCCGGGATGTCCCTGTTCAGCAATGCGGCGGTTCTGCGGCCTACGTTGGGGCACGCCTTCGAGTTCGCAACCGCGGGCCTGTATGGTCACTTACTCGATGACGACTTCAACACGGTCGCGGTCGTATTCGGCAGAATGAGCGTTTCGGCAGGTGAAACGCACCAGGGGCGGTAGCTCAGTTGGTCAGAGCTGGGGACTCATAATCCCTAGGTCGCGGGTTCGAGCCCCGCCCGCCCTACTTTAGAAGCTGTATTACGTCGGGTGATGCTTGACGTTTCGTGCTTCAGCGGGTGACAGATGTCGTACCGCGCGGGCACGGTTTCGGTGCGCGACTCGCGGCGCGTCGACGGTACGCGCGCCCAAGGGGTGTAGCGTCGTAGTTAACACAGTTCATGGGCTCAGACACACCCCGCGCCTTATTCCACGCCGCGCGTCCCTCACTGGATTGCCACCGACGAAACTCGATACTAGGAACGCGCATGGAGTCAATGCCCTTATTCTCACACCCGATCACACCAGGCGTGCCCTATCCGGCCAGCCACGACGACGTTGCGGTACCGACATTTTCCGATGAACCAACGTTTCTCGCTGAGCATCTTTGCCAGCCTGAATCGTCGAAGTGACGATTACTCGAAGGGTCTCGCGCCCAACGCGATTGTCTCTAGCGGCGATCCTCGGCTCAGATATCGATGGGGCGTGGTGGCCGCAACGTGGGTCTGTGGCCAACGAGTTGCCCGAGCTGGTTTCAGCGCTGCTTCCGAGAGTGGGAGAGGTTGCTGACATTCTCATCAATTGGTCCGCCAGAGACGGCGTCCATGACCTTCACGCCGTAGCCCTCAGAGTATCCAACTCCACCAGATTGCCTTGCCGCCCACGGTTGATGCGCGTCTCGACGATGCAGACATGCGTGAAACTGCTCGTAATACCGAGCATCACCTCCGCCGAGCTGGGCAATCAGGTACTGAGAGTCGCTGCCGGGCATGCCATCTACGACGTGGACCAAAACGAAGAGAGCGTGATACAAGCTCGACGAGTCCTCGCAGTTGCCCGTGCAGAAAGTGCGTACTGGACTGGACAACTGGACCATGCAGCAGGCTGCAGCTGAGCGGGCTCTATTCTTGCGTCTGAGTGGATCGAACCCGGTTGAGGCATCGACGGTAAGGACGTAGCGCTGCGGACCAACACTTGCTCATTCCTCGTGGCGAGCTGATGGCCGACATCGCCGTGAGTGAGCGCGCACGCAAGAGACGAATCATCATGTCGCACAGAGGAATTACCCAGCTAGCGCTGGGAGTGGTCGTCGGTGCCCTGGGATTGCCGCTTGCGTCGGGCGTAGCTGGTGCACAGCCGGCAGTGCCACCCGTTCTGCCGTGGATGCCAGGCCCGCCGGTGCGGGTCAACGTCACCATGGGCAACTACTCCTGGCCCGCCAACATCATTGTGGTCGCCCCGCCGGCCGCGTTTGACGCGCGCGGAATCCGCGCCATGGCCGGCGTTGACCCCGCGATGGCCGCTGACGGCACACCCGGCAGCGCGCTGGGCCTGAGCCCGAACAAGGCCAACGTGCTGACCTCGAGCAGCACGCGGTACCGGATCGGAGCCGGCCTGAGCCCTAACCCCACGCTGCCGACGGTCAACCCCGGGACCAACATCGGGGCGGGGATGGAGGTACCCACGCTGGAAGATCCGGGCGGGGCCGCACCCAAGACCACACCCGGGGCCGAATCGTCCCAGCCAACCGCGGTCCCAGCCGTGCCCGGCCAGCCCGCACCCATACTCGAAGCGCCGAACGGTCAGCCGGCGGCTGCCCCGGCAACCTCGCCGGCACCGCCGCCACCGGCAGGTCTGCCACCGGTGCAGGTACCGGCCGAATCGCCTGACTCGTAAGGAAAAGCGGTCGGCACAGCTTGGTATCGCAGAATTGGCCCGTGCAGTTATCGGCCGCGGTGCGCAGAGCCAGCGTTGTCACCG
>JARLGS010000768.1 GCA_031292695.1 Mycobacterium sp. | reverse complement strand
TGGCCGGATAGGTGGGCCGCCGGGCTACGTGCAACGGTCAGGTGATCGAGACCAGTTCGTGGACCGAGTCGATGGGCAGATCGACGTCGGTGACGGCGGTGACCTCGATGCGATTCAGGTTGATGGCACCGTTGTGATTGTCCAGGAAGGCGATATCGGCGGCGTCGCGGCCGGTTGCAATGCGTACCAACGATTGTCGCGGAGCCAATCCCGTCGCATCCACGACACGCCACTGCCCCTCGACGAGTGCCTCGGCGACGGTGTGGAAGTCCATCGGGATACACCCTGGCGCGTATACGGCTACCAGCCGGGCCGGGACCTTGGCTGCGCGCAGTAACGCAACGACCAAATGCGCGTAGTCCCGACAGACTCCTCTGCCGGCCAGCAGTGTGTCGACAGCGCCGTCGATGGGATCGCTGGAGCCGGGAACATAGTTCAGCCGGAATCCGACCCAGTAGGAAATTTTCTCCAATAGTGTTGCAGCGTCGGAGTATTGGCCGAATTCAGCAGCGGCGAAGCCGTACAGCCGGTCTGCTTCGACGTACCGGCTGGGCCGCAAGTACAACGTCTTGTCGTATTCGCCGACCGGAGCCGGGTCCGAATGCCCGTCGATCGTCGCCGAGTAATGGACCGCCACGTTGCCCGGGGATGAATCGAATGTGTGAATGCGAGTTCCGTGCGCCCCGCGGATCTCGTGGGGCTGTATGGCGTTGCCGTTCAACATAAATGACAGCGACTCAACGACCTCGGCGCCCGGGTGTGGGGCGACCGCGATCTGAAACTCCAGTGTGGTCGATGCGGTCACGTCGATGTTGAGTTCAGCACTTACCTGCCGCTTCATGTCACAGATGATGCCAGCGCGCGCCGTGGTCTGCTTGCCGCAATCTGGCCACACCGCTACGAACGATGCGCCGTCGGCTGCGGCGTCGATGCCAGGGCTCGGTCGACGAACGACGCGAGCGCTGACTCGTCGACGCCTTGGCCGGAGAGGATCCGCAGGTAGATGGGCGCCAGAATGCAGTCCATGACAACGGTGTAGTCGAGTGGGGGTTCGTCGCGGTCGCGACCACGGTCCAGCATCGTCTGGAATTGGGACGCTCTCTGTAACAGGAGAGTGGAGCGCTGTTCATCGGTCAGATCATGGGCGCCGATCAGTGCCTGCAAGAACGCCAAACCGCCGGGTCGTGCGATGTCGGCGGCAGCGGTGTGCGCGTAGCCGAGGAGGTCGCCGCGCAGTGTGCCGGTGTCAGGCACGGGTGAGGTGTCGGACAGCCTGGCCGTTTCGACGTCGAGCAGCACTGCTTCCAGGCTGCCCCAACGCCGGTAGATGCTGGTCGGGTTGACCTCCGCGCGTCTGGCGACGTCAGTCAGTGTGAAAGCCCCCGGGCCCGCTTCGGCCAGCAGCTCGCGCACCGCCTGGTGAACGGACGCCACCACGCGGGCGCTGCGTCCCCCGGGTCGCCGGCGCACTTGTCGATCTTCAGTCACAAACACAGATTAAAGCATTGACCATTGCTTTAAATGCGCGTCCGCCGTACCCTGCTTAAAGCAAGAAATAACGACTTAAGGAGCAGTTCGATGGAACCCGTTCTTTTTCACAACGACAGCTCGTTCTGGTACGAGACGCTGCGGATGTTCGGGCACACGGCCTACGGGGGAGCCGACATCGGCGAGGTGCTGACCACCGCTCAGGCGATCACGGCAGGTGACTATGACAGCTGGTACGACCGGTGGCTGGCCACCGCGGACCGGGTCGCAGCAGGAGCTGAGGAGTCGCTTGCCGCAGGACATTTCATCAGCGCTCGGGACGGCCTGCTACGGGCGAGCAACTACTACCGGTCCGCTGACTTCTATCTGCACGAGCACCCAACCGACCCGCGTATCAAGCACGCATACACCAGGGCGCGGGAGTGTTTCCTCAGTGCGGCCGCACTGTTCGAAACACCGATCGAGCCGATCGAGATCCCTTACGAGAACACGGTTTTACACGGCTACTTCTATCCCGCACACCGCCTCGAAGGGGATACCGGCCCGAGGCCGACGGTGATCATGCACAGCGGGTTCGACGGTACCTGCGAAGAAATGCATTTCATGGGCGCAGCTGCCGGCCAGGAGCGCGGATACCACGTCGTCACGTTCGACGGACCCGGCCAACCCGCCGCGCTGCACTTCGATGGCCTCACCTTCCGGCCGGACTGGGAGCGCGTCGTCACCCCGGTGCTCGACTGGACGCTGAAGCGCCAAGGTGTCGATCCAAACCGAGTCGCATTGCTGGGCGTATCGATGGGCGGGCTGCTGGCGCCGCGGGCAGCGGCATTCGAAGACCGCCTGGCGGCATGTGTGGCACTCGACGGTGTGTACGACCTGGGCCTCACCGTCACCGCAAATTTTCCGGGCACCCGCGCCGAAGCCGAAGCCGCGCTTCGGGCCGAGTCCGCGCCGGAGGTCGACGCAATGATCGCCCAACTCATGGCCGTCAACCCGAACATCCGCTGGGCCGCCACCCACGGCCAGTACGTCATGGGTGTCGACAGCCCCCGGGCCTTCTTCGCCTCATACCTCGACTACACCCTCGCCGACGGAACCGCCGAGCAGATCACCTGCCCGACTCTGGTCTGCGACGCCGCGACCGACATGTTCTTCGACGGTCAACCACAACTGCTGTATGACCATCTCACATGTCGAAAGACGTTGCTGGACTTCACCGTAACCGAAGGGGCAGGCGCGCACTGCCAGGCAGGTGAGCAACGGCTGGCCTTCGCCCGCATCTATGACTGGCTAGACGACACCCTCGCCGTCCGATGACGACCGGATCACTAAGGGAACTTTTCAGGATGCGCTGGAATCCTGTCCTGTATCGCCACGTATTGCCCTCCATGGCACCGAGAGCGCATCAGTCAGCTGGCTGATGACGACGCACCCGTGCGCAGCCGAAACTTGAAGCGCGAAGAACGGTGCTGATGACACGAAGCCGGAAGCACCGAGGCGACGCTGGTTGCGGTCTCGATTTCGGACAGCGTCCACGGCAGATACTGACTCATCGACGAGATTCGTCGACACCACGACACCTGGAGGCACAGCATGACCACATCGACTGCCGGCAGCGGCCACGCTCTTTCACTGCTCAACGGTGAGATCGTCGAGGAGAATGACCTCGGGTCGATGCGTCGCGTCACCGCCGACAATCTGCCCATTCTGAAGAACCTGTCGATCAAGCGAGTTCTGCTCAATCCGGGGGCAATGCGCACCCCGCACTGGCACGCCAACGCCAACGAACTCACCTACTGCGTGTCCGGCACCGCCCTGGTGTCGGTGCTGGACAATCACAGCCGGTTCGCCAACTTCATCGTCACGGCCGGCCAGATGTTCCACATCGACTCCGGCGCGCTCCACCACATCGAGAACATCGGTACCGATGTCGCCGAGTTCATCATCGCCTTCCGCAACGAACGCCCCGAGGACTTCGGCCTGGGCGCCACGTTCGGCGCCTTCACCGATGCTGTGCTGGGCAACACCTACGACCTGCCGTCGGCAGACATGGCGAAAATCCGCCGCACCACCGTTGATCGCAAGCTCGCCGCCCGCGTCGGTGAGCCCGACATCCCCGCGTCAGCGCACTTCGATGACCCCCACAAGTTCGACATCGAAGCTCAGGCACCCGGACTCAACTACGCCAGTGGTGACGCGCGCTTTGCCCGTGACCAGTTCTGGCCGGCGTTGAAGGACATCTCGATGTACTCGCTGCGGGTCACCGAAGACGGTATGCGCGAACCGCATTGGCATCCGATCACGGCCGAAATGGGATACGTCCAGTACGGCGACGCGCGCATGACGATCATGAATCCTGATGGCGGCCTCGACACCTGGACCCTGACCACCGGTGACATGTACTTCATCCCGGCGGCCTACCCGCACCACATCGAGAACATCGGTACCGGGGATTGGCACTTCCTGATCTTCTTCGACCAGCCGTTCCCGGCTGATATCGGCTTGCGCGCCTCGGCCAGCGCCTATACCCGGGAAGTACTGGCCGCCGCCTTCAATACCCACATCGACGACCTGCCGAAGTTCCCCTTCACTCCCGCCGACCCGTTGGTCGTCAGCCGTACTAATCCCGTCGACGCACTCGGCGTCGGTCAAGCCTGAACCGCGCGACTGCCGATCAGCCTCGGCCCCCGGTCGAAGCTTCCCACCCACCACCTGCTGATGAGTCCAAGATGCCCACAATCACCACCGCGGACGACACCGAGATCTTCTACAAGGACTGGGGCCAAGGCCAGCCGATGCCGGAATCACTTCCAGCACAAGGCTTTCAGAGCACGCCATGGAACTAATGAGGGTAGGGATCCAATTCGCGCATCCGGTTCAGATGAGCTTGGTGTAGTTCGTGCGTACGGGTGAGGAACCCGACGATCAGGGCGATGTCCGCGGTGTTGTAGTAGTTCGACAACATCTTGCCGCCCTGGTCCAGCAGCGGGGAGACGAGTTCGGAGATACGGCGAGCAGCGAGGTCTGTGGCCACCACGATGACTCGGCGGTGATCGCTCGGATGTAGCGATCGGCTGACGTAGCCCAGTTTTTCCAGGCGGTTGAGCACGATTGTGGTGCCGGCGGCAGTCAGACCGAGCCGGTCGGCGAGTAGTCCCGGCGTGGTGACCTTCTCGCCGGCAAGGAGAATGAGTTCCAGGGCACGTCGATCGGTCTGGTTGACGCCGAGCACTCGCACCAGTTCGCGCGCCAAGTCATCGACGGTTCCGTGAAGAGATTCCAGTGTTCGCTTCAGGACTACGGCGATCCGAGCGAGTTCGGTTGCCATCGGACGAAAAGACCTCCCCCAAGGTTTTCCTTTGTGACGGGGCCTCATCGTACTGATGGTCGAGTGGCTCCCGCGGCGATTATTGACGCTTTCGCTCAAAATTGTCAACGGCGAACTCTGCCGCCGCCTTGGCCCGCCACACGTGCCGGTCAATAGAACTCAGCTTTCAATGTGGGCCAGAAGGATGCAGCCGCAGCGTTATACCAATACTCATGCGGCCGCACATATTGAACACGTTTCGACATCGATATCGCTGAATTAATATTAGTTATTCGGTATTGGGAATCAACAAGAGATAATTTTTATCGCAAAGATATTGAATTGTAGAATTATATTGCATGCAAAGATCGTGCTCGAGCGCCTCACAGACTGCCTCGAAGAGATCCGATAGGCGCGTCTGGTGTTGAGAGCGTCGCCGTCGCCGGTGTCCCACCGCTCAATTCCGGCCGCGGTGGTGCGACGATAGGGCCATGACTGCAACGCTTGTCGCGAAGAATGTGGCTGGAGGATTCGCCCATCGCACCCTCTTCGAGGGGCTCGACGTGACCGTGGCACCGGGCGATGTCATCGGAGTCGTAGGCGCCAATGGCGCCGGAAAGAGCACTCTGCTGCGAATCCAGGCCGGGGCTGTCGCGCCGCTCGACGGTGTGGTCAGCATCGCCCCGGCCGACGCGTTCGTCGGGTGGCTGCCGCAGGAGCATGAACGGGTGCCCGGGGAAACTGTCGCCGCCTATATCGCGCGCCGCACGGGATGCGCCGAAGCGACGCAGGCGATGGAAATAGCCGCCGCGGCTTTGGCGGATCCGGATCAGAGTTCAGCCAATACAGACCCGACGGTTGACTACTCTGCTGCGCTGGATCACTGGCTGGCTACTGGCGCGGCGGACCTCGACGAACGGTTGCCCGCGGTGCTGGCCGATCTCGGGCTCGAGTCCGACGCGGTGCGGCCGGAATCGACTCTGATGACCGCGTTGTCGGGTGGCCAGGCAGCGCGAGTCGGGCTGGCGGCGCTGATGCTGTCCCGTTTCGACATCGTCCTGCTCGACGAGCCGACCAACGATCTCGACCTTGACGGACTGGCTCGGCTGGAAGACATCGTCGGAAACCTCCGCGGAGGTGTGGTGCTCGTCAGCCACGATCGAGAGTTCCTCGCTCGTAGCGTGACCCGCGTCCTTGAACTGGACCTGGCCCAGAACACCACCACCGTCTTCGGCGGCGGGTACGAAAGCTACCTGGAAGAGCGTGAGGTCGGTCGCCGCCACCGGCGCGAACAATATGACGAGTTCGCCGAGAAGAAGGCCGACCTCGTGGCACGCGCACGCACTCAGCGGGAATGGTCCAGCCAAGGTGTCCGCAACGCGATGCGCAAGGCTCCCGACAACGACAAGAACCGGCGCCGCGCGGCCACCGAGTCCAGCGAGAAGCAGGCGCAGAAGGTGCGTCAGATGGAAAGCCGGATCGCCCGCCTCGAGGAAGTCGCCGAACCCCGCAAAGAATGGACACTCGAGTTCACCATCGGAGCCGCGCCGCGGTCGAGTACGGTCGTTGCGACTCTCGACAATGCCGTTGTGCGGCAAGGAGAATTCGTCCTCGGACCGGTGTCGGTACAGGTGGATGCCGGCGAGCGGGTCGGCATCACCGGCCCCAACGGGGCAGGAAAGTCGACATTGCTGCGGCTACTCCTAGGTCGCCAGCAGCCCGATGAGGGCCGTGCGAGTCTGGGCGCCAATGTCGCCATCGGCGAGATCGACCAGGCGCGTGCTGCTTTCACTGGCCGCGAGCGACTCGTTGATCGCTTCGAGCAGCGCGTGCCGTCATGGTCGACTGCCGATGTGCGAACCCTGCTTGCGAAGTTCGGGCTGGGCGCCGACCATGTGGAACGGCCGGTCGACGAGCTCTCGCCCGGTGAGCGAACCCGCGCCGGCCTTGCGTTGCTGCAGGCCTGTGGCACAAATGTGCTGGTTCTCGATGAGCCGACTAACCATCTCGATCTCGCCGCCATCGAACAGCTTGAAGAGGCGCTCGAAACCTATGACGGGGCACTGCTGCTGGTGACTCATGACCGCCGAATGCTGCAGAACGTTCGGCTGGATCGCTCATGGCTGGTCGACAACGGGTGTGTCACAGAGTTGTAGCCGGGCGACTGCGCTGACACCGTCGCCGGCGCTCGATACCTCGCCTCAAGAATTCGGCGGAGATGCGGCCGCTACCTCCACCGGCGGTGGCTCAGCCGGGACCGGTGTCGGCGCTGGCGATGGGGTCACCGCGGCCGGCGTACCGCTGGCCGCCTCCAAGATCGGCGCCGGCTGACCCGGCACCGCTGGGATGGCCGTGGGCTGCGAGGACTCCGCACCCACCGGCGACTTCGGCGCCGCACCGCCCGGATCCTCCAACACCGGAACCTCCATACCGGCCCCGATATTGGTACCCGGAGTCACCGTCGGAAGTGTCGGGTTCGGGCTCAGCCCGGCGCCGATCCGGTAGCGGGTACTACTGGAGGTCAGCAGGTCGGCTTTGTTGGGACTGACCCCCAACGCACTACCGGGCATGCCACTGGCGGCCATCGTGGGATCCACGCTGACACCGGCACGAACACCGCGAGCGTCGAAACCCGCCGGCGGCGGGCTGGTGATCCAGTTGGGCGCCCAGGAATAGCTGCCCATGGTGGGGCTCACCGGCACCGGCGCCCCCGGCATCCAGGGCAGCACGGGCGGTACCGCCGGCTGCGCCCCGGCCACCCCGGGCGCAAACGGCAACCCCAG
>JARLGS010000767.1 GCA_031292695.1 Mycobacterium sp. | reverse complement strand
GGTTCCTCGACGCGGGCGAGCCGGTGGCCGTCGGTGGCGACCGCGCGCAGCACGCGGGTGCCGTCGCTTTCGGCGGCGTGCAGGTAGATGCCGTTGAGGTAGTAGCGGGTTTCCTCGGTGGAAATGGCAAACCGCGTGCGGTCGATCAGGCTGCGCAGTGCCAGTGCCGACAGCGCAAACCTGTGCGGCAGCGTGCCGGCGGTCATGGACGGAAAGTCCTCGGTCGGCAGCACCACCAGGCTGGTGGCGTAGCGGCCCGAGCGAAGTGCCAGTTGGGCGTCGCCGCCGCTGTGCTCCAGCTCGACCTCGGCGCCTTCCGGCAGTTTGCGGACGATTTCATACAGCGTGGCGGCCGGGGCGGTGCAGGCACCGTTGCGCGAGGGGGTGGCGGCGACGTCCTCGACGACGGCGATCTCCATGTCGGTCGCGGTCAGCGTGAGCCGGTCGTCGCGCACCGCGATCATCACGTTGGCCAGGATGGGGATCGTATTGCGCTTCTCGACCACGCTCTGGACATGCGCCAGGGCCTTCAGCAGGGTCGCTCGATCAGCCTTGAACCTCATGGCGTCATCCTCTCGGGCCGGCACGTCAGGAACCAATATCCGGATGGCGCCGCCGATTCGCGTGCCGCCACCCGGTTGCCGGGTCGGCTACTGTAGCAACGGTGGGGCCGGCCGCAAAGCGGCACCGTTATGACCGTTCGCGTCAGGACTCCAGCATTCGGCGCAGCAGTTCGACGTCATCGGCGAAGCTGGCGTCGAGTCCCATCAGTTCGGTGACGCGCTGTACGGCGTGCATGACGGTGGTGTGGTCACGGTTGCCGAACCGGCGGCCGATCTCCGGCAGCGAGCGGCTGGTGAGCTGCTTGGCCAGGTACATCGCCACCTGACGCGGGCGGGCCACGTTGCGTGCGCGCCGGGCCGAGGACATGTCGGTCAGGCGGATGTTCCAGTGTTCGGCGACCTTGCGCTGGATTTCCTCGATCGTCACCCGGCGGTCGTGTGCCTTGAGGATGTCGTGCAACACCTCCTGGGTGGATTCCAGGGTGATGGCACGGTCGAACAGGTTGGCGTGGGCGATCAGGCGGTTGAGCGCGCCTTCCAGCTCTCGGACGTTGCTGGTGATCTTGTGGGCCAGGAACTCCAGCACCTTGGGCAGCACCGGCACGCCGGCGCGGTGGGCCTTGGCCTCCAGGATCGAGACACGCAACTCGAAGGTCGTGGCGTGCAGATCAGCCACCATGCCGCAGCCGAGTCGGGTGCGCACCCGTTCCTCCAACCCGGACAGGTCGGAGGGCGACTTGTCGGCCGACACCACGATCTGCTTGCCGGCGTCCACCAGGGCGTTGAAGGTGTGGAAGAATTCCTCCTGGGTCGCATCCTTGCCGATGAGGAATTGCAGGTCGTCGATCATCAGCACGTCGACGCTGCGCAACTGCTCCTTGAACTCCATGGTGGATTGGCTGCGGATGGCGGCGATGAAGCGGTACATGAACTTCTCGGCCGACATGTAGGCGACAGAAACCGGTGCATCGCCGCGCGAGGCATCGCCGTTGCGGGTCAGCGCCCAGGCAATCGCATGCATCAGGTGGGTCTTGCCCAGGCCGACACCGCCGTACAGGAACAGCGGATTAAATCCCACGCTGGCCGGATTTTCGGCCACGCGACGGGCGCAGGCATAGGCGAACTCGTTGGGCTTGCCGACCACGAAGCAGTCGAAGGTGAAGCGCGGATCGAGCGCGGCGGTCTCGGTGCGCGCATCGGGACGTTCGGGGGGAGCATGTCCGGTGACATGCGGGGGCGTTGCGGCGATGGTCGCCGGCTCGGCCGCCCCTTCGCCTGGCGCGGCGCC
The DNA here is from genome assembly GCA_031292695.1 of Mycobacterium sp. Lineage (GTDB taxonomy): Bacteria > Actinomycetota > Actinomycetes > Mycobacteriales > Mycobacteriaceae > Mycobacterium. The sequence continues at coordinate 207 of JARLGS010000767.1, read as the reverse complement.
GCCGACACGGATATCAACTCGCCGAACCCGCCGGTTCTCGGCCTGCCACAGCGCGTTCAGCCGGTCGCCGTAATGGGTACGCACCCAGTCGCGCAGGAAGCGGGTGGGCAGACGGACCGTGACCTCGTCGCCATCGAGCCCACCGAGCGACATCTGCCGCAGCCAGGTGCGGTACTCGACGTCGCCGACCTCGCTTTGCAGCCGTCC
>JARLGS010000766.1 GCA_031292695.1 Mycobacterium sp. | reverse complement strand
GTCGATGTTGACGATGTCACCGTCCTCGATCACGGTCGAGTCCGGGATGCCGTGGCAGATGATCTCGTTCAGCGAGGTGCAGCAGGACTTGGGAAATCCCTTGTAGCCCAACGTGGATGGGTACGCGCCGTGGTCGAGCATGTACTCATGCGCCACCCGGTCCAGGTGGTCGGTGGTGACGCCGGGCGCGACGGCCTTGCCGGCCTCGGCCAGGGCCTGAGCGGCGATCCGGCCGGCGACCCGCATCTTCTCGATCACCTCAGGCGTCTGCACCCACGGCTCGGATCCCTCGCGCACCGTCGGCTGCCAGGCGTACTCCGGACGCGGAATCGACTTGGGCACTGGCAGGGTCGGTGACAGCTCCCCAGGGCGAAGGGCGGTACGAACAGACATCGTCCCAGCGTAGCGGGAACGACCAAGTGGTCTTGCCACACTCCTCAACGCAGCTCGTACCTCGCCGCTCGATCGTCGTGCGACTAGGTGCCCTTGCCGCGGCCGAACCACGACCGGCGCGGCCCCCGGATGTCAATCGACCCGCAGACAACGCGTCCGGTCAGGATGACGTGCGGGGCCCCTTCAGCGGCCGCGTCCTTCCGGTGGTCGCGGGCACTGCCGACCGCCACCTCGACGTCGTCGATGGATGCGCTGGCGCCGTCCGGCAGCCGCAGCTCCAGCGAGCTGAACTTGAGGTCGAGTTCGACGACCACGATGGGGCCACCGAACCGGGCCCGGGTCAGGTCCAGGTCAATCGAACCGACCCTGCGGACCAGTGCGAGCCGGGTCGGCACCACCCATTCGCCCTGCCGTCTGAGCGAGCCCATGACGCCGCGCAGTTCGACCCGGTCGGCCGCGGCGGTCACGATGGCGCCGGGGCCGGGCAGGTCGCCGACGAGCACCGCCAGGTCGGCCTGCTGACGGGCCAGGGCGACCAGCGCGGACCGCTCGGAGAACTCATCTATGTCGATCAGCCCCAGCGCGACCGCATTGTGCAGTCGCCGGAGCGTGCCGTTGCGGTCTGCGTCGGAGACGCGCAGCACCGCGATCTCGTCGCCGTTGGTCACCCCGACAGGCTACTCAGGTCAGGTAGTCGGGCGGCAATTCCTTCAGCATGTCCCGGCACATCCGCACCGCGGTCTCGGATCCGCCACCACCGACGATCAGCGCCGCGAACGCCAGGTCGCCACGGTAACCGGCGAACCAGGCGTGCGATCCGCCCTGGAACTCGGCCTCACCGGTCTTCCCGCGGACGTCGCCACTGCCACGCAGATCCTTGGCCGTTCCGTTGGTGACCACCAGCTGCATCATCGGTCGGAGGCCGTCGAGCATCTTCGAGGAGATCGCTCCGCTGTTACCGGACACCGTGGTCGGGCGCCCCTCGATCAGCTGCGGTAGCGGGGTCTTCCCGGCCGCGACGGTCGCTGCCGCCAGCGCCATGCCGAACGGGCTCACCAGCACCCTGCCCTGGCCGAACCCGTCCTCGGTGCGCTCGGCCAGGTTCACCGTCGGCGGTACCTCCCCGGTGACGGTGTCGATACCGGCGACCTGATAGTCGGCGCCGATGCCGTACTGGGCCGCGGCGTTGGTCAGGGCCCGCGGCGCCATCCGGCTGGCCAGCTCGGCGAAGGTGGTGTTGCAGGAGTTGGCGAATGCCTTGGACATCGGCACCACGCCGAGGTCGAACTTGTCGTAGTTCGGGATGGTCCGCTGCCCGATGTCGATGGTGCCCGGGCAACCCAGCAGGGTGTTGGGGCCGGCCAGGTCCGACTCGATGGCGGCGCCGGCCGTGACCATCTTGAAGGTCGACCCCGGCGGGTACAGGCCCATGGTGGCGGTGGGGCCATCGGCATCGGCAGCGGCGTTCTGCGCGACACCCAGGATTTCACCGGTGGACGGCTTGATCGCGACGATCATCGCCTTGCGGCCGACCATATTCACCGCATCCTGGGCCGCGTTCTGCACGTTGCGGTCCAGGCTGATGGTGATCGACGGGGCGGGCTTGCCGGGGACCTCGTTGAGGACGTCGATGTCGGCGCCGTTCTGGTTGACGCTGACCACGCGCCAGCCGGGCTGCCCGACCAGCTGATCGGCGACCTGCTTCTTGACCTCATCGACGATGGCCGGCGCGAACCGCGCATCGGTCGGCACCATCTCCGGCTGCGGAGTGATCACCACACCGGGCAGGTGGCCGAGGGCGGGCGACACCTTGTCGTCGTCGTCCTTGCGCAGGGTGATCAGGTCCAGTGGGCCGGTGGACGAGCTGGCTTGTTCGGCGAGCCGTTGCGCGTCCATGGTCCCGTCGAACTGGCGCAGGGTGTCGGCGACGACGCGCGCGGTGCGCATCAGGTCACCGGCAGCAGCGCGGGCGTCCAGCGCGTAGTGATAGTGGTACCCGGGTACCAGTACGTTGCTGCCACCGAGTTCGTTGATCGAGGCCCGGATCGGGGTGTCGGCGCGCAGCTGAAAGGTCTGGCGCTCCCCAAGGCTCGGATGCAGATCGGTGGTGCCCCAACGGACTTCCCACCGCCCGTCCTGCCGGATCATGTTGAGCTGGCCGGTGTAGGACCAGGTGCGGTCCTTCGGCAGATGCCACGTGTACTGGTAGGTGATCTTGCCGGTGTCCTGGGTGTATTTGGAGCCGAGTACCCGCGCGTCCAGCTTGGTGGCCTGCAGGCCGGCCCAGGCCTGATTGATCGCGGTGCGCGCGTCGTTGGGCCGGTCGGCCAAGTCCGCCGCGGCACCGGTGTCGCCACGTCCCAGGGCAGCGAAGAAGGCCTGCGCGACGGGCTCGGGCCCGTTGGGCTTCGGCGTGCAGGCAGTCATCGCTCCTGCAATCGCCGCGACCGTCAGCAACGCGGCCGAGCGTGTAACGGAAGATGTGTAAGTTGCCATTGGGACTGATGTTAGAAGTGTGACTAGCCACCGGCGGGGAGGCACACCGAGACGCAAACGTGACTTTTTTGTAAGAAAGCCGATGGGAGAAACGGCCCGGCAGTGCGGCCCGGTGGCTATGTCAGTCCAGTAATACCGTTGCGTACGTGCCCAACTGGGTGAACCCGATCCTCCGGTAGATCGATCGGGCCGGCGCGTTGAAGTCGTTGACATACAGACTCGCGACTCGCCCGGACCGCAGCACCGCTGCCGCCAACGTCGCGGTCCCCGCCGCACCGAGACCCCGTCCGCGCCAATCCGGATGCACCCACACGCCCTGAATCTGGCCGACGCGCGACGTCTGGGCCCCGATCTCGGCCTTGAACACCACCTGGCCGTCCTCGAACCGAGCCCAGGCCCGGCCGGCGGCAATCAGCCCGGCCAGCCGGCGCCGGTAACCGCGGCCACCGTCGCCGAGTCGCGGATCCACGCCCACCTCGCCGATGAACATCTCCACTGCCGCAACCAGGTACGAGTCGAGTTCGTCCATGCGTACCGGACGCACCGCGGGATCGACTGCGCACTGTGGGCTGCCGCTCAGGGTCAGTAGCGGCTGACATTCCCGGACCTCGCGGGCCGGGCCCCAGGCCTGGGCCAACTGGTCCCACATCGGCAGCACCAACTCAGCGCGACCGACCAGCGACGAGCACCGCCGCGGCGCACTCATCACCTTGTCGGCGAACACGACCATGTCGGCGGCGGTGCCGCGCATCGGGATCAGATTCACCCCTGCGAAGCACAGGGAATCCTCCGGCCGGCTACGGGTCCAGAGCTCGCCACCGATCGCCACCGGGTCCAGCCCGTGGTCACCCACGCGAGCAGCCACCATGCAGGTGCCCACCGGATCCTCGTCGAAGATGTGCTGTACGTCGGCAACATCGCGCACCACGGACACCCGGTGCGCATCAGCGATCCGGAACAGCGGTGGTGCCGACATTCAACGACTTTCTAGCATGTGTGATCTGGTGGCTACTGGGGCGCGTCCGGTGACCGCGGTCACAGGGCTGTGCTCAGCTTACGGTCACCACCGGCGAACCGCTCGCACTGTCGGTGTCCGACTCGGCCGCGATCCGCATGGCCTCCTCGATCAGGGTCTCGACGATCTGCGATTCGGGCACGGTCTTGATCACCTCGCCACGAACGAATATCTGGCCCTTGCCGTTTCCGGAGGCGACGCCGAGGTCGGCTTCCCGCGCCTCGCCCGGCCCGTTGACCACACAACCCATCACCGCGACGCGCAGCGGCACGTCGAGTCCCTCGAGTCCGGCTGTCACCGCGTTTGCCAGCTTGTACACGTCGACCTGGGCCCGCCCGCAGGACGGGCAGGACACGATCTCCAGGCCGCGCGGCCGCAGGTTCAGCGATTCCAGGATCTGGTTGCCGACCTTGACCTCTTCGACCGGCGGAGCGGACAACGACACCCGAATGGTGTCGCCGATGCCCTCGCTCAGCAGCGCCCCGAAAGCGACGGCACTCTTGATCGTGCCCTGAAACGCGGGGCCGGCCTCGGTGACGCCGAGGTGCAGCGGGTAATCGCACTTGGCTGCCAGCTGCCGGTAGGCCTCCACCATGATCACCGGGTCGTTGTGCTTGACGCTGATCTTGATGTCACCGAACCCGTGCTCTTCGAACAGCGAGGCCTCCCACAGCGCCGACTCCACCAGCGCCTCCGGAGTGGCCTTGCCGTACTTCGCCAGCAGCCGCGGGTCCAGCGAGCCGGCGTTGACGCCGATGCGGATCGGGATGCCGGCGTCACCGGCGGCCTTGGCGACCTCCTTGACCCGTCCGTCAAACTCCTTGATGTTGCCGGGATTAACTCGAACAGCCGCGCAACCCGCATCAATCGCCGCGAAGATGTACTTGGGCTGGAAGTGGATGTCGGCGATCACCGGGATCTGGCTGTGCCGAGCGATCTCGGCGAGTGCGTCGGCGTCTTCCTGCCGCGGACAGGCCACGCGCACGATGTTGCAGCCCGACGCGGTCAACTCGGCGATCTGCTGCAGCGTCGCGTTGACGTCGTGGGTCTTGGTGGTGCACATCGACTGCACAGCGATCGGATAGTCGCTGCCGACGCCGACGTCGCGCACCATCAGCTGACGGGTCTGGCGGCGCGGGGCCAAAGTGGGTGGTGCCGGCGGCTGCTCTCCGACGCCCGGCATGCCCAAACCGATGGAGGTCATCACGGTCTCCTACTGGAAGATTCGAATGGGGTTCACAAGGTCTGCAGTCACGGTCAGCAGCATGTAGCCACCGACGACGACGAGCACCACGTAAGTGGCAGGCATCAACTTGAGATAGTTCACCGGCGCCGCGGCCACCTTGCCGCGGGAGGCACGAATCACGTTGCGGATCTTCTCGAAAACCGCCACCGCGATATGGCCACCGTCGAACGGCAGCAGTGGCAGCAGGTTGATCGCGCCCAACACAAAGTTCAGCTGCGCCAGGAAGAACCAGAACATCACCCACAGGCCGTGGTCGACGGTGTCACCGCCGATGATGCTGGCGCCCACGACGCTGATCGGCGTCTCCGGGTCGCGGGTGCCGCCACCGATCGAGTGCACCAGTGCACCGACCTTGGTGGGAATCTTGGCCAGCGATTTGCCGAGTTCGACGACCAGATCGCCGGTGAAGGTGAACGTCGCGGGCACCGCAGTGAGCACGGTGTAGTGCGTCGGGCCCGGAAGCTCCGCAGCGGTGACGCCGATCGCCCCGACAGTCGCCGCGGTCGCCGCATCCTTGGAGGTGAATCGTTGCGTCTGCTCGACATTCACGGTGGTGGTGAACTTCTGGCCACCCCGCTCGTAGACGATCGGCACGGGTCCGTCGAGCCCGCGGATGGCCTTGGCCATGTCCTCGAAGTTGGCGACCTGCTTGTCGCCGACCTTGAGCACCGTGTCACCCGCCCTCAAGCCGGCGGCGGCGGCCGGGCCCGCACCGGGGTGCGGGCACGCACCGAACGGGTTGTCCCCGGCCTTGGCGACTTGTGGTGCCACGCAAGCGGTCTGGCCGATCACCGCCGAGGTGTTCGGATGCAGGTTGGGCAGGCCCCACATCACCGCGATGCCGTAGATGAGCGACAGACCGATGACGAAGTTCATGGCCGGCCCGGCAAACAGCACCGCGACGCGCTTCCACACCTTCTGCCGGTACATCGCGTAGGGCTCGTCAGCGGGGTGGATCTCATCGACCGACGTCATGCCCGCGATGTCACAGAACCCGCCCAGCGGTACCGCCTTCAGGCCGTATTCGGTGGTGCCCAGCCGGTTGGGCCGGTGCGTGGACCACAGGGTCGGGCCGAAACCGACGAAGTACCGCCGCACCTTCATTCCGGTGGCCCGCGCGACCCACATGTGGCCGCATTCGTGCAGGGCCACGGACACCAGAATGGCCAGCGCGAAGAGCGCAATACCGATCACGAACATCATCGGGCGGGCACAACCTCCTGTGCGATGACGCGCCGTGCCCGGTCCCGGGCCCAATCCTGCGCATCAAGTACGTCTTCCACGGTAGCTGGTTCGACAGCCCATTGATCGGCCGCGCCCAGCACGTCGGCGACGGTCCGCACGATCGCCGGGAAGCCGATGCGTCCTTGGAGGAAGGCTCCTGCTGCCTCTTCATTGGCGGCGTTGTACACCGCGGTCAGGCAGCCACCCCGGGTGCCGGCTTCGCGCGCCAGCCGGACCGCGGGGAACACGTCGTCGTCCAGTGGTACGAACTCCCAGGTAGAGGCCGTGGTCCAGGCACAAGCCGGCGCGGCTCCGGGCACCCGCGCGGGCCAGCCCAGCGCCAGCGCGATGGGCAACTTCATATCCGGCGGGCTGGCCTGGGCCAGCGTCGAACCGTCGGTGAAGGTGACCATCGAGTGCACGATGGACTGTGGGTGCACCACCACGTCGATGCGGTCGTAGTCGATGCCGAACAGCAGGTGCGTCTCGATGAGCTCCAGGCCCTTGTTGACCAGCGACGCCGAATTCAGCGTGTTCATCGGGCCCATCGACCAGGTCGGGTGGGCACCGGCCTGCTCGGGGGTGACGTCCTCCAGGTCCTTGGCGGCCCAGCCGCGGAACGGTCCACCCGAGGCGGTCAGCACCAGCCTCGCCACTTCGTCGCGGGTCCCGCCACGCAGGCACTGCGCCAGCGCCGAATGTTCGGAGTCGACCGGCACGATCTGTCCGGGTGCGGCAGCCTTCACCACCAGCGGCCCGCCGGCGACCAGCGATTCCTTGTTGGCCAGTGCCAACCGGGCGCCCGAGTGCAGCGCGGCCAGGGTCGGCTTGAGGCCCAGCGCCCCGACCAGAGCATTCAGCACCACGTCAGCCTGGGTGTCCTGAACCAGTTGGGTCGCGGCATCGGGTCCGCGGTAAGTGGCCTCCACCGCTGCGTCCGGGTCGGCCACCGCGATGTTGGTGACGCCCGTCTCCGCGCTCTGCCGGGCCAGCAGTTCAGCGTTGCCGCCGCCGGCGGCCAGGCCGACGATCTCGAACCGGTCCGGGTTGGCGGCGATCACCTCCAGCGCCTGGGTACCGATAGATCCGGTACTGCCGAGCACCAGGACACGCAGCCGCTCACTCACGCCTTCCATTGTGCCGCCCTATCCCGGGTTCCGAGTCAGTGGTGGCGCATCGGGATCGCCGGCGACGGAACATCGGGACACCGCAACCACGTCAGGCAGGTACCGCCGTCGCACGTCGGACAGCGATGTCCCCGGACGCGGTCCGGGCATGCACGGTCAGCCGCCGGTCATCTCGCTCAGGACCGGTGGCAGGAGTCAGATCGCTGTGCACATGCCCGGATCGGCTGTCCAGATCGAGATTCGCCGCGGTCCCCTGCGCGACGCCGACCTCGACGTGTCCACTGGCAGTGGCAACGGACACCGCTCCCGACTCCGCGCCCGTCACCGTCAGCGATCCGGACGCGGTCCGGCTCTTCACGGTGCCCCGCAACGCCCCGACGGTCGCCGAGCCACTGGCCGCCTGAAACTTCAGAGAGCCGTCCATACCTTCGATCGAGACGTCCCCCGATGCCGTGGATACGGTGGCGTTACCCAGTAGCCGGCGCGCCGCGATGTCACCGGAAGCGGTGGCGGCCTTGATGTTTCCTTGCACAGAGTCGAAGGCAGCGCTGCCGCTGGCGGCGTTGAACTGGCAGTCCGCCACAGTTCCGGCGACCTGCAGATCAGCCGATGACGCCGCGACCGACAGCTTGGATCGCGACGGCAACGCGATGTCGACATTGACCGCGCCGGTGGGACTCAGCGACAGCAGCTTTCTGCCGACGACGACGGTCAGTGCGCCGTTGGAGAAGTCGACGCGCGCCTGCTCGGCCGCGCGAACGTCGGCAGCCCGCATCGGGTCACGGGGCGAAACCTGCACCTCGGTGTCATCTCGGTCGCTGGCAGAGATGCGCACCGAGCCGGCTCCGAGTTCGATCGAGACGGCAATGGGGTCGGTCGTTGGAAAAGTTCGCATAGGTCACTCCTGTCGTTGAACGTGTTTTCTGACGTGTATCTGTCTTTCGGCGCAGTCACCGGACCCAGCCGCTGATGGCGCCGCCGTGCTTACGATCGCGCGGCTTCGGGCCGCCCAGCGCGGCACCGACGGCACGAACCAACCAGGCATTGACCGACAGGCCGTCGCGACGAGCCGCGGCGTCCACGCCGCCGCGCAGCCCCTCGGGCAGCCGGAGAGTCACCCGCCAGGTACGGCCGTCGTCGTCGGGGGGCACGGCCACGGCTCCATCGCCGTGGGGCAAGTCGGTATCTGAATTGGTCGCCGGGTGCGGATCAGTGTCGGCCGATGCCCCGATCACGACGAATTCCGGGTCGCGGCCCCGTAACCGCACCTCAACCGAGCCCGGCGCCAATTCCCGGGTGATGTGCTCGGCCGCTTCGGAGAGCGCCTCGAGCAACGCCAGACGCAGCGCGGAATCGAGTGGAGCGCTGAGTCTTTCGGCCAGTTCGGCTGCGTCGGAACCACCGGCCGCGGCCGCGATTTCCAACTCCAGCCGAACCCCGTCGACATACGGTTGCAGATCCATGACACCATATTGACACCATTATGATGTCATCGCAAGCATCATCTTGACATCACACTTCGCGAAGCCGCGGCGGCGAACCCAACACTGCGAAGTACGACCGAGCGTCGTATGCAAGAATGTGCGCAATCCATCGGATCGTAAGGAGCAGCCGTGGCCACCACCGAGGTCGAACGACACACCGGCGTCGATGTCGAGGACGTCCCCTCCGCCGAGTGGGGCTGGTCCAAGATGAACCGTCTGGTGATCCAGACCGGTGGCGTCCTGTCCGCCCTCTTCCTGTTGCTGATGCTGCGCGGCAACCACGTCGGCCACGTCGAGGACGCCTGGCTCGTCGCGTTCTCCATCCTGCTGTTCACCATCGTCATCCGCGGTTGGTGGCTGCGGCGCGGCGGCTGGATCCGCTAACCCCGACTCATCGCGAAAAGGCCACGAACTCTGCGGAGTTCGTGGCCTTCGCGTTTTTTCGAAGTTGCCTCAGCCGACAGGTGTCAGGTCCGGGCCCTCCGGGGGATACCACAACCCACAGCTCCGGAACTCCTCCACCAGATCAGCGACAGCACCGGCGGATCCTGCTGCGGCAAGGGCCTGCGACTTGAACGCGCGCGCGGCGCCGCTCAGCTGGTGCCGGGTGGTCGTCATCCGGCCCGCCAGGAAACCGGCCGGTGTCGCGCCCCAGACCGTCAACTCCACACCGCAGCGGTCAACCGCCCGCAGCACCTCGGCCCGCAGCACCTGGTCGGCATCCAGCAGTTCAGCCGAGATCGCCAGTGCCGCCGAGGTCGACCGCACCAACCCGACCGGATCGGCGTCCGCCGGCAGTACCCGCACACCCAGCACCCCGGCGGCGGCCGGTGCATCGGCGGTACCGGTGAACACACTGACCTTCCAACCGGCCCGCACCCGATCGCACAACCAACCGCCGGCGGCCCGCACGACATCCTGTGCGCCCCGTGCGATGACCGTCAGGTCGTACTCCAAAAGACTTGCCGCAGAGGGCCTCACCCCGACCCCATGTCGATCGGCGATCGCAATCGACCCGTCGATGTCAGCGGTATGTGCGGTCATCCTGTCACTTCCTCCGAATGCGGTTTGCCGTGGCGTGGTACCGGCGCCGACCATCGGGTACCGCCCCGACGGCGTGCCGCAACCCCTCAACACAGCGTGACATTTGCGGTCGAATCTGTAAAGGTTGGATTTCGCCGACACCACCGCTGCGAGGAGGAACCATGCCGGGGTCCGCGGGAGTCCTGCCGTGAGTCTGGTCGCCGGCCGCGGCCCACTGGGCAGCGATCGCGCCGGCTGGTTCTCGTCACCAGTGCCAGACGGGCTCGTCTACGTCGAACCACACCGCCGCCGAGTCCAGGCATTTCGCGACGACACCCCGATCATCGACACCGAGGCAGCGCTGATGGTGCACCGCGACGGCCATCCGCTCAGCTACGCCTTTCCCGTCGGAGCCACGGGGAACCTCCCCACCGAGCCAGTGCCCGAAGCACCCGGCTATGTGCGGGTGCCGTGGGACGCGGTCGAGGTATGGCTGGAAGAGGGTCGGCCGCTGGTGCACTACCCGCCCAACCCGTACCACCGCGTCGACTGTCGACCGACGGGACGCAGACTGACCGTGCGCACCCACGGCACCACGCTGGTCGACACCGCCGATACCGTCATCGTCTTCGAAACCGCAATGGCACCAAGGCTTTACGTCGCGCCGACTGCGGTGCGCACCGACCTGCTCCGGCGGTCACCGAGCACCAGCTACTGCAACTACAAGGGCTACGCCACCTACTGGTCGGCCGAGATCGGTGGGACCCTCATCGAGGACGTGGCCTGGAGCTACGACGACCCGCTGCCGGAATCGCTGCCCATCAGGGGCCACCTGAGTTTCGATGCCGCGCGGGTCGAGCTGCACGCCGAGCTACCCGCCACACAAGCCCAAACACCCTGTGCGGTAGCTGAACTCCGTTACCGCACAGGGTGTTTGGGCGGTGAATAAGCCGGGCGGCCGAGCCCCAGCGCACCCTGGGCGATCATGTTACGGAACACCTCAAGGGTGCCGCCGTAGATACCGGTCGGACCAGCCAACCGGAAGATGTACTCCGCTCCCCCGTCGTCCGCGGCGCCGTCAACACCGACCGGCAGCGCCGCCCCGGCGCCGAGGATGTCCATCAGCTCTGGCGACACCTCCCGCATGGTTTGCGCAATCGCCACGCGGCCGTACATCCCTGGGCTACTCATCGCCGCCTCCATCCGAGCCGCACTGCGGCCCAGCCGGTACAGCACCGACTCGTCGGCCGTACCGGCCACCCGGGCCGCCACCCCGTCGACGGCCTCGGCCAGCAGCGTGACGTGTTCGGTCATGACGGCGATCTTGGACAGCCCATCATCCTCGCGTTCACCGGTGCCGTGTTCGGCGTCGAGAGCCCCGCGCAACACCGCCCAGCCCCCGTTCACCCCGCCGACGCGATACCTGTCGCCAACCCGGACATCGCTGTAGTACGTGATGTTGGTGCGGTCGCCGTCGACGGTGCGGATGCCCTGCACCGCGACCCCGGCACTGTTCATCGGTACCAGAAACATGGTCAGGCTCTGATGTTTTGGCGCCTCCGGTGCAGTATTGGTCACCAGGAACACGTACTGCGCGTTGTGTGCATTGGAGGTGAACATCTTCGAGCCGTTGATGATCCACTCGTCACCTGAACCGTCGCGCACAGCCCTGGTCTTACAGGTGGCGACGTCCGAACCTCCCTCTGGTTCGGTGTACCCCAGGCACAACCGCAACCGCCCGTCCAGCACCCCGGGCAGCACCTCGTCCAGCAACGCCGTCGAAGCGAACCTCTCCACCGTCTTGGCCACCATCGCCGTTGTGCCCCAGTGGAACCACGGGGTGCGCGCCCGGCCGACTTCGAGTTCCCAGATTCGGCGCTGGACCGCGGTGACCCCACCGT
>JARLGS010000765.1 GCA_031292695.1 Mycobacterium sp. | reverse complement strand
CAGGCACTTGACCATCAGCTCAGCGGCCTTGCTCACCCCGGCACCTCCCTGTCGGCCACATTAGTGGCAGGCTGGATACGGAAGCTTTCACAACAACGCAACGAAGGATGTCAGCGTGCCCATCGCCACCATCAACCCGGCCACCGGCGAGACAGTCAAGACCTTCACCCCGGCAACCGACGAGGAGGTGGACGCCGCCATCGCCCGCGCCCACGAGCGGTTCCTCGACTACCGCCACAACACCACGTTTGCCCAGCGCGCCCGGTGGGCGAACGCGACCGCCGACCTGCTCGAGGCGGAGGCCGACGAGGTCGCCGCGATGATGACCCTGGAGATGGGCAAGACCCTGGCGTCGGCGAAAGCCGAAGCGCTCAAGTGCGCCAAGGGTTTTCGCTACTACGCCGAGAACGCCGAGCAGCTGCTGGCCGACGAACCCGCCGACCCGGCGAAGGTCGGCGCGTCCCAGGCATACACGCGGTACCAACCGCTGGGGGTGGTGCTGGCCGTGATGCCGTGGAACTTTCCGCTCTGGCAGGCCGTCCGGTTCGCCGCGCCGGCACTGATGGCAGGCAACGTCGGCATCCTCAAGCACGCGTCGAACGTGCCGCAGTCGGCGCTGTATCTCGCCGACGTCATCGCGCGCGGCGGCTTCCCGGAGGGCTGCTTCCAGACCCTGCTCGTCTCGTCCAGCGCCGTGGAGCGCATCCTGCGCGACCCCCGGGTCGCGGCGGCCACCCTGACCGGCAGCGAACCCGCGGGCCAATCGGTCGCCGCGATCGCCGGCGACGAGATCAAGCCCACCGTGCTCGAACTCGGCGGCAGCGACCCCTTCATCGTGATGCCGTCCGCCGACCTCGACGAGGCCGTCAAGACCGCGGTCACCGCGCGGGTGCAGAACAACGGTCAGTCCTGTATCGCCGCCAAGCGGTTCATCGTGCACACCGACATCTACGACGCATTCGTCGACAAGTTCGTCGAGACTATGCAGGGGCTCAAGGTCGGCGACCCGACCGACCCGGACACCGACGTGGGTCCGCTGGCCACCGAGTCGGGTCGCGATGAAATCGCCAAGCAGGTCGACGACGCCGTCGCGGCGGGGGCGAAGATCCGTTGCGGCGGTCAGACTCCCGACCGACCGGGGTGGTTCTATCCGCCGACGGTGGTCACCGAGATCACCAAGGACATGGCGCTCTACACCGAAGAGGTCTTCGGCCCGGTGGCCTCGATGTATCGCGCCTCGGGCATCGACGAAGCCATCGAGATCGCCAACGCCACCACCTTCGGGCT
>JARLGS010000764.1 GCA_031292695.1 Mycobacterium sp. | reverse complement strand
TGCGAGGACATGTGGGTGCCCGTGCCGCCCAGCGCGACCGCGGCAGTGGCCGGTGCGACGGTGCTGGCCAATCTGTCGGGCAGCCCGATCACCATCGGCCGCGCCGACGACCGCAAGCTGCTGGCCCGCTCGGCGTCGTTCCGGTGCCTGGCGGCCTATGTCTACGCCGCCGCGGGGGAGGGCGAGTCGACCACCGACCTGGCCTGGGACGGGCAGACGATGATTTACGAAAACGGTGCGCTGCTAGCCGAATCCGAGCGCTTTCCGCGCGGGGAGCGGCGGTCGGTGGCCGACGTGGATACCGGGCTACTGGCCGCCGAACGCCTGCGAATGGGGACGTTCGACGATAATCGGCGTCAGTTCGCCGATCGGACGTCCGGATTCCGGCGCATCGAATTCACGGTGTCGCCGCCATCAGGTGATATCGGCCTGCTCCGCGACGTCGAGCGGTTTCCGTTTGTGCCGTCGGATCCGCAACGGCTGCAACAGGATTGCTACGAGGCTTACAACATCCAGGTGTCTGGTCTGGAGCAGCGGCTGCGGGCTCTGAACTATCCGACCGTGGTGATCGGGGTGTCCGGCGGGCTCGACTCCACCCACGCGCTGATCGTTGCCGCCCGCGCGATGGACCGGGAAGGCCGGCCGCGCAGCGACATCCTGGCCTTCACCATGCCCGGTTTCGCGACCGGCGACCGCACCAAGGGCAATGCCACCGCACTGGCCAAAGCGCTGGGAGTCACGTTCTCCGAGTTGGATATTCGAGACACCGCGCGGTTGATGCTTGCCGAGATGGAGCATCCGTTCGCTCGCGGCGAGGCCGTGTACGACGTGACCTTCGAGAACGTCCAGGCGGGGCTGCGTACCGATTTCCTGTTCCGGCTGGCCAACCAGCGCGGTGGCATCGTGCTTGGTACCGGCGACTTGTCCGAGCTCGGTCTGGGCTGGTCCACCTACGGGGTAGGTGACCAGATGTCGCACTACAACGTCAACGGCGGCGTGCCCAAAACCCTGATCCAGCACCTGATTCGGTGGGTGATCTCCTCGGGACAGTTCGGTGACGACGTCAACGATGTGCTGCAGTCGGTGCTGGACACCGAGATCACCCCGGAACTGGTGCCCGGCGATGACGTCCAGAGCAGCCAGGCCAAGGTTGGGCCGTATGCGCTGCAGGACTTCTCGCTCTTCCAGGTGCTCCGCTACGGCTTCCGGCCGTCGAAGATCGCGTTCCTGTCGTGGCACGCCTGGCGGGATGCTTCCGGAGCTGGCTGGCCCGCTGGTTTCCCGGAGAACGAACGGGTGGCTTACTCGCTGGCCGATATCCGGCACTGGTTGACGGTGTTTGTCCAGCGGTTCTATGCCTTCAGCCAGTTCAAGCGCTCGGCCTTGCCGAACGGGCCCAAGGTGTCGTCCGGTGGTTCGTTGTCTCCGCGGGGGGACTGGCGGGCGCCGTCGGACATGTCCGCGCGCATCTGGCTCGACGAGATCGAGCGCAACGTTCCGAAGGGCTGACGTCGCTCAGATTGCTCAGGCGGATTGGACCTCAGCGATCTCGGGCTGGTCGTCGGCGCGGGCACGTGACCGGGCCGCGGCGCGCACCACCAGCCCGAACGCGATTGTGATCGGGATACCGGGGGCGTCCATGCCACCCGCGATGATCGCGTCCGCTGGGGTGAACGCGGGTGGCACGATCTGCGCGAACAAACTGGCTGCCGTCGGCGCCACGGCGAAGCCCCACAGCAGCCGGCGCAACCACTGTTCCCGCGCCGGGTTGCGCTGTGCCCGGGCCCGGTGGACCGCGGCCAGGGTGACGAGGATGGCAATCCACGCCGGCACCAGGTGAAATGCGGCCAGCGAACGCGGTATCGGCGCGGGCAGTCGGAGCGCCAGACCGGCGTATGCCAATGAACCGACCACAGCCACGATCAGCACGGCCGCGTATACCCGCTGCGATGCGGATGCGATCGCAGCATCGGGACTGGTCCGGTGATTGAGCATGAAGGCGACGACCGCGGCGCCTGGCGCGGCCACGCCGAGGATGAGGGACGCCGCGCCGATGTTGGTCAGCAGATCATGTTGCGGGATCACCGGCTGGATCGCGATCCAGATGATTCGCAACAACGGGGCCGTCAGCATGAAGGCGACGCTGTACGTCATCCAGGCCCGGTGCCTGACGACGTCCCGGTGCCGGATCGCATAAACCGCGTACCACGCGCTGCCGAACGTCCCCATGGCCAACGCGCGCAATTGGGTTTCGAATGCCGGTCCGATGAAATGCTGGGCCGGCGGGGTGGCGAGCAGAAACATCAACGCGGTCAGCATGCTGATCGACATCAGCACCAGATACGCGCGGCCGATCCACCGGTGGATGGCCGGCTGACGCTCGCGTAGCCGCGTCGAGAACTGAAACATCGCGAGCGCCAAGGCCACTGCGCCCAGCGTCGTGTGGACCAACATGACCACCCTGTGCTCGGCGTAGGCGGCGTGCCGGACGGCCTCGACAGACCCGTCGCCGAGTGCGTACTCACGGCCGTTGATCAAGGTGTTCACCGTGTCCTGCCACCGGCTCATGCCAGGGGCGAACAGTGGCAAGGTGTAGTTGAGTGCCAGCGGCACATAGCAGACGGTCACCGCGATCGTCGCGATAAAGAACCCCCGCGATACCGCGATTCTCCTGTGATCGTCCATTTGCTCGCAGATTCTAAAGCCATACCCGGCCTATTGACGCTATTTGCTACATACCGTCGTCCGGTGCTAGCTGCCGCGCCGTTTCAGCGGCGGTCGATCGCCCGGGCTGTGCAGGCGTGAATCGGTAGCGGCGCCAGCCTCGTCAGAGGCGGCCGTCCGTGCGCAGGTCGGGGTGTACCCAGTCGGGGGAGCGCCGCTCCTTGAAGGCTATGAACCCCTGCCGAGCCTCCTCGCCGCTGTAGCTGGCCTTCATCCCGATTCGGTCGAACAGCCCGAGGTAGCTGTCCAGGCTGGACTTGACCACCCCGCGAGCCCGCGGCGCGGTGCGGCAGCAGGCGGTCAGTACCTCGCGGGCCGCGGCGTCCAGCTGGTCGTGTGGCACCACCCGGGCGACCATGCCCCAGTCGGCGGCCTCGTGCGCGGACAGCACCCGGCCGGTGAACATCAGGTCCCGGGTACGTACGGGCCCGATGATCCGAGTCAGGGTTTGGGCGTAGTAGGTGTCGGCGATGCCCCGGTACAACTCGGGCACCCGGAACGTGGCACGGTCGCTGACCACCGCCATATCGCTGCACAGCGCGATCTGAAGGCCGCCGCCCTGGCATAACCCGTTCACCGCCGACACGACCGGTTTGACCGACTGACGCAGCGTCTCGAACGGCGTCACGTCCATGTTCAGTGCCGCGCCGAACGTCATCCAGTCATCGGCGCCATCGCCGCCGCCCAGGTCGCCGCCGGGTGCGAACACGTCGCGGGTTCCGGTGATCAGCAGGCCGGCCAGGTCCGGATCGGCGTCGACGTGGCCAATCGCGTACCGGATGCCGAAGTACATGGCCGGTGTCATCGCGTTGCGGGCCTGGGGTCGGTCCAAGGTCACCATCGCAAACGGGCCCTGCCGCTCGAACCGCAGGTACGGGCTGCCGAGCCAGTCGCCCTCGGGCGGTCGCGCTGCCATGGCTGCCGACTATAAACCCTACTGTTGGGTCTTCAGGCCAGCGCGTCCTCGATGGCCTCGCGGTCGGGCGCGCAGTTACCGGCACCGCGCACCAGGGTGGCCAGTGCCCCTGCGGTCACGGCCCGGCGGAGGGCATGCGCGGGAGCCCGGTGCCACTCGGCCGCCAATACTCCCGCGAACACATCGCCCGCGCCGGTGGTGTCGACCGGCTCGACCTCCGGCGCTGGGACCAGCGTCTCGTTGTCGGCAGTGTGATGACTCGCGCCGCGAGCACCGCGGGTGACCACCAGATGAGGTACCGGCCAATGCCATTGCTGCGCTTCCTCTTCGTTGACGATCACCACGTCGGTGGCCGCGGCCAACTCGGCGAGCAGGTCCGGATCGGCGCCGGCGGGGGAGGCGTTGAGCATGACTGTGGCGCCGCTCGCCCGGGCCTGTCGCGCGGCCGCCAGCGCGGTGGAGGGCGGGATTTCCAGTTGCAGTAACAGCACATCGCAGTCGGCGACCAGCGCACGAACCCGCGGCGAGTCCAGGGTGAGATGGGCGTTGGCGCCCGGTGCCACCACGATCATGTTCTCGGCGGTGTGGCCCACCATGATCGCCGCAGTGCCGCTGGGTGCCGGCAGACTGACTAGTCCGATCAGCCCAACCTGGTTGTCCTGCAGATGCTTTCGCAGTGCGAGTCCAGTGGCGTCGGTACCGATCGCGGCAACCAGCTGGACGTCGGCGCCGGCCCGGGCGGCCGCCACGGCCTGGTTGCCGCCCTTGCCGCCGGGCTCCGAATGCAGCGACGACGCCCGCACCGTCTGCCCCGGTGCCGGTAGTTCGGCCAGGCCGAATACGAGGTCCATGTTGACGCTGCCCACCACGGTGATCCGAGTCACGGAGCCACGGTAGCCCCGACCGGGCTCTGCCGCCGATAGCTCGTTACCCTGGGCTAATGAGTGTGCACGCAGCTACGGAGACCGATCTGCGCCAGCAGGTACACGACGCTGCTCGCCGGGCTCGGGTCGCATCTCGCACGCTGGCCACACTGACCACCGAGGCCAAGAACCGCGCGCTGCACGCCGCGGCCGATGCCGTGCTCGCCGCCGCTGATGCGGTGCTGGCTGCCAACGCCGAAGACATCGAGGCTGCTCGCGCCGCCGGTACCGCCGAAGCGATGATCGATCGGCTGGCCTTGAACCCGCAACGCCTCGACGGCATCGCCGCCGGGTTGCGGCAGGTCGCGGGCTTGCCGGACCCGATCGGCGAGGTGCTGCGCGGCAGTACCCTGCCCAACGGTCTGCAGCTCCGTCAGCAGCGGGTGCCGCTGGGCGTGGTCGGCATGGTCTACGAGAGCCGGCCCAACGTCACTGTCGATGCCTTCGGTTTGGCCCTGAAATCCGGCAACGCGGCGCTGTTGCGCGGCAGCTCGTCGGCGGCCCGGTCGAACCAGGCGCTGGTCACCGCATTGCGGTCGGCGCTGGCCGGCGAGGGCTTGCCGGAGGACGCCGTACAGCTGCTGCCCAGCGCGGACCGGGCCAGCGTCACCCATCTGATCCAGGCCCGCGGTCTGGTCGATGTGGTGATCCCGCGCGGCGGCGCCGGCCTGATCGACGCCGTGGTGCGCGATGCCACGGTGCCGACCATCGAGACCGGGGTCGGTAACTGCCACGTCTACGTCGACGAAGCGGCTGATCTCGATACGGCGGAACGCATCCTGCTGAACTCCAAGACCCGCCGCCCCAGCGTGTGCAACTCGGCCGAGACCCTCCTGGTGGACCGGGCCGTCGCCGATACCGCACTGCCTCGGTTGGTGACCGCGTTGCAGGACGCCGGGGTGACCGTGCATCTCGACCCCAGCGAGGACGAATTGCGCGCCGAGTTCCTGTCGCTGGATATCGCGGTGACCGTCGTGGATGGCGTGGACGGGGCCATCAGCCACATCAACGAGTACGGCACCGGGCACACCGAAGCCATCGTCACCACCAATCTTGCTGCAGCCCAGCGCTTCTCCGAACGCGTGGACGCCGCGGCGGTGATGGTCAATGCGTCGACGGCCTTCACCGACGGCGAGCAGTTCGGGTTCGGCGCAGAGATCGGCATCTCCACCCAGAAGCTTCACGCGCGCGGTCCGATGGGGCTGCCGGAACTGACATCGACCAAATGGATCGTGTGGGGCAGCGGCCAGACCCGGCCTGTGTAGTGAGTGGATACGCCCGATGAGCGCTTGCGCGAAGAGGAGATTAATCAAGTGAGCACACCCGCTCGTTCGGTCCCGCTGTTCGCGGACATCGACGACGTCGCCAAGCGACTCGCCGAGACCGGTTATCTGCCCGATACCGCCACGGCCACAGCGGTTTTCCTGGCCGACCGGCTGGGCAAGCCACTGTTGATCGAAGGTCCGGCCGGTGTCGGCAAGACCGAACTGGCCCGGGCCATCGCGCAGTGCACCGGATCGGAACTGGTGCGGCTGCAGTGCTACGAGGGCGTCGACGAGGCCCGCGCGCTGTATGAGTGGAACCACGCCAAGCAGATTCTGCGGATTCAATCTGGTCAGCAGTCTGGCGACTGGGATCAGACCAAGATGGACGTGTTCAGCGAGGAATTCCTGCTGTCGCGGCCGCTGTTGACGGCGATCCGGCGGACCGAACCCACGGTGCTGCTCATCGACGAGACAGACAAGGCCGACATCGAAATCGAAGGCCTGCTGCTGGAGGTGCTGTCCGACTTCGCGGTAACCGTCCCCGAATTGGGCACGATTACCGCCGAACGGACGCCGCTCGTGGTG
>JARLGS010000763.1 GCA_031292695.1 Mycobacterium sp. | reverse complement strand
GCAACATCTACCAGGTCAACATCGCCACGGGCGCCGTCATGCAGACGATATCGACAGGCGGCCTCGGCAGCATCTACGGACTGTCCGTCGACAACCAGCTCGAGGTGGCGGCGCCGGAGAATCCGCAGCCCAGCCAGCCGACGCTGACGGTCATACCGCCGACCACCCCGGTCGTCTCTGGGGTGAGCACGCAGGTCTCCGCCGAGCTGACCAATTCGACCGGTCAGCCCCTCACCGGGGAGTCGGTCACCTTGACCCTCGGTGGGGACTCCTGCCAAGGGGTGGTCAACAGCCTGGGCATTGCCAGCTGCTACATCACGCCCGGTGGAACTGCAGGGAACTACACCCTGACGGCGTCGTTCGATGACACATCGGCATCGACGGCGATCCCCCAGGCCACCTCCACGCTGCAAGTCCCGATAACGGTGGGCCTCGAGCCGACCACGCTGACCTATACCGGGCCGACAGGGACGGTGGACAACGGCCAGACGATCATTCCGTCCGCAACCCTGACCACAAACCCGGCCTCGGGTACCCCCGTGCCTGTCGTCGGCCAGCCCGTGACCTTCACGATCGGCTCGCAGACCTGCAGCGGCACGACCGACGTCAACGGTGTCGTGGACTGCACCTCCAACCCCATCACCCTCAACCAGCCGACCACGGCCGTGTCGATAGTGACGAGCTACAACCCCCCACCCAACTACTACTCGGGTACCAGTACGAGCACCCCGATCACCGTCACCCAGCCGACCATCCTGACGATGCAGAACCTCCCCGTCTCAGGTGACTACTCGGACTCGACTCCGGTGTCCGCAACCCTGACCGACAGCAACAACGTGCCGATCGCAAACCAGCCCGTGACCTTCACGCTGAACGGGATGGAGACCTGCACCGCTGCGATGACGAACTCGGCCGGTGTGGCGACGTGCAACATCACGCCCGGTGAAAAGGCGGCGAGTTATCCGTTGACCGCGACATTCGGGGGCTACTCCCCGCCCGACCCGACGACGGCACTCCAGCTCTTGTCGACCAGCGCGACGTCGACGTTCAACGTGACCCTGGAGGAGACTGCGATCAGCTACACCGGGCCGACGTCGGTCTTCAACGGCCAGAACCTGACGGTCTCTGGTGTGTTGGTCGAGCAGCCGGACGGCACCCCCATCGCCGGGCGGACGGTCTCCTTCGTCCTCGGCAGCGGGTCGACGCAGCCGCAGCAGACCTGTACGACCAACCCCACCACCGACTCCACGGGGACCGCGTCCTGCACCATCCCCAACGTCAACCAGACGGTCGGCCCCGTGCCGCTCTTCGTGACGTTCACGAGCGACGGCTACTACCGGACGGCCACCGTGACGCCGAACATCAGCGTCGGCCCGCAGCAGGTCGGCACGACCTTGAACGTGCCCACCGTGACTCAGGACTACAACGATGCCGCCACGGTGTCGGCAACGCTCATCGACACCTACACCAACGCAGGTGCGGCAAATGAGCCGGTCACCATCACGCTGACCAGCCCGTACGGCACGCAGTCGTGCACTGGCACGACCCTCGCCAGCGGAGTGGCGTCGTGCCCCATGACGCCCAACGAGCCGGCCGGCACCTATACGTTGTCCGCGGCGTTCACCGGCGACACCACGCCGTGGCCCCATCTCGGGGCCTCCACCGGCTCCGGTCTGTTCGTGGTGACCCACGAGGAGGCGGCCCTCAAGTACACCGGCGCCACCAGCGCGACCAGCGGCTCATCGGCCATCCTCTCGGGCGTGCTCACCACCGACGACCCCGCGCCGGGAACGCCCATCGGCGCGAACAGGACGGTGACCTTCACCCTCGGATCGGGCACCTCGGCCCAGAGCTGCAGCGGGGTCACCAATCCGTCCGGCGCGGCTTCGTGTCCGATCCTCAAGGTGAACCAGACGACCAGTCCGGTACCGGTGACGGCCAACTTCGCCGGCGACGCCTGGTACATCCCGGCCAAGGCGACCGGAAGCGTCACGATCAGCACACCGACCACCTTGTCGGTGAGCGCGACGACAGGCACCTACGGCCAGCCCACGACGATCTCGGGCACGTTGACCAACTCGGTGACCGGAGCCCCCATCAGCGGCCAGACGGTCACGTTGACCTTGAACGGCGCCCAGACCTGCACCGCGGTGACCAACGCCATGGGCATTGCGTCGTGCCCCATCACGCCGACCGAGGCCTCGGGCACCTACACCGTGTCGGGGACCTTCGGTGGAGGCACGAGCTCGACGACCTTGATACCGAGCAGCGGCCACAACTGCTTCGTGGTCACGACGGCGCTCACGATCGTCACCTACACCGGCCAGACCAGCGTGTCGTCTGGCCAGACGCTGACCCTGAGTTCAACGCTGACCACCTCGAGCGGGACCCCGATTGTGGGGCAGACCGTGGTGGAGACGCTCGGAACCGGCTATTCGGCCCAGAGCTGCACCGCCGTCACCAACTCGTTGGGCGTCGCCTCGTGCACCATCCAGGTCAACCAGGTCTACGGCTCGGCGCTGATGTCCGTCTCCTACGGCGGTAACACGTACTACCACTCGTCGGCGTGGTCGTCCTCCGAGAAGATCGGCTGCGGCGGCGGGGGCGGCGGAGGTAGCGGTGGCGGCGGCCTGCCCGGAGGCGGCAGCGGTGGTGCCGGCGGTGGCTGTGGCGGTGGCACCAGGCCTCCGTGCGGCGGCGGTAGCAGTGGTGGTAGCTGCGGTAGCGGCGGTAGCAGTGGCGGTGGCTGCGGCAGCGGTGGCGGCTTCGGCAGCGCCGGCAGCGGCGCCGGCGGGCTTAGCTGCGCATTAAAATGACTCCGCACCGTCCGGTCGGTCCCTGAGCCGACCGGACGGTCCGCGGGACCCTGAGTCGAGGGGGAGGTCCCGTGACTGTGAGGTCAGGGCTGCGCCACCATGAGGACCATGCCGGCGGCCAGCAGGACCAGCGCGCCGCCGGCCGCCCGTACCATCGCCGTCGCGTCCCTCTCCGTGGAGTGCGCCACCGGCACGGGTGCGGCCCCCGTGTCGG
>JARLGS010000762.1 GCA_031292695.1 Mycobacterium sp. | reverse complement strand
TGGGACTAGCCTTGGCGCAGATGGGATTCCGCATCAACGCCGTCCTGCCGGGCCCGGTGGAGACTCCCATTCTGGCCGACTTCGAGCAGTCGATGGGCAAAGACACCCTGGACGGGGTCAAGGAACTCCTCGGCCGCCACGCAGACCCTGACGACGTCGCATCGGTGGTGCTCTTCCTGGCGTCTGACGCTGCCCGCTGGGTGAACGGACAGGCACTGGCGGTCGACGGCGGCATCACTGGCGCGGTGAGCACCGGCGTCGTGCCCAAGCCCGAGTTCTGAGGACCCCCCATGACGGTGAACACATCAACCGACACCTCGGCCTACGCGGCTGAACGCACCGCGCTGACCGACCTGCGAGGCGTGTTCGCCACTGGTCGCACTAGAGCATTGCCATGGCGCCTGGAACAGTTGGCCGCCATCGAAGCGCTGTGCGACGAGCAAGAGAAGGTCATAGCCGGTGCGTTGGCCCACGACTTGGGCCGTCCACCGGTGGAAGCGTGGCTGGCGGACATCGCGTCAACCAAAGGCGAAGCCACCTACGCGCGCAAACACCTCAAGAAATGGGTACGCCGGAGCCGGCAGCCGTTGCCGCTGGCGCAGTTGCCCGGCCGCGGCTGGGTGCAGTACGACCCGTTGGGTGTGGTGCTCGTCATCGGTCCATGGAACTACCCGTTCTATCTGAGCATCGCTCCGCTCGTTGCCGCGATCTCGGCGGGTAACTGTGCCGTGCTCAAGCCCTCCGAGCTTGCCCCCGCCACCTCGGAACTGCTGGCCGAAATCGTCCCCAAATACCTTGATAACCAAGCGATCCGGGTCATCGAAGGCGACGGCAGCACCACCCAGAACCTGATCGCGCAAGGGTTCGATCACGTGCTGTTCACCGGTGGCACCGAGATCGGCCGCAAGATCATGGCGGCCGCGGCACCCACGCTGACACCGGTCACGCTCGAGTTGGGCGGCAAGAGTCCGGTGCTGGTGACCGCCGACGCCGATCTGGATATCGCTGCGCGCCGCATCGCATGGGTCAAACTCATGAACTCCGGCCAGACCTGCATCGCCCCGGACTATGTGCTGGTCGACCAGGCCGTGGCCGATACCTTCACCGACAAGGTCGTCGCATCAATCGCGGCGTTCCGGTCGCAGGAGCACACCAGCGGCCAACGGATCGTCAACCGGCGTCAGTACGATCGGCTCACCGGATTGATCGACACCACCAGCGGCACGATCGTCACCGGCGGGCGCGGTGAAGCCGACACCTTGAGCATCGAACCGACCGTCATCCGGGATCCAGCTCCCACCGATGCGGTGATGACCGACGAGATTTTCGGCCCCGTGCTGCCCGTCATAAGCGTGGAGTCCACTGAGGCCGCGATCCAATTCGTCAATTCCCGGCCAAAGCCGTTGGCACTGTACGTTTTCACCGGCTCGCAACGGTTCGGCCGGGAACTGATCGACGCCATTCCATCGGGCGGCGCAGTGATCAACCACATCGCCATGCACTGCCTGGTTCCGCAACTTCCCTCCGGCGGCGTCGGTGCCAGCGGGATGGGGCAGTACCACGGCCGTTGGGGGTTCGAGGCATTGAGCCACCGCCGCGCCGTGTTGGCCAAATCCGCACGGCCGGATCTGAAGCTGATTTACCCGCCCTATACCGACCGGGCAGTGAAACTCATGAGAAGGCTGTTTTGATGAAGATCCGTGTGGACACCACCAAATGCTCCGGAATCGGGCTGTGCGAGATGACTGCCCCGAGTGTGTTCGAGATCGGTGACGATGGACAGTCGCACGTGATCGGAGGCGCAGACGACGATCACGCGGCGGCGCTCGAAGCTGTGTCGAACTGTCCGACCGGCGCCATCTCCATCGATAACTGATCGGTGCGGGGCACCTCCCGGGTGCCATCCCGCACGTCCTTCGAAGACCACCCGAGAGGCAGCACAAGACAACAATGGCCTTCGTCATCACCCAGAACTGCTGCACTGACGCGAGCTGCGTTCCGGTATGCCCAGTCGACTGCATTCGACCCGTACCCGGCCCGTCCGGCGCCACCGCGCCGATGCTCTACATTGATCCGGCGACGTGCGTGGATTGCGGTGCGTGCGTAGCCGTGTGCCCCGTCGGCGCGATATACCACGAGGACGAGGTGCCGGCATCGCAGGCGCGGTTCACAACGATCAACGCCGACTTCTTCGCCACCGAACCGTTGGCCATCCGGCCCATCCCGGCGAAGTGGACGCCCGCCGCGATCGGGCGCGACTCGTTGCGGGTGGCAGTGGTGGGTGCCGGGCCGGCCGCGTGTTACGCAGTTGCGGATCTGGCACGCACCAGCGGCGTGCAGGTGAATGTCTTCGACCGACTACCAACACCTTTCGGCTTGGTGCGCTTCGGTGTCGCCCCAGACCACCAACGCACCAAGGACGTCGTGCAGGTGTTCGAGTCCGCCCTCGCCAGTCCCAACGTGACGTGCTACTTCAATGTCGTCGTCGGCCAGGACGTCACCCACGAGCAACTGATGGCCACCCATGACGCGGTGATCTATGCCGTGGGTGCCTCCCGCACTCGCGATCTGGGCATCCCAGGGGAAGAACTGGCGGGCAACGTGGGCGCCGCGGACTTCGTCAATTGGTACAACGGCCATCCCGATTTCGCCGAACGGCGATTTGATCTGGCCGGGCCGCGCGTGGTGATCGTCGGCAACGGCAATGTCGCTCTCGATGTGGCACGGGTGCTCGTGACGGACCCAGATCAGTTGGCTACCACCGACATTGCTGAACATACGCTTGCCCAGCTTGCAGCCAGCGGCGTACGCGAAGTGGTGATCCTGGGCCGGCGCGGTGCGGCGGACGGCGCATTCTCAGTCGGCGAACTGATGGCATTGGGTTCACTCCCGGGGGTGGATATCGTGGTCGAGGGGCAACTCGGCCCGCGCCCCGACGATCATGAGCGCGCCCTGAAATTCGATCTCGTCTCCGAGTACGCCGAGCGTTCGACCGTCCCGGGTAATAAGCGGATCGTGCTGCGTTTCGGTACCCGGCCCGTGCGCGTCGTTGGCGCCGATCAGGTTCAGGCTCTGGAGGTCGAGGACGCCGACGGAACCACCTCGATCGATACGTCACTGGTGCTGCGGTCCATCGGCTATCGCGGCACACCGATCGAAGGGCTGCCTTTCGATGAGGCCTTCGGGATCGTTCCCAACGATGGCGGCCGCGTGATCCGCGACGGGGCTCCGGTACCGGGGGTGTACGTCACCGGTTGGATTAAGCGCGGACCCCGAGGCGTCATCGGGACCAATCGATTGTGCGCACGCGAGACCGTCACCAATCTGCTTACCGATGCGCGCGCCGGCGCGCTGCCCGAACTGGTTCCACAGGCCGGTCTGAAGGCAGCTGACCTCGCGGCACGCGGTGTGGTTGTCGTGGATCTGGCCGGGTGGAGGCTCATCGATGCCGCCGAACGACAGCAAGGAGCCGCGGCGTCACGCCCGCGCGTCAAGGTCGTCAATCGTGCGGCCTTACTCACGGCCGCGGGCGTGGGCTCCTAGGAGTACCTGAGTTGCCAACAACGGAACTGCCTGCCGTGCTGCGTGATGCCGCCGATGGGGACCTTGTGATTGCCCTCGGCGATGGAGTGGGAGCGGTCAACGCTCTCGACAACGGCCAAACAATCGGTGAGTTACTCGGTACGTGCGTGCCCACCGGCCATCGCGTGACCTTGGTTCTTGGCTGGAGCCCCGTTGTCCCGCAGGGGATTACGCCGGAATCCTTTGCGAAAATTGTCACCCTCATGCCCGGATGGGGCGTGCGGTCGTTGCTGACCAATCCGGTCACCAGCGCGGTGCCAACGAGCATGGCCGCGATACCAGCGCTGCTAGGTGATCACCTTCGCCCTGACTTGCTGATCACCCGGATGACCCGTCGTGCCGGCGGCTTGCAGTTCTGTACCGAAGTGTCGTGGCAACAGGCATTGGTCGATCTCGGCGTACCCGTATGGGCCGTGCTCGACGACGAGGCACCGTCGGCCTACGCGGGCAAGCCAGTGCCTGCGGACGCCGTGACGATCATCGGACGCGCCGGCGATTCCCCGGCTGACGTCCCATGGCGGCCTGCGGAATCCATCCACGATGCCTTGGCGGACCGGGTACTGGAATTGATCCCCGAAGGGGCTCGGCTTCAGTACGGGCCCGGCCAACTCGGGACTGCATTGCTGCAACGCTCCACCAAGCCGCTGGCCATCGACACCGGGCTACTCACCGACGCGGTGATGGACCTGGAACGTCGTGGGCTGCTCATCGGCGAACCGTCGGCGACCTACCTGTTCGGCAGTGCCGAACTGTATCGATGGGCCGACGGCCGGCCAATCCTGCGCGGCATCGAACACAGCCATGACCTCACGCGGCTTTCGCGAGGAACCCCGTTCGTCGCGGTGAACACCGCCATCGAGATCGATCCATTCGGTCAGATCAACGTCGAGGGCGTCGGAAGCAAGGTGGTCGGCGGCATCGGGGGACACCCCGACTACTGCACCGCTGCCCGGCTGAATCGAACGGGACTGTCGATCATCGCCGTGCCAACGCAATTCAACGGCCGCTCAACACTTGTCGACACGCTGAGTCGACCGGCATCGACACCGGCGCACGACGTCGAGGTGATCGTCACCGAGGCGGGACATGTCGACCTTCGCTCGGCTGGCTGGGCGGAGCGACGTCGCCTGATCGAGGGCCTGTTCCAGCGCGCCGCCTGAAACTGTTTCCCAGTCATGCAGATGCCCGAAATGCAAACGCGCGGGCCGACTGTACTCGGCCCGCGCAGCTGATGGCGGACTCAGGATGCGGCGATGTCGCGACCGATGATCTCTTTCATGATCTCGGTCGTACCCCCGTAGATCGTTTGGATCCGGGTGTCCAGATACGCGCGAGCCACCGGATATTCGAGCATGTACCCATACCCGCCGTGCAACTGCAGGCACCGGTCGATGACCCGCTTCTGCAGCTCGCTCAAGTACCACTTCCCCTTGGCGGCATCCACCGGTGAGAGCTCGCCGGCGTTGTAGGCGAGCACACTTCGATCTGTGTACGCCTCGGCGATATCGATCTCGGTTTCCATCTCAGCCAACTCGAAACGGACATGCTGCTTGTCGGTCAACGGGCCACCGAACGCCTGGCGACTTTGGCAGTACTCGACCGTCATGTTGTAGATCGCGCGCGTGGTGGCCATGGACTTCGCCGTGACACCGAGGCGCTCACGGGGCAGGTGACTCATCAGGTACTGCAGGCCACTGCCGGCCTCGCCCAGCAGGTTTCGTGCGGGAATGACGGCGTCACGGAAGTACAGCTCCGAGGTGTCCTGGGCCGGCAGTCCGACCTTCTCGAGCTTGCGTCCACGTTCGAATCCCGGCGTATCACGTTCGACGACGAACAAGCTGAATGCTCGGGAGCCGCCCTCGGGGTTCGTCCGTGCGGCGACCACGACGACGTCGGACATGATGCCGCTGGAGATGAACGTCTTCTGCCCGTTGAGGATCCAGTGATCGCCGTCGAGGCGGGCGGTGGTGCGCATGCCCCGCAGATCACTTCCCGCGCCCGGCTCCGTCATCGCCAACGCACCGATAACTTCGCCTGCGGCGAAGCCGGGCAGCCAACGCGCCTTCTGCTCGTCATTGGTCAGATCCAGCAGGTAATGCAGGACCAGGTCATCCTGAAGGCTGATGGTCAGACCGAATGACAGCGCGTTGATCCTGGCGATCTCCTCGCAAACCACCATCCGATAGCGGTAGTCGGGCTCACTGGCTCCGCCGTACTCCTCGGGGATCTGCAGTGCGTAGATGCCGGACTTGGCCGCGCGGGCGAAGACGGACCGGTCAATCCACCGGTCACGATCCCAATCATGTTGATGGGGAACGACTTCCCGGGCCAAGAACTCGCGTACGGTTTCCCGGTAGGCCTCGTGATCGGCTTCGTAGAGTGAACGCTTCACGCTCTATAGCCGCTCGATGATCGTGACGTTGGCCTGGCCGCCGCCCTCGCACATGGTCTGCAGGCCGAACCGGCCCCCGGTGCGTTCCAACTCGTGCAGCATGGAGGTCATCAACCGTGCGCCCGTGCAGCCGATCGGGTGCCCCAGTGCTATGGCCCCGCCGTTGGGGTTGACCTTGGCCGGATCTGCTCCCAGTTCCGCCAACCAAGCCAGCACGACGGGAGCAAAGGCCTCATTGATCTCAACGGTGTCGATATCGTCGATGGACAGACCGGTGCGCTTGAGCGCGTGCTGGGTGGCCGGGATCGGTGCGCTCAGCATCATCACCGGATCCGCACCGCGCACCGAGATGTGGTGAATGCGTGCCCGTGGGGTCAGGCCGAACCGGTCGACGGCCGCCTTCGAAGCTACTAGCAGCGCCGCGGCGCCATCGGAGATCTGGCTCGCCACAGCGGCCGTCAGCACTCCACCGTCGACGAGAGTGGGCAGTGCTGCCATCTTCTCCAGCGAGGTGTCCGCGCGCGGGCTCTCGTCGACGCTGACGCCCGCATACTCGGTGATTTCACGGGTGAAGCGTCCTGCGGTGATCGCGGTGAGCGCGCGCTGATGGCTGGACAGTGCGAAGCGCTCATTGTCTTCGCGGCTGAGCTTCCATTGCTGGGCGATCATCTCAGCGCCTCGGAACTGGGATATCTCCTGGTCACCGTAGCGGGCCGCCCAACCTTCGCATCCGGTCCAGGGATCTGTCGATCCGAACGGCTCGCCGGCCGCGAAAGCGCTCAAAATCGGGAACTGACTCATCTTCTGAACGCCGCCGGCCACGATGAGATCGGACGTGCCACTCATGACTGCTTGCGCGGCGAAATGCACTGCCTGCTGGGCGGATCCGCACTGGCGATCGATAGTCACACCGGGAACAGACTCCGGAAGTCCGGCGGCTAGCGCCGCAGTCCGTGCGATGTCGCCCGCCTGGGAACCGATGTTGTCCAGACATCCCAGAATGACGTCGTCGATGGCCGCCGGATCAATGTCGTGACGTTCGACGACAGTCTTGATCACATGAGCGGCCATGTCGGCCGGATGTACCCCCGCGAAGCCACCCTTGCGCCTGCCCACTGCGGTTCGGGTTGCATCAACGATATAAGCCTCAGTCATAGAAAATAATTTAACATAGAATCGAAAATGTCGTAAGTTGGTCTCGCGGCCGGGACCGCGAGAGCCAGACTTGGCGAGTTAGCGGCGCCGTCGCGCGCGTTGAGGTCTGGGCACCGGGCTGAGACTGTGTTTCACGAATGCCTGCGCGTTGGACACCATCGTCTCGACTGAGCCTCGTCGGGGATGCCACCACTCAGCCGTCCAGTTGAGGGCCCCGAGGACAAGCGCTTGGGCCAGTGGTGGATTCAGGTCGTCGCGGATCTGGCCGTCGGCGTCGGCCGCTTTCATCAACCCACGCCAGATCCGGTCGTAGGCCGCTTCTTCCTTCTTCTGCCGGGTCTTCAGGTGTTGGGGGATCTGCCCGGAATTACGGATCGATGCCCGCGCGTAGTCGGACAGCTCCAGCTCGTGCCGTAGATGCGATTCGACCGCGGTCATGATGCGGTCCATAGGGGCAGTGTCAGCGGGCAGTGCGTCGAGAGCTTCCTGCAGATACTTGCGTAGGTCGCTGATCCCGCTGAACATCACCTCTTCAATGAGGTCTTCGCGCGAGTTGAAGTAGTAATAGATCGCGGGAGCCCGCAGCTCAGCTTGTTCGGCGATGTCGGTCAGCCGGGTACCCGCGTAACCCTTCACGCTGAGAACCTGAGCGGCAGCGTTCAGGATGCGCGTGCGCGTCCGTTGGGCTTTAGTGTCGCTGGACTCGGGCGCTGGCGGCTTCCTGGGCATCGCTCGATGATAAGAGTGCTACCCGGTCATGTCCGGCGGCGCGGTCGGTGGTGTCTCGTGTCGTCTTCAGATCCCGCCACGCGATACCAGCTGTGCAGCGATGACGTTGCGCTGGATTTCGTTGGTCCCTTCGCCGACGATCATCAGCGGGGCGTCGCGGAAGTAGCGCTCGACGTCATATTCGGTGGAGTAACCGTATCCACCGTGGATGCGCACGGCGTTCAGCGCGATCTCCATGGCGATCTCGGAGGCGAACAGCTTGGCCATGCCGGCTTCCATGTCGGCGCGTTCGCCGCTGTCGTACCGATCGGCGGCGTGCAGCGTCAGCTGGCGCGCAGCGGTCAGCTAGGTGGCCATATCGGCCAAGTAGTGCCCGATCGCCTGGTGTTTCCAGATGGGCTGGCTAAAACTCTCTCGATCCTGGGCATAGGCCAGTGAATCCTCCAGAGCGGCAGTGGCCACCCCGAGGGCGCGAGAAGCAACTTGGATACGGCCCGTCTCCAGGCCCTTCATCATCTGGCCGAATCCCTTGCCGGGCACTCCGCCGAGGATCGCCGAGGTGGGCACCCGGCAGTTGTCGAACGACAGCTCACAGGTCTCCACGCCCTTGTAGCCCAGCTTGGGCAGATCGCGCGACACGGTGAGACCTTGTCCGTGCTCGACGAGCAGTACCGAAATGCCCGAGTGTTTGGGCGTTGCCTTGGGGTCGGTCTTACATAGCAGCGCGATGAGTCCCGACCGCCGAGCGTTTGAAATCCACGTCTTGGAGCCGTTGATGACCAGCTCCGCGTCATTGTCTGGAGCCGGAAGCGCGGCGGTGAGCATGTTCTGCAGATCTGAGCCGCCGCCGGGCTCGGTGAGCGCCATGGTGGCGCGCAGTTCACCAGTGGCCATGGCCGGCAGGTACTTGCTCCGCTGTTCTTCGGTGCCGAACTGCGAGATCAGTTTGGCTACCACAGTGTGCCCGCCCATCGCCCCGGCCAGGCTCATCCAGCCGCGGGCCAGCTCTTGGGTGACCAAGACGTAGCAGGCAGTCGAGACAGGGGAGCCGCCGTACTCCTCGGGCACCGCCAATCCATAGATGCCGATCCGTTTCATCTGATCGATCCAGGGGGCCGGATATTCGTTGGCGTGTTCGACGTCGCGCACGGATGGCTTGACATCCCTGTCGATGAACGACCGCACGGTCGCGACGAGTAGGGCTTCTTCCTCGCTGAGCTGATTGGGCATGAACGCACCTTACCCTCGTTTTTATTTCATGTTAAATTATCGTGGGTGGGTTGCGTTGCGGACGGAAGGCTTTGAGGTCGTGAAGACAGGCGCGATGAGAGTTGGCGATGCCGCCGACCAGATTTGCGAGGCTGCCGTGAGCTTCGCCGGGACACGATGACGTCGGCCCGGCTGCAGGCCCCGGATGCTTGCGGCGCCCCTACAGCACAGGCCGAGCGGCGGTTGCCCGCCGAGGAAGGCGTATGGGTCTTCCTCTTCGGGGACATGACTGTGTTCGCGATCCTCTTCAGCGTGTATCTCTTTTACCGCGGCCAGGATCCGGCCATTTTCAACACATCTCAGCTCAAGCTGAACCAGACCTTCGGGGTCATCAACACATTGGTCCTGTTGACCAGTTCTCTCTTCGTGGTCACCGCGGTCCGAGCGATACGTCAGAACGCGTATCAATTGGCGCGAAGACTCACTTATGGGGCCACGGCATGTGGTGCGATCTTCGTGATCGACAAAGCCATCGAATATGGCCAGAAGATCGACCACGATATTGTGCCGGCGACAAACCAATTCTTCATGTACTTCTACGTGATGACAGGGTTGCACCTGTTTCACGTCGCGATCGGCCTGGTGCTGCTGGGGTTCATCGTCAAGCTGACGCGCAAGCCGACTCTGGTGGATCGCGAACAGGGCTACCTCGAAGGTGCTGCGTGCTTCTGGCACATGGTCGATCTTTTGTGGATCGTGATTTTCCCCCTTCTGTACTTGGTGAAATGATGCTGATAAGTCTTCTGCGCGGCCGTATTACCGCTGTTTGGCTCGTCCTGATAACGGCGACGCTGGCATCCTGGGTTCTCGGCGTCGGGCACGAATTGCCGCACCGCTACGCGGCCATCTGCATCATCCTGATCGCGTTCACCAAGGTGCACTTCGTGGGCAGGTACTTCATGGAACTGCGACACGCACCCATGGCGTTAACGGCGATCTTTGGCATCTGGAACGTCGTTGTCGCCGGCGTCTTGGTCGGTCTCTATCTGTTCGCGTAGCCGGCGGTATGACGGGTCTGGCCGTTAACCGTGCGCAATGAGTCTGCGGAGGTCAACAGTTTCTAGTTTGAATTAAATCGATGGCTCCCCGCCATGATGGCGCGAGGATCGCTGGCCACCCGGTACGTCGACACACCCTGGATGGACCGTCTGAGTAGTCCTCGCGTCTCGGCCGCAATCGATTTTGGTGAAGTGATCGGGTATACGGCGATATTCGCACACGGTAGGGGCTCGTCGGCGGCAGTGAGTTCACTGTTGTGGGTCGTATCATTGGCGGATGCCCAGACAAAGCTCCCGGCTGACCATTGAGGTCGACGAGACGGTTTCCGGCGCGCCGACCTCTGAATCTAAGTCGGCGTTGACTCGCGCACGGATCTTGGATGCCGCCGCTCGGGTGTTGTCCGAGCACGGATATGCAGGCTTGCGACTCACCGAGGTGGCGGAGGAGGCCGAGCTGCAAGCGCCGGCGATCTACTACTACTTTCCATCCCGGGACGACCTCATCGAGGAGGTGATGTGGGCCGGCATCGCCGATATGCGCTCCCACGTCGCCGCGGTCCTCGATGAGGTTCCCGACGGAACGCCTCCGCTCGACAGACTCCTTGTCGCGGTCGACGCGCATCTACGCCACGAACTTGAGATCTCGCACTACACCACCGCTGCGATTCGCAACGCTGGACAGGTTCCGCAAAAGATCCGTAAGCGGCAGGTTCTGGAGGAGGAGCGGTACGGCGAAATCTGGCGCAGGCTGATCAATGATGTCGCTCGCGAAGGCGTGCTACGCCCGGAGTTGGACCTCTACATTGCCCAGATGCTGGTGCTCGGCGCATTGAATTGGGCTGTGGAGTGGTGGAATCCACGGCGTGGATCTGTTGAGGCGGTAGTTCAGAACGCTCAATCGGTTATCCGTCACGGACTGGCTGAGTCATCCACCAAGTAGCGGCGGCGTAACCCCCGCACTCCTTCGAGCAGGCTTGCCGCCCGCCACTGAGCGGCCCAACGTCTCGGCTACCGACACGCCGAGGCTTCGGCGCTGGTTCGGTGTCAATGCCCGAGCGTCATCCTCGCTTTCCAGGGCCGAACCGGCCACCCGGCCCATGACAAGAAACGGTGACCCAGATGGACTCTCCCCAGTTCCGATGACTTGGGGCACGGGCACGTCGGTGACGATCGTCGTGATATGTAGTCATCACGCGTTGCCGACTTGCGCACCAGCCCAGCTGACGTCGTCGCCATGGACATATTCTAATCCATGATAAATATCATGGACTGATCGCAGGCGTTGCGGCGAACGCAGGGACGAAGATCTAACCGAAACACAGCCCGCTGCGATCGCGCAATGGCTGGCGGGGCACACCGATTCCGTCACACCTCCGGTAACGGTCAACCGGGTGGGAATCGGTCAGTCCAATACAGCTGCTGATCGACAACAGCACCCGACTCTGGGTCTACAGCCCCTCGACCCTAACCTGCAGCGACCCAGCGGCCATGATCGGCTACTGCGACCAGGCTCAAGGAAGCAACCGCACGTTCTTCGCCAACTACAAGACGGCCCGCGGAAATAACGGGCACTTCGAATTCCCCAGCGGCCCCCAACACGACTGGAGCAGCTGGGGACCGGAGCTCGGTGCGATGTCCGGCGACCTCATCTCCACGATCAGATAGCTACGTGGTCATGCAGGTGAGAGTTCTCGCTGCAGCAAGCGCATGTATGGCAGGCCTATTTGGCCCATCACTTTCCCGGCAGTGCGTGATCAACAAGGCGGCCCATGCGCCGGTGCAGACAGGCCGAGACATCAAATCGGTTGTGGCTCAGCGATAGCACCGACATTGGACGGCCGACGGCTAGCCGTACCGCTGCGCAGCCAAGGACGTGTTTTCCAACCGTATCGTCGGCCATTCGAGCGACTCGCGCATGAAATCCAGGCTTGCGACCACTGCCCTGAACAACGCGGTGGCCCGCCCTCGCTGCAATACCCGTGAATACTTGCGGATCGCAAGCGTCACCTGGATAGAAAGGACGTACCACCGCCGCCGACGCCGAGCCGCTCTTAGCCGGTTGGCCCCGATCGAATTCGAAGCAACCATGACCACATCGGCCGGTCAGGCCGCGTGACCGGACCTGCCACATGATCGTGCAGCAGACCCCAATGTAGGGCGGCAACGATGACTTGGAATGGGAGTGGCTGTGGGTTAGCTCGTCAGCTCGTCAGCTCGTAACGCGTCGCCGGTGCGGAAGGCTGGGCGGACCCGCGGCGCGGTGGGCCAAGCCACAATGTGCGAAAGCAGCGCAAGGGGAGATCTCCTGGGCGTATGTTCCGAAGTTATCGGTTGGACAATCGTTGGGTGCATTCGTGAGCTCGGCGGTACCGATCGCGACGTCCGTGAGATCGCGAAGTCGGCGGCGTTTGCCATCTTTGTCCGATCGGCCGGCGACTTGTTCGGAGGGTGCTGATTAGACGGAGACGGTTTCAGCAGTCGCAGATGGGACTTTTCGCGCCATGGGGCTTGCGATTCCGATGGGGCGCGACAACTCGACGAAACCCTTTGGAAGGCGACGACTATGGGTCTCCAAATTGATGTATCGGGGCTAACTAAGTCTTTTGGTTCCGCGACGATTTTTGAAGACGTCACGTTGACCATTCCCGCTGGTGAGGTCAGCGTGATGCTGGGCCCGTCCGGTACCGGTAAGTCGGTGTTTTTGAAGTCGCTGATCGGTTTGCTGCGCCCGGAGCGCGGCTCGATCGTGATCGACGGCACCGATATTTTGCAGTGTTCGGACAAGGAGCTCTACGAGAT
>JARLGS010000761.1 GCA_031292695.1 Mycobacterium sp. | reverse complement strand
GCGTGGGGTCCGTCGATTTCAGTGTCCTCGAGTGGACGGGAGCCTCATTGACGACCATTCCGATGGTCGTGGAGCGCGACGGGACGCGTGTCACCAGGGCGGTGCCGCTGCACGAGGGCCGGGAGCGGATCAGGTGATGGCTTCGATGCGCTCGTAGGCGGTGACGAGTACGTCGGTCCCCGGCCAGCCATCGATGATGCGCACGACGCGCTGGCGGGCGGTCCGCACGAGCCGTCCCGGTGCGTGGAACAGTCCCCAGCGCAGCGTCTTCGGCCGGGCGTTCGTCCATATGCCGTCGAGACAGAGGAGCTGGAACCAGCGCACGAGGTCGGCGGCCAGGCCGACCACCATCATCCAGGTGGCGTTGGCGTCGAACTTGGTGAAGGGGAACCGGCACAGCCCCGAGTCCTTCAGCCGCTGGATGTGGGACTCGACATGGGCGTGGGCCCGCATGGTGGCATCCAGGGCGACCGGTGATCCTTCCGCGTCGGTGTAGAAGCCCCAGTAGCGGAACTCGAGGCTCGGGAACAGGCTCCGCTGGGCCCCGGGGTGGAGCGGTTCCCGCCGGACGATGAGACGTGTCCCCTCGGGCAGGCTCGGGTCGTCGATGAGACTGGTGAGCTCAGCGACCGCGGCACCCTCACGCAGATCGCCGGCCTGGGTGCGGGCCGGTTCCCAGACGACCTCGATGCCGATGGCGTCCATGACCGCTGCCGTCACCTGGGGATTCGACCGGGCGGTGACGAAGAAGGAGACGTTGCGGGCACGGCATGCAGCGAGAAACCCGGTCGTGCAGCCGGCCGAGTCGGCTCGGACGACGAGCGATCGGTTGACCAACGCCACGTCGTCACCGACCCGGTGTCCGGCAGCGATCGCCTCGGGCAGCTGACCGATGGCGTCGTCCAACACGGTGACGTGGTCGGCCACCGCGTTGGCTCCGGCGTTGCCCGGACGGAGGAGACCCGCGAGCATCTCGCCGGTGGCATCGGCAAAGCAGAACATCGGGTGGAAGCCGAAGCCGCCTTTGTAGGTCGGGGCAGCCTGCTCTTTGCCGTCGGTGTGGATCTCGACCAGGGAGGCGTCGATGTCGAGGACCACGGGATCCTTCCCCGTGGTCGCCGACGACCGCGACCAGACCTTGGAGCGCAGCGCGGCCACAGCGGTGGCGATGTCAGACCGTGTCGACGAGGCGAGTTGATGGAAGGTGCGGAACACCGTCGAGTCCGATGGCACCGAGCCGAACAGATCGCCCTGGAGGCGGAGGTGTTCGATGTCAGCACAGCTCTCGCCACCACCAGCCAGCATGAGCGCGGTCTGCACGAGGACCTTGCCCCGGTCGTGGAGCGGGAGTCGTTCGCCGGTCACCGGGATGCAGACGGAGAGCGAATCGCCGACCTCCAGACGGTCGGCAAAGGAACCAAGTGCGTGCAGTCCCACGTGGGCCACCACGCCCGTCCCGCCGGATTCGACCTTCACGCGAGTCGCGCTGCTACCGTTCACTTTGGAAGTGCCCTTCTGTTGGGTGTTGCTGTTGCCTCGAGAACAACAGTTTCCCCTACTGGGAGGGCTTTTCCGCGGACGCGGGGATGGTCAGGTCAGGCGGCCTGATGAATGATCGGGGCTAGGCCGCCGCATCGACTGGGAGGCTGAGTTCGAACCCCGATACCGGGAAGTGTTCGAGCGGGAACTCGTCCCGGTGCCGGGCATCGTG
>JARLGS010000091.1 GCA_031292695.1 Mycobacterium sp. | reverse complement strand
GTCCGCACCTACTTCGGCCAGAACCCCGTCATCGTCACCCCGCGCAACTTCGCCGACGACGCCAAACCCTTCAAACCGAAGGTCGTCACCTACGAGATCACCGGCGAGCCCGGCGCCTACGCCGACATCAACTACCTCGACCTGGACGCCAAACCCCAGCGCGTCGACCACGCCGCCCTGCCCTGGAAGCTCGTCCTGTCCACCACCGCCCCGGCCGCCTCGCCCAACATCGTGGCCCAAGGCGACGGCGACTCCATCACCTGCACCGTCCACGTCGACGACGAACTCAAAGACACCCGCACCTCCACCGGCGTGCACGCCCAGACCTTCTGCCTGGTGAAATCTGCATGAGCGCGCACAGCACTGACACCCCCACCGACACCATCCCCAAGGCGGAAAAGCCGCACCGGCCGCTGATCCCGCGCCTGGTCCGCACCCTCGCGATCCCGGTGATCCTCGCCTGGATCGGCATCGTCGTGGTGCTGAGCACCGTAGTGCCGTCGCTCGATGAGGTCGGCAAGATGCGGTCGGTCTCGA
Source organism: Mycobacterium sp. (assembly GCA_031292695.1). GTDB lineage: Bacteria > Actinomycetota > Actinomycetes > Mycobacteriales > Mycobacteriaceae > Mycobacterium. The sequence goes on along the minus strand of JARLGS010000091.1, from coordinate 13,512 downwards.
TGTCGCCGCACGACGCGCCATCGATGATCGCAATGAAGCAGGTCGGCTCCGACTTCAAAGAGTTCGACTCCGACAGCTCGGCCATGGTGGTGCTGGAGGGCCAACAACCGCTGGACGCCGCCGCTCACGCGTACTACGACCAGATCGTCGCCAAGCTCCAGGCCGACACCGCGCACGTCGAGCACGTCCAGGACTTCTGGAGCGACCCGCTGACCGCGTCCGGCTCACAGAGCGCGGACGGCAAGGCCGCCTACGTGCAGGTCTACCTGCGTGGTAATCAAGGCGAAACGCTGGCCAACGAATCCGTCGAGGCCGTCGACCACATCATCAAGAGTGTCCCTGCTCCGCCCGGTCTGAAGAGCTATGTCACCGGCGCGGCCGCGCAAGCCTCCGACATGAACGTCGCCGGCGATCGCAGCCTGAAGATCATGGAGGCCGTTTCGTTCGCGGTCATCGTCGTGATGCTGCTGCTGGTGTACCGGTCTTTCATCACAGTGCTGCTCGAGCTGTTGGTGGTCGTGATGCTGGTGTCTGCGGCTCGCGGCCTGGTGGCCGTGCTCGGCTTCTACAAGATCATCGGCCTGTCGACCTTCGCTACCAACCTCCTTCCGATGCTGGCCATCGCGGCGGCGACCGACTACGCCATCTTCTTGATCGGCCGGTACCAGGAGGCCCGCACCGCCGGGGAGTCCAAAGAGGACGCCTATTACGACATGTTCCACGGCACCGCGCACGTCATTCTCGGTTCGGGCCTGACCATCGCCGGTGCGACGTACTGCCTGCACTTCACCCGACTGCCCTACTTCCAGACGCTGGGCCTTCCGCTGGCCATCGGCATGGTCACCGTCGTGTTCGCCGCGCTGACCCTCGGTCCGGCCATCATCACCGTGGCCACCAAGTTCGGGAAGACGCTGGAACCCAAGCGCGTCATGCGCGTGCGCGGCTGGCGCAAGATCGGCGACGCGATCACCCACTGGCCGGGTCCGATCCTGGTCGGCACGATCGCCGTGGCGCTGGTCGGTCTGCTCGCCATCCCCGGATACAAGACGAGCTACGACGACCGCCTGTACATGCCTGCGGATCTCACGTCCAACGAGGGCTACGCGGCCGCCAACCGACACTTCTCGCCCGCCCGGATGAACCCCGACCTACTGCTCGTCGAGAGCGATCACGACCTGCGCAACTCGTCGGACTTCCTCGTGATCAACAAGATCGCGAAAGCCGTTGTGGCCGTTCCGGGTATCTCCCAGGTCCAGGCGATCACCCGGCCCCAGGGCACCCCGATCGAGCACTCGACCATCCCGTTCCAGCTGGGTATGCAGAGCACGGTTCAGGTGATGAACCAGAAGTACCAGCAGGACATGATGCGCGATATGCAGAAGCAGATCGGCGACATCCAGGTGAGCATCGACACCATGACCAAGATGCAGGGCATCACAGTTCAGATGTCAAGCGTCATGGACAGCATGGTCGGCAAGATGCACGGCATGCTGGGCGACATCGAGGACCTGCGCAACCACATCTCCGATTTCGACGACTTCTTCCGCCCGATCCGCAACTACCTGTACTGGGAACCGCACTGCTACGACATCCCGGTCTGCTGGTCCATACGCTCGATCTTCGACACCCTCGACGGCATCGACACCATGACCGACGACTTCCAGACCATCATCCCGGACATGGACAAGATGGCTGGGCTGACGAAGCAGATGGTCGCGGTCATGCCACCGCAGATCGAAACCATGAAGAACATGAAGAAGTACATGCAGATCATGTACGCGACCCAGAACGGCCAGCAGGAACAGCAGGCTGAGGGGTCGAAGAACTCCAGCGCCATGGGTGACGCCTTCGACAAGGCCAAGAACGACGACTCGTTCTACCTGCCGCCGGAAGCGTTCGACAACCCCGATTTCAAGCGCGGCATGAAGAACTTCATCTCCCCCGACGGCAAATCGGTGCGGTTCATCGTCCAGCACGAGGGCAATCCGCTGACACCCGAAGGCATCTCGCACATCGATGCCATCAAGCAGGCCGCCAAGGAGGCGATCAAGGGCACCCCGCTGGAGGGCTCCAAGATCTACCTGGCCGGTAGCGCCGCAACCTTTCGGGACATGGCCGAGGGCTCCAACTACGACTTGATGATCGCCGGAATCTCTGCGCTCGCACTGATTTTCGTCATCATGCTGATCATCACCCGAGCAGTGGTGGCCGCCGCAGTGATCGTGGCGACGGTGGCGATCTCACTGGGTGCGTCGTTGGGTATGTCGATTCTCATCTGGCAGTATCTGGTCGGCCTACCGCTGCACTGGATGGTGATCCCCATGTCGGTGATCATCTTGTTGGCCGTCGGCGCGGACTACAACCTGTTGTTGGTTGCCCGGTTCAAGGAAGAGATCCACGCCGGACTCAACACCGGCATCATCCGCGCCATGGGCAGCACCGGCTCGGTGGTCACCAATGCCGGCCTGGTCTTCGCCTTCACCATGATGTCGATGCTCGTCAGCGAGCTGCGCATCATCGGCCAGGTGGGTATCGCGATCGGCCTGGGCCTGTTGTTCGACACCCTGGTCATCCGGTCGTTCATGATGCCGTCGATCGCGGCGCTCATGGGCAAGTGGTTCTGGTGGCCGCAGATCGTGCGGCAGCGCCCGAAGCCGTCGCCCTGGCCGTCACCGGCGCCGAAGGCGGCCGAGCCTGCCGGACGCTCGTTCGCCGAGGCTGACTAGCTCTCCTCGCCGAGGCTACGGGTTGTCGTGTGATTCCCCGGATTTCACGCCAGAACCCGTAGCGTCGGCGGCGGGGAACCGTAGCGCCGGCAAGATAGGGCGGAACCGAATGGCGATCCCCAACGTCGAATACCGGCATGGGGGAGATTTTTCTGGCCACCGAAGCACTGGCGGCCGGTGCGGTGACGAGGCACGGCCTGCAGACGAGGTTCCGCAAGCTACATCAGAACGTTTACGCACCAATCGATTTGGAGTTGACCGCGCACCATCGGGCAATTTCCGCCTGGTTATGGTCCAGACGCAGCGCCACACTGAGCGGCCACTCGGCTGCGGCAGTACTGGGCTGCAAGTGGCTACCTGAGGACGCCCCGGCCGAACTTTCGCGGGTACGCTCGCCGGCTCCACCCGGCATTGTCATCCACCGCGGCGCAATTGCTGCTGACGAGCTCACGACCATCGGCGAAATGCGTTGCACCACAGCGCCTCGTGCCGCCTATGACCTAGGTCGTCGGCTACCGTTGGAGACCGCGGTCATCCGGATCGACGCGCTGCTGAATGCCACCGGCGGCACGGTGGCGGAGGTGGCCGTGATCGCCGAGCGCTATTCCGGCGCCCGCGGGATTCGCAAACTGCGTAGGGCGTTGACGTACGTCGACCCAGGCGCCGAATCGCCGCAAGAGACCCGGCTACGGCTGTTGATCTTGAGCTCGGGGCTGCCGCGGCCGGAGACACAGATAGCGGTCGCCGATCAATGGGGGCTGGTGCGCCGCCGAATCGATCTGGGTTGGCCCGCCTGGAGAATCGGGGTGGAGTACGACGGACAACACCACTGGACCGACCCTGCACAGCATGCGGAGGATATCGAGCGCCTGGAGTTCCTGGCCGCACGCGGATGGACGATCATCCGGGTCAGCCGCAACCAGTTGCGCTACCGACCCGGCGAGGTGATCACCCGGATCGAGCGCGCGCTGCAGATCGCAAGTCCGCCCGGCTGACGCCGCGGCGGCTCGTCGGCGCTACGTCTTTTGGCGGGAAATGACCGCTATGTGGCCATAACCCGTAGCGCCGGCGATCCGCAAGCTAAGCGCTCAGGACGCGACCCGCGGACCAGGCGAAGACGGCATAGGCCGCCGAGGTGGAGAGCTGCCGAATGTCGGAGTCAGTGCCACCGAGCTGGCGGATGCGTTCGGCGAAGGCCGACCCGATGATGTCCGAACATGTCGACACGAGATCGGTCAACGACGCGTCCGACCGCGCCGGCTCGACCTGATTCGGCAAATGCGCTACTGCTCCCACGACCTGCTCCTGACCCCGGCATGATTGTTTCTGCTATCTAATTTTATCGGCTAAGTACTGGTCGTGACTAGGCCTTTTGCCGTGATGTTGCACAGCATACCGAACAGATTGTGGTTTGCATCACACCACGCGCAACGTTCACCAGTCCGTTATCACCACTGGTCCCACGGCACGCTCCAGTCACCGTTCTGCCACAGCTGCAGCGGCTTGCCTCCGGTGTTGCGGACCTCCACGACATCCCCCGGCACGGAGAAGTTGTAGTACCACAACGCGTTGTCGTGGTTCAGATTGAGACAGCCGTGACTGGTGTCGGTATTGCCCTGCGCCCACACTGTGGCATCGAGCTGATGGAGGTAGACGCCGTCGGTACTGATCCGCACCGCGTATGGGATGGACTCCTTGTACCCGAGGTGCGAATTGATCGGCAGGCCATAAGTGGACGAGTCCATGACCACTGGATTGCTCTTATCCAGCACGGTGTAAACCCCCGGCTGGGTCCAGAAACTCAACGTCTTACCGTTGACCGTTTCGGTGCCGCCCCGACCCATCGACGTCGGCATGGTCCGGACCAGCGCGCCGCCGTCGTAGACGCTGACCTTCTTGGTCGCGTCGTCGGCGATCGCCACGTGGGAGGCGCCGATGGTGAACGTCGGTCCCGACGCCACGGACACGACCGTCCCGGGCGCCCAGTACTGCGGCGGACGCCAGTGCGCCGTCGTGTTGTTCACCCAGTGCCACGCCCCGGACACCGGCGGCGACGTCGTCACCGCCAACATCTGATCGGCGGCGGCATGATCGACGGGGCCGCCGAAATGCGCGACGATGACGGTCCCGATGCCGTAGGTCCCGCCATCACGGATCGGCGCACCGGAGGTCATGGTGAACGACATCGGCGGCGGACCGGACGGCGGTGGCGGCGGACCGTCGTCGTCGGCGGAAGCCACCGCCATCGGCACCGCAAACGTCACAAGGAGCGCGGTGGAAACGGTTGTCATGAATGTGCGTGCCGCCAACATGCGGTCACAGTACCGAGGCGTCATTCACCGCTCCCCGGCGCCTTCACCGACGAGTCAGCACCATTGACCAAGTCACCGAATGCATCTGTCAGACAGAAGGTTTCGCTAGCATCGCACATCCCCGCACTCCCCCGATCCGGGCCGCGATGGCCATCGGGCCGCACCCGAGCCACCGCGTTCAGCCGAAACCTTCGGCGTGCCAGCGACATTAGGCGCGGGTACTGAGCAACGTGTAGTCAGCGCATAAGAATCAGCTGAGCAACGCAGTAACATCCGCCACATTCGCCCGGGCCCGCGGCCCGCCGTCACAAGCTGTTGTCGTCCAACGCAAACCGCGATCGTTCACCTAGCATCGTGACCGATGGATCACAGTCCGCAAGACACCGGGCCGGCCCCGCACAAAACCGTCGACCTGGTGCTGTCGGGCGGCGGCGTCAAGGGAATCGGTCTGGTCGGCGCTGTCGGCGCCCTGGGCGACGCCGGTTACCACGTCGGGCGGGTCTCCGGCACGTCGGCCGGCTCGCTGGTGGGTGCCGTCATCGCCGCCGCCAATCGCGGTCAGCCGGCCGCTGCACAACTCAGTGGCGACCAACTCCGGGACCTGGCGATGTCCCTGCCCTTCCCGATGTACTCCCTGGACCGCACCGACGGCAAGGTACCGCGCTGGCCCAGTTTCGGCATCACCGTGACGGCCCAGCGCGCTGCCGAGGGCGACGGACCGCCGGGCCCCGGGTTGGCGCCTCTGATCAACCTGCCTGGCACACCACGCCTGTTGGAAAACCTGATCAACACCGCGCTGCTCGGCCACGATCAGACCTATCTGCGTCAGCCGTCGGTCGCGGCGCGAACCATCGTTGTCGATGCCGCCGGCATCGGGTACCTGAATTTCGACATTTCGCAGGCGGACCGCAAGAAGCTATACGACAACGGTTACACCGCGGCCCGGGAATTCCTGAATACCTGAGACTGGCCGGTATACCTGCATCGATTTCACGCCGGCTCGGCGTGAATGGGTTCCGGGCCGATTATCGGGGCCGAGGAACTCCGTCGGCGCCGATGTTCAGCCCGGGACACAGGTGCACCATGGCGGTATCCATCACGACGGTCGCGGCCGCCTGGTTCACCCGCAACGAACTGGAGATGGCGTTCACCGCATCACTGGTCGGCTGACCGGCATACACGAACATGTTGCACGTCAGCCGGCCCGTCTTGAGCAGGTCAGCGTCGCTATTGGGTAACCTGCCGTGCAACTCGTTGAGATAGGCCACCTCGGCGGCATTGGCAGCGGTCTTTGTCGGAACGCAGTCGAGGGGATTTCCGCGTTCGGCGCACGAACCCATTTGGCCTGCCCCGGCATCGGCGAACGCAGGAACGGAAATGATCAGACCGGTAACCGCAAGCGCAGCCATTAGCTGGCCGGTAATTGCCCGCGCAGCCATTCCCACCGCACCCTCCGACTACCCCAAAAGACGCTTCCGTCAATTAATTCGGGCACCGCTTCTGCGTTGCCCATAACGGAATAGTAAAGGCGGTCGGGACGGAGCGATAACTGAACGGCAGATGAAGCTTTCGGGGCGGACCAACGGGGTACGAAAAGGGGATATCAAACGGCGTTTCCGGCGACTCGCGGGCCGGCGAGTTGCGCCGCCACGCCGGAGGCGGCGAGTCGATAATCGCCCGACGGGTCCAGCGCCGCCGGCCATGGACCGGCCAGTGCATCGAACTCCGACCGGTGCCGGATCACGGCACGTTGCACTGCCCGTAGCGAGACACTGCTCTCGCGGGCTCGGCGGCCGCAGCCGCATTGATGGTCAGGATGAACCAGACAACCGGCGGTATAGCGGGAGACGGCTTCCCGGAGCGTCGGATGCGCCGGCCGCGCCAACGCAATGCTGCGCACTTGGCCCCTGCGCCCGATCCAACTGGCGACCACCTCTTCACCCATGTCGTCGAGCGCGGTGACAAACGCTTCCAACTCGGCTCGTGGCGACAGATCGGCTGCGATGGCGACGCCCAGGACCTCGACCACCGCATGGTCTTGCCAGTCCACCGGCCGGAACCGCAGGGTGCGATGCCCGGACCGGATCGCCTGACCACCCGAACTCACCATCGCCCCGTCCGGTTGGACGGTGTCGAACAGCCACCGGAGGCCGACCAGCAGGTCCGCAAGATGGCCGGCTACGACATGGTCCAGGCCGGCCGGTACCGGCTCCGGTAGCGAAGAAACCGCCCCGGCCCACCGTCGCTGGTGCGTCATATGAACGAAACCACCTTTCCCGCAGAGGATTTCGACCCAACCGGGGCATTTCCACCCGGCACGGTCGGTGATACAGCTGCGGCGCGGTCTCCGTGTCGAGCTCATCAACCACCTGAACCCAGACCCGTCTGCCAGCAAAGATTATTCAACTGTCTACGGGCACCGGACCCGTGATTATTAGACCACAGGGACGCCGCCGAAACGAGCAATTCTTTCAATCAACAGCACACTTATCGCTAACAACACCACCTGACTCACACGTCACGAGGATCGCCCAATCGAAGGAATTGCCGACCTTAGTTGACGCGCCCACCTGGAATTTATTGACGTAAGCGTCTCGATATCGCCGCGGCGCGGCGCGCCACCAGCGCGCCGCGTCGCAGTATCAGCTAATGATCTGTGGACAGCAGTACCGATGGTTCGAAAAATCCGTCCGGGCGATCGCAGCCTCGTCACCTACGTCGTCAGGAAGAGGCACCGCAAATCAATCTCGACGCCCGAGACGGTCCGGAACCGGCAGTTGCCGACGGCACTCCGAGCGGGCGACCCGCCCACCGACGCACAACCCCACCCGCTCGCGCGCCAGCTTCCCAACACCGACGACCCAGCCACGCCAGGGCGCCAGAGCCTGGCGCGACACCGGCCCGCCACTATCGGTTCGCGTCATGCGGAAATCACCTCAGCCCACCTTGCGCGGCGCACCAGGCCAACGAAACCGCTTTTGCCTCAGGATGTTTCGACGGACCGTGCGGTGCCACTAGCCGGGTGTTGTGAAGAACGGCGATGGCATGGTCTCCGTATCCAGTTCATCGACCAATCTGATCCCGGCGCGTACCAGCGCAAGCCCGGCGGCGGCCAATGCGAACATGCCTGCCAGCTCTTCACCGTAGCGCCGGACCACGGACCAACCATCCTCGCGGCGTTGCTCGGTATCACTCGCTATCAGCCGCGCCGGTGCCTGCGCCCCGTGACAAATCGCCACAACAATCGCCCTCCAGCAAAGTGATCACAACGGTCAATACGTATCGATCACTATCATTAGAGCATACGCAGATCCGGCCCACAGTCGACCATTTGACCGACATACACACTGCTACCGCTAACAACAATGGACACCCCCGAGGTAACGGCAGCCGGCCCGGGCAACCGGGCGTATCAGCCATAGAAATCGGACCCAGCTGCAATTTATCCGCGATCTTGAAGATCGTCAGAACCAGCGGCCACTGCCGGGGCGAGATGCCGGTCAGCTAACCTCCAACGCAGGTGAGCACCAACGGCAGGCAACGTCTTTCGCGGGCCGAGGGATCGGGTGTCCCGCGCCACTAATAATCGCCTCCGCAAATACATACCGAAGGCATCATTGATCAGCACCCGGCCCGCCGGACCGCCGGACCGCGCCGCCGGCAACCGACCGGGGCGAGAGTTGCTGGCGTGGCCCCCGGGCAGGTGACAGACTCACCGACGTGCAACCAACCTGCTCGCGCCGCAGCTTCTTGGCGCTGACGGCCGGTGCCGCGCTGGTCGCTGCCTGCACCAAACCCCCGGCTTCCGGCACTGTCGCCGGCGACGGATCGGTCACCATCACGCACGCCTTCGGAGAAACCAAGATTCCCGGACCACCGAAGAACGTAGTGTGTGCCGGGCTCACCGGGCAGGACGAACTTCTGGCCGTCGGCGTGGTGCCGATCGCCGTCACTGAGTGGTTCGGCGGTCAGCCATTTGCCGTCTGGCCATGGGCCCAACCGAAATTGGGCCCGGCCCAACCCGTGGTACTGAACCTGGCCGACGGCATTCAGGTGGACAAGATCTCCGCGCTGAAACCCGACCTCATCATCGCCACCAATGCCGGACTGGATGCCGACACCTACAAGAAGCTCTCGGCGATCGCGCCGACCATCGCCCAGTCCGGCCAGGACGCATTCTTCGAGCCGTGGAAGGACCAGGCGACCGCGATCGGCCAGGCAGTCTTCAAGGCCGCCGACATGAAAAAACTCATCGACGACGTCGACGCGCAATTCACTAACGCCGGCAAGAACAATCCGGCATTCGGCGGCCGGAAGATGTTGATAGTCAACGGGCTTCCCACCGCCGACGGTGTCGAAGTCACGCCGGCCGGGTGGCGCACCGAATTCCTCAGCGAGATGGGCATCGGCACCCCGACCGGATTGGATACGTTCGTGCACGGGCAGCACGCCTTCGTACCACGCGACCAGATGACGGTCGTGCTGGGCGGCGCGGACGCGTTGATCTGGATCCTCGACAGCGACGACCAGCAGGCCGCCGTCCTGGCCGACCCGACGGTCGCACAGCTGAGCCAGGCCAAGACCAAGCAGATCGTGTTCCCGGGCAAGGACCTGTCGGCCGCCATCCTCTTCGCATCAGTGCTGTCCTACCCGGCAGTGGCAGACCAGCTGCCGCCACTACTCGCCAAGGCGCTGGCGTAACACCCGGGTTGCACCCGCCGGGCCGCCTGCCAAGATAATCGCCGTGACCACCACCGAAAAAACCGAGCACGCCCGCTTCGCGCAGGTCGGGTCGGCCTATTATCCGGTCCTGGTCGCGGTGTTCACCGCCCTGGTGATCATCTCCAACGTCACCGCCACCAAGGGCGTCGCCTTCGGACCGATCATCACCGACGGCGGTTTCATCGTCTTCCCACTCACCTACATCATCGGCGACGTGCTCTCCGAGGTGTACGGGTTCAAGGCCGCCCGGCGCGCGATCTACCTCGGCTTCGCCATGAACATCCTGGCGGCGCTGACGTTCTGGGTGACGATCTACCTGCCGGCGGCCGACTTCTACCCGAACCAGGCGCACTTCGAGAACGTGGTGCACGCCTACACCCAGCTGATCGTCGCCGGCCTCGCCGGGTTCATCGTCGGCCAGACCATCAACGCCTGGGTCGTGGTCACGATCAAGGAACGCACCAAGGAGAAGCACCTGTGGGCGCGACTGGTTGGGTCGACCTTCGCCGGACAGCTCGGTGACACCCTGGTGTTCTGCTCCATCGCCGCCAACGCCATCGGCATCAGCACCTTCCACGACTTCGCCGTGTACACCGCCCAGGGCTGGCTCTACAAGACCGCCGTCGAAGTGGTGTTCCTGCCGGTGACGTACCGGTTGATCGCCTACATCAAGCGCCACGAACCGACCTATGAGTTTGCTGTCTGAGCGATTGTTAAGGCTCTTCTGGCGACCTGTTAAAGAAACGTCAATATTCGCTACCGGCGCGTAGGTTTGGGTGATGACCGTCACAGTGGAGAAGGTGGGCGCGGCGGGGCTCGGCACCGTCCGCGACTATGGTGACCAGGCGCTGCTGCTGGAATTCAACAGCGCCGCGGAGGTTTTGGCGTGGACCGACACGCTGCGTGCCGCCGGATTGCCCGGCATTCTCGACATCGTCCCGGCATCCCGGACCGTGCTGCTCAAGCTGGCCGCTCCGCGTTACCGGATCCCGACCGAACAACGGCTGTCCAAGCTCCGTCTCAAGGAGTTCGACAGCACCGAGGTCAGCACCCCGCAGCAGGCCGACGCGGTCGTCGACGTGACCTACGATGGTGCCGACCTGGACGAGGTGGCCCAGCTGACCGGGCTCTCCCCCAGTGAAGTGATCGCAGCCCACACCGGGACCCTATGGCGGGTCGCATTCGGTGGATTCACACCGGGTTTCGCTTATCTGGTGGGCGGCGACCCGCGGCTACAGGTGCCCCGGCGTAGCGAACCACGCACCCGGGTCCCGGCCGGCGCAGTGGCCCTGGCCGGTGAGTTCGGCGGCGTGTACCCGCGGGAGACTCCCGGCGGCTGGCAGTTGATCGGCCGGACCGACGCAGTGCTGTGGGACCTTCACCGGGCCCAGCCGGCGCTGCTGACGCCCGGCATGTGGGTGCAGTTCCAGGCGATCGGTTAGGAGACCAGCGATGACCGCAACACTGGAGATTCTCAAGACCGGCCCACTGGCGCTGGTCGAGGACCTCGGTCGGCCCGGCCTGGCTCACATGGGGGTGAGCCGCTCGGGCGCGGCCGACCGGCGGTCCCACACCCTGGCCAACCGGCTGGTAGCCAATCCGAACGACCGGGCCACCATCGAGGTGACGTTCGGCGGCTTCTCCGCCCGGGTCCGCGGCGGCGGCAAGGAAGGGGTCGCGGTCGCCGTCACCGGAGCTGATGCCGACCCGTCGGCAAACGGAAAACCGTTCGGCACCAACAGCATTCACTATGCCCACGACGGCGAGGTGATCTCTCTGGGCGCCCCGCGCACCGGGCTGCGCAGTTACGTCGCGGTCCGCGGCGGCTTCGTGGTGGACCCGGTGCTCGGATCGTGCAGCTACGACGTCATGTCGGCGATCGGACCGCGGCCCCTGCAAGCCGGCGACCTGCTGACCATCGGTGAACACACCGCTGAGTTCCCGGAACTGGATCAGGCGCCGGTCGCCGCCATCGCCCCGGATCAGCTGGAATTACTGGTGGTACCGGGACCGCGGGACGACTGGTTCATCGACCCCGATGCACTGGTACACACCGAATGGGTGGTCACCGACCGCAGCGACCGCGTCGGCATGCGGCTGAACGGCCGGCCTCTGCAGCTCCGCTGGCCGGACCGCCAACTGCCCAGCGAAGGCGCCTCCAGAGGCGCAATCCAGGTGCCGCCCAACGGTTTACCGGTGATCCTCGGCCCCGACCATCCGGTGACCGGCGGCTACCCGGTGATCGGTGTGGTGGCCGACCAGGACATCGACAAGGTGGCCCAGATCCGGCCCGGCCAGCACGTGCGCATGCACTGGTCCAGGCCCCGCCAGCCGTTCGGCGCCTGAACTCCAAGAGGCACCAGCGCAAGCTGATCAATCCTGGTAGAACGATGGGGTGCACCCCACGGATCTCTCCCGCGTTCACAATGTTCACACCGCGCGCCTGGTCCACACCGCCGATCTCGACATCGAAACTCGTGACAGCGCACGGCAGATGGTCATCGACGCGTATCGGAGCCCCGGAGACTCCAGCAGTTCCTTCTCTGATGCCGACTGGGAGCACTCACTGGGTGGCATGCACGCACTGATCTGCCACCACGGTGCCATGATCGCGCACGGGGCAGTGGTCCAGCGCCGGTTGATCTACCGAGGCACCGCACTGCGCTGCGGCTACGTCGAAGCCGTTGCGGTGCGTGAAGATTGGCGCGGGCAGGGTCTGGCCACCGCGGTCCTCGACGCCATCGAGCAGGTGATCCGCGGCGCCTACGAGATCGGAGCACTCAGTTCGTCGGACGCGGGGCGCCCCATCTACACGGCGCGCGGCTGGCAGCCGTGGCGCGGCACCACATCGGTACTCGCGCCGGCCGGGCTCAACCGCACCCCGGAAGACGATCATTCGTTGTTCGTACTGCCGATTTCGGTCGACGTCGACACCAGCGCCGACATCACCTGCGACTGGCGTGAGGGCGACGTCTGGTGAGCTGTGAGGTTTTTCTGGGCAAATGCCCAGGTCGTTGCCGGATGTGATGAGAATTTCACCGCTTCCTCACCGGCGACATCGCCGGGCAATGGTCGGGTAACGGGCCGGAAACACGCATTTCGTTCACTTGACGCATGAGTGATCCCGACCGGGCACCGCTCACCGGATTCCGGGTGGCGGTGACCTCGGCACGACGTTCCGATGAGCTGTGCGTCCTACTGCGCCGCCGCGGCGCCACGGTGATCGCTGCCCCCGCCATAACCATGGTTCCGCTGCCCAACGACGAGCACCTGCACGCCAACACCCAGGCCCTGATCGATACACCGCCCGACGTGCTGATCGCCACCACCGGCATCGGCTTCCGGGGCTGGATTTCCGCCGCCGAGGACTGGGGCGTGTCCGCTGAACTGACCGACGCCCTCAGCCGGGCGCGCATCGTCTCGCGCGGCCCCAAGGCCACCGGCGCGCTGCGGGCCGGCGGGCTGCCCGAGGAGTGGTCACCCGAATCCGAATCGTCCCGCGAAGTCCTGGGGTATCTGCTGGAGGGCGGCATCTCCGGCCTGCGGATCGCCGTGCAGTTGCACGGCGCCACCGACGAATGGGATCCCTTCCCCGAGTTCCTCGACGAGCTGCGCCGGGCCGGCGCCGATGTCGTGCCGATCCGGGTCTACCGCTGGCAACCCGCGCCCGTCGGGGGCCCGTTCGACTCTCTGGTCACCGACATCGCCGAACGCCGGGTGGACGCGGTGAGCTTCACCTCGGCGCCGGCCGT
>JARLGS010000760.1 GCA_031292695.1 Mycobacterium sp. | reverse complement strand
CCGGAGTGCGCCCATCAGGCCGGTGGCCACAGTGGTCTTGCCGCTGCCCGACGCCGGCGCCGCGATGACGACGGCGGGAACGGCGGTCACCTTATGCCCCGCAAGACACCTAGCGAGCAGACGTGAAACTGCGCATTCTCACCCGGAAAAGAGCAGTTTTGCGTCTGCTCTGCAGGGTAAATCACCACCGCATCACCATTCGATGCCGCGCTGGCCCTTGCGGCCGGCGTCCATCGGGTGCTTGACCTTGGTCATCTCGGTCACCAGGTCGGCGGCGTCCAGCAGCTGCGGCGGCGCGTCACGGCCGGTGATCACCACGTGCTGGGTGCCGGGGCGCGATCGGAGCACTTCAACTACCTCTTCAACGTCCAGCCAGCCCCACTTGAGTGGATAGGTGAACTCGTCCAAGACGTAGAAGTCGTGCTGCTCCGCAGCCAGCCGGCGGGAAATCTCGGCCCAACCTTCGACGGCCGCAGCCGAGTGGTCGTCGTCGGCACCCTGCTTGCGGGTCCACGACCAGCCCGAGCCCATCTTGTGCCACTGCACCGGACCGCCGATGGCCTGCTCGTCGTGCAGCCGGCCCAGCGCCTGAAAAGCCGCTTCCTCCCCGACTTTCCACTTGGCGCTCTTGACGAACTGGAACACCGCGACATCGAAGCCCTGGTTCCAGGCCCGCAACGCCATGCCGAACGCCGCGGTTGATTTCCCCTTACCCGGGCCGGTGTGCACAGCCAGGATCGGCGCATTGCGGCGGGCCTTGGTGGTCAGCCCGTCGTTCGGAACGGCGAGCGGTTGTCCTTGTGGCATAACGAGTTCCTTACGCGGCAGCTTGCCCGGCCCGCACCACGCGGGTCAGGCTTTCGGCGCGCAACTGCGCCAATTGGACGGCCGGCGCACCGAGTTGGCCCGCCAGCTGCTGCGCCAATCCCAGTCGGATGTACGAAGTTTCGCAGTCGACGACCACGGCGGCGGTACCTTCGGCGACCAACAGCCCGGCGGCGGTGCGGGTCCGGCCCAGCGGATCGGGTCCGCCGGTGGCCCGGCCGTCGGTCAGTACCACCACCAGAGGCCGGCGGGCGCGATCCCGGGCCTTCTCGCGGAGCACCACGTCACGCGCCGCCAACAGGCCTTGAGCCAGAGGCGTTTTGCCGCCGGTGTCAAAGCGCGCCAAACGACGCCCGGCGATGTGCACCGACGAGGTCGGCGGCAACAGCACCTGGGCCTCGGCACCACGGAAGGTGATGACGGCGACCTTGTCCCGACGTTGATAGGCATCGCGCAGCAGCGACAGCGTCGCCCCGCTCACCGCAGACATGCGGTCCCGCGCGGCCATCGATCCGGACGCATCGACCACGAAGATCACCAGATTGCCTTCGCGCCCTTCGCGAATCGCGTGCCGGACGTCGGCCGCCGCGACCTGCAGGCGGCCGGCCTGCGGACGCCGATCCGCGGCAGCCAGCAGGGTGCCGAAGACATGTACCCCGTGCCCGGCCTGGGCATCGTCGGTGGCCGCGACCGGGGTGCCGGTCCGGTTCCGGGCCCGCGATCGCCGGCCCGGGGCGCCCTCCCCCACGCCCGGTACCACCAGCGCCCGGGTCCGGAAGGTCGCCGCTGGCGGAGCGCTCGGTTGCGACGCACCGGCACCGGTCGAGTTTCCTTGTGGTGTGGCCTCTTCCGAGCTGTCAGCAGAGACACCACCGCCAGGCGGATCGGGGTCCGGGTCGGGTTCCGGCCTCGCCTGGGCATCCGCCTCGGCCATGGCGTCATCGAGCTGCTGCGGGTCCAGCCCGGGGTCGTCGAACGGATCGCGCCGGCGCCGGTGCGGCAGTGCCAGTTCCGCCGCCACCCGGATGTCCTCTTCGGTCACTTCAGCAGCGCCGCGCCAGGCGGCATGAGCGACGGCGGTGCGGGCCACCACCAGATCGGCGCGCATCCCGTCTACGTCGAAGGCCGCGCATAAAGCCGCGATCCGACGTAACTCGCTGTCCGGCAAGGACACTGATGCCACCGCGGATTTGGCCGTGGCAATCCGGCGGGCCAGGTCGGCGTCATCGGCGGCGTACCGCTGCGCAAAACCCGCCGGGTCCGCCTCGTAGGACATGCGGCGCCGGATCACCTCGACCCGCACGTCGACGTCCCGGGAGGCGTACACGTCAACGGTCAATCCGAACCGGTCGAGCAGCTGCGGACGCAGCTCGCCCTCCTCCGGATTCATGGTGCCCACCAACATGAAACGGGCGTCGTGCGAATGAGATACACCGTCTCGTTCGATGTGCACCCGGCCCATCGCCGCGGCGTCCAGCAGCACGTCGACCAGGTGGTCGTGCAGCAGGTTCACCTCGTCGACGTACAACACGCCGCCGTGTGCCCGGGCCAAGAGCCCGGGGGAAAACGCGTGTTCGCCGTCGCGCAGCACCTTCTGCAGGTCGATCGACCCGACCACCCGATCCTCGGTGGCACCGATCGGCAGCTCCACCAGTCGGGCATCGGAGTCGACTGCGGACAGCACCTCGGCAAGTCCACGCACCGCAGTCGATTTGGCGGTGCCCTTCTCGCCGCGGATCAACACCCCACCGATATCGGGGCGCACCGCACACAGCACCAGCGCCAGCCGCAGGCGGTCCTGCCCGACCAGGGCACTGAACGGGTACGGCGTCATCAGCTCACTCATGGGCCCGCTCATCGACCGTCCGACCCGTGCCGAACCATCGGCACATGCGGGATACCGTCATCGATGAATTCGTCACCGTCCCGAACGAATCCGTGGCGGGCATACATCTCCTCGAGGTACGTCTGGGCATCGATCCGGCAGGGATAGTCGCCGACCTCGGCCAGCGCCGCCTGCATCAGCCGGGCAGTGTGACCCCGACCGCGCTCAGTGCGCTTGGTGCACACCCGGCCGATCCGGAACACCTTCTCACCCCCGGGATGTTCTTCCATCAGCCGCAACGTCGAAATGACTTCTCCATCAGTGCTTTCCAGCCAGAAGTGCCGGGTCTCGGCCAGCAGGTCGCGACCGTCGAGTTCCGGGTACGGGCAGGCCTGCTCCACCACGAACACCTCGACCCGCAACTTCAGCAGCTCGTAAAGTGTTGCGGCGTCCAGATCCTTGGCCCAACTACGCCGTGGCACGACGCTCATGCGACCACCCGGATCACGCCGGCTGGTCGAGTTTTAGGGCCTTGGTCCCCCAGTCCCACACCTCACGGTAGAGCTTGGGATCACCGGACAGTTTGGTACCCAGCGACGGCACCATTTCCTTGAGCTTGGGCTGCCAGGCCTGGTAGCGGTCGCCGAAGCAGCGTTCCAGCACCTCGATCATCGCCGGCACGGCGGTCGATGCGCCCGGCGAAGCGCCGAGCAGGCCGGCGATCCGTCCGTCCTCCGCGGTCAGCACCGTGGTGCCGAACTCCAGCACGCCACCGACGCCCTTGCGCCGGATCACCTGCACCCGCTGGCCGGCGACGTCCAGTTCCCAGTCGGAATCGACTGCGCTGGGCGCGAATTCGCGCAGCGCGTCGACACGGGCACTCTCGCTCAGCGCCAGCTGCTCAAGCAGGTACTTCACCAGGCCCAGTTCGGTAACTCCGACGCCGAGCATCGAGGCCAGGTTGTTGGGCTTGACCGAGAGCGGCAGGTCGGTGATCGAACCCTGCTTGAGGAACTTCGGCGACCAGCCGGCGAACGGCCCGAACAGCAGCCAGGACTGGCCGTTGATGACGCGGGTGTCCAAGTGCGGCACCGACATCGGCGGGGCACCGACGGATGCCTGTCCGTACACCTTGGCCTGGTGCCCGTCGGTCAGCGCCTGACTGGCGGTGCGCAGGAACGCGCCGCCGACCGGGAACCCGCCGAAGCCCTTGGCTTCGGGGATACCGGCCTTCTGCAGCAGGTGCAGCGCGCCACCGCCGGCGCCGAGGAACACGAACTTGGCGTTGATCTTCTGCTTGTCACCGGTCCGCCGGTTGGCCACGTTCAGCGTCCACGAACCGTCGGACTGCTTGCTGAGGTTGGTCACCTCATGCCCGAACATGGTGGTCATCCCGCGCTGGGCGCTGTAGCCGATGAACTGCTTGGACAGCGAACCGAAGTCGACGTCCGTGCCGTCCTGGGTCCAGTTCAACGCGACCGGTTCGCTGAAGTCGCGCTGGGCGGCCATGAACGGCAGGCGACGGGCGAACTCGTCCTTGTCGTCGATGTACTCCATGGTCGCGAACAGCGGGTTGCTGACCAGCGCCTCACGACGCTTGCGCAGGTAGTCGAGGTGCTCGGCGCCGTGCACGAAACTGACGTGCGGGATGGGGTTCAGGAAGCTCTTGACGTCCGGCAGCACCCCGTTCTCCACGGCGTAGGCCCAGAACTGCCGCGTCACCTGGAACTGCTCGTTGACGTTGATCGCTTTGGCGATGTCGATCGTGCCGTCGGAGTTCTGCGGGGTGTAGTTGAGCTCGCACAGCGCCGAGTGACCGGTGCCCGCGTTGTTCCACGGGTCGCTGCTCTCGGCGGCGGCCCCGTCGAGACGCTCGATGAGGGTGATGGACCAGTCCGGCTCGAGCAGCCGGATCAGTGCTCCGAGCGTGGCGCTCATGATTCCGGCGCCGACCAGGACGACGTCGGTCTGTGCGCTCGCAGTTACGTTTGCCTTAGACACGTGATCGCTCGTCCTTCGTACTCGGGTTACCCGCCGGTATTGACGGATGCTCGGTGGTCAAGGTTATCGCGACCGGGTTTTACTTTTACGGGCATCTCGGTCCGATCGCTCGTGACGTTCGTCGCGGCTAGGGTGAAGCCGTGATACCGCGGGAGCCCCAGGGACAACCCGACTGGCAGCCGGATGTGCTGCCCGGGTACTGGCAGCAGACCATCGCCCTGGGCCCGGACCCCGACGGCGAGGGCGAGCTGGTCGCCACCGTCGTGCGCCGCGGAGAACCCGGGCCCGGCAGCCATGCGGTACTCGTGGTGCACGGCTACACCGATTACTTCTTCCACACCGAGCTGGCCGATCATTTCGCCGCGCGGGGCTTCGCGTTCTATGCCGTCGACCTGCACAAATGCGGACGGTCGTGGCGCCCCGGCCAGACCCCGCACTTCACCACCGACCTGGTCTCGTACAACGATGAGCTGCGGCGGGCACTGCGGCTGATCGCGGCGGACACGTCCGGCGCCACGGTGTGCGTGTACGGCCACTCGGCGGGCGGCCTCATCGCGACGCTGTTCACCGATCAGCTTCGCCGTGACGACGCTCTGGCCACGTACAACGTCCGCGGTCTGATCCTCAACAGCCCGTTCTTCGACCTGCGCGGCCCGTCGCCGCTGCGCTCGACCCCGGTGTCCGCCGCGCTGTCGGCGGTGGCCCGCGTCCGCAAGCTGGCGGTGATCCGGCCTCCGACCGAGGGCGGCTACGGCACCAGCCTGCATCGCGACTACGGCGGCGAGTTCGACTACAACCTCGACTGGAAACCGCTGGGCGGCTTCCCGGTTACCTTCGGCTGGATCAACGCGATCCGGCGGGGCCAGCTGCGGTTGCACCGCGGCCTCGACGTGGGAGTACCCAATCTCATCCTGCGGTCGGACCACACAGTGGCCGAGACCGCTGACCCGGCCGGCATGCAGCGCGGCGACGCGGTGCTCGACGTCGCCCAGATCGCCAGATGGGCCGGCTGCGTCGGCGACCGCAGCACCATCGTCCCCGTCGCCGATGCCAAGCACGACGTGTTCTTGTCCCTGCCAGAGCCGAGGGCCGCGGCGTTCGAAGAGCTGAACCGCTGGCTCCACGGCTATCTGACCCAATACCCCTCCGCCACCACACAACACGGGCAGGGCTGACGGATGCAGCACTACGACCTGACCATCATCGGCACCGGTTCGGGCAACAGCGTTCTCGACGACCGGTATGCCGACAAGAAAGTCGCGATCTGCGAGGAGGGGACCTTCGGCGGCACCTGCCTGAATGTCGGCTGCATCCCCACCAAGATGTTCGTCTACGCCGCTGAGGTCGCCCAGACCATCCGGCACAGCGCCACCTACGGGATCGACGCACACATCGACGGAGTGCGGTGGCCCGACATCGTGGCCCGGGTGTTCGGCCGCATCGACCCGATCGCCGCGGGTGGCGAAGAGTATCGCCGCAGTCTGCCGAACGTCACGGTCTACGGCAGCCACACTCGCTTCGGCCCCAAGCTGCCCGACGGCCGCTACACGTTGCGGACCGCTGCCGGAGACGAATTCAGCTCCGACCAGGTGGTGATCGCGGCCGGATCGCGCAGCCGAATTCCCGCGACCATCACCGAATCCGGGGTCCGCTACTACACCAGTGACGACATCATGCGGATACCGCAGCTGCCCGAGCACCTGGTGATCGTCGGAGGCGGTTTCATCTCGGTGGAGTTCGCGCACGTGTTCTCGTCGCTGGGTGCTCGGGTGACCATCGTGTTGCGCGGTGATCGGCTGCTGCGGCGCTGCGACCAGGAGATTTGCCACCGGTTCGGCACGGTGGTGTCGAAGAAGTGGCAGCTCCGCACCCACGAGAACATCACCGGCGCCCGCCACGACGGCGACCACATCGTGCTATCCCTCGATGACGGACAAACCTTGGATGCCGACATGCTGTTGGTGGCCACCGGACGGGTACCCAATGGTGATCTGCTCGATACTCACCTGGCCGGCGTGCAGCTCGACGACGATGGTTACGTGGTGGTGGACGAGTACCAACGCACCACGGCGCGTGGGATTTTCGCGCTGGGCGACGTGTCCTCCCCGCATCAGCTCAAGCATGTGGCCAACCACGAGGCCCGGACGGTCAAAGAGAATCTGCTACGCGACTGGGACGGCGCGCTGGTGGCCAGCGACCACCGGTTCATCCCCGCAGCGGTGTTCACCGACCCGCAGGTCGCCATGGTCGGGATGAACGAAACCGAGGCTCGGGCAGCGGGTTTCGACGTGGTCGTCAAGTTGCAGGCCTACGGAGACACCGCATACGGCTGGGCCATGGAGGACACCACCGGCGTGGCCAAGCTCATCGGCGAACGCGGCACCGGACGCCTCCTCGGCGCCCACATCATGGGCTATCAAGCGTCGTCGCTCATCCAGCCGCTGATCCAGGCCATGTCCTTCGGGCAGACCGCGCAGGAGGTGGCCCGCGGCCAGTACTGGATTCACCCGGCCCTGCCCGAGGTGGTCGAAAACGCTCTGCTGGGCCTGATCTAGCCCGGCCCGCTCAGCCATCGACGGTGTGCGCGAATTGGTTGCGCACGGCGACCGTCCAGATTGACCCCATCTGCCCCAGCTCGCGCAGAAACAGCGAGCAAATTATTGTGATTTGCGTCACTATTTGGGGGTTCTTGCGCGGCGCTGCCAGCATCGCCGGCGAACCCGGCGGCCGCATGCGCCAGGCGAGAAATCATGCACACCGGCGCTTCGGTGTCGCTTCACCAAATCGCGATTTGGTGGGGTCGATCACACCAAATCGAGCAAAGTGCATTGGCTCACACTGGATATTACTGACCGGTAAGAACGTCCGGCGAACACGCAGGATTGAGAGCCTCGCTAACGATATTGCCGTCGCCCAGCCCATTCCGCGAATGACCCGGAAGTTTGCCGACACCCGCCGACGCTTGACCAGCCGTCGGCGCCGACCCCGATCTGGGCCATCTGGATAGCACAACAGCAAATCCACAATCACTGCAGACAGAACTCAAACATTGTCTACCCTAAACTTTTCATTGCGTTGACATGCTCATATACCAACCCTATTTAATTACTAGGCAGTAGATTTTCGTCTATGGCAATCTCCAGCAAAGGACTACCCGATGCAGATCGCTGGTCGCTCGTACTTCGCCGCAACCGCGGGTATGGCAGGAGTCAGCATGATCGCGCTGAGTCCGCTGGCACCACCACTGCCGGGCATCCACTCGGCCGCGCTTCCCGCGGTCAGTACTGCAGCGGTACGGCTCACCGCTGACTTCAATCCGATTCAGCCCTGGATCGACGGCTTCAACCAGGCGGCTGCGGGCGCATCGACCATCGGCAGCACCTGGGCCCAGGCTCCCGGCGGGCCAACGTGGTCGGCGCCTTCTTCAACGGCGTCACGGTGAAGACGACCACCACCGCTACGCGCACCGGTTCGGATACGTCGTCGGGGAAGTCGACGGACACCAAGTCGACGGGCACCAAATCCTCTGACCCGACATCAGCGGGATCAACGGGTACCAAGTCCGACACCCAGGCGGGAACCAGGTCCGGGAGCACGACGCAGTCGCACACGGGCGCCGGCGACAACGCGGGCTCAGGCGCCGGCAAGACCGACGGTGCCAGCAAGCACACCGACGCCGGCAAAGCCGGCGCGTCGGGTGGCACCGGCAGCGCCGGATCAAGCGGCAAGTCCGGCTCGACCGGCAGCGCCGGCGACAGCGCAAAGCATGCCACCGCTCACTCGGGCGGTGACAAGTAACTGCGCATCACCAAGTCCGGTGGGTCTCCTCAACGCCGAGGGGACCCACCGTCCTGTGGTCTACAAGTGCATCGAATCACCAAGGGCACCAACCGGAATCGGCGCCGCCGGGTCACCAGGTACTGCTGCGGAGCACGATCTCGTTGGCCAGTTGCGCGGTGAACTCCTGCGCGGTCCGCCGGCCCAGCATCTCGACCATCCGGAACTCGCCGTAGACGAAGCGCTGCCCGGCCTGCGCCTGCGCCCGAGCGTCCGTGGAGGTGACCACCGCGGTGGTGTTGATCTCCACCGGTGGGCACCCCGCAGCCGACTCGCCGTCCACCCTCGGATGGCCGCTGTCCACGGCCACCAGAGCGGTGAATCGGTCCAGCCGGTTCGCCGCCAACCGCCAACCCAGGTCCCCGGTACCCCGGTCGGCGAACAGCAACGCCCACTTCACCCCGACCGTATCCAGAATTCCGACAATCGAATTCACGCTCAGCCGGTCATCGGCACCGACCAGCACAGTGCGCAACGACGCGGTGTGCAGTAGCTCGCACAGCGCCTCATAGCTGGCCGACGGATGTTGCGGAGCCGCAAGCAACACCACCGCAGTGGCGTCTTCGGGGCCGGACACGTCGACGGTTGCGCCGAAGCCGTCGACGGTCGGGATGGTTGGCATGACGCCACCGTAGCGAATGTCGCGGGCGTGCCGCCGTCATTTCAGCCCGCGCACCATGGGTGATCGGTGCTCCGATATGCGCGGGCCCACTGAGCCCCTAGACACCTCGGGCCCAGCCGCTGGTCGAGGGCTCACAGGACGCACTGTTTCCGAATTCGGCCACCATCGACCAGGCAATCATGGTGCGGCGCAATTATTCACACATCGGCCCGTCGGCGGCGGCGCCCGGCAGCCCGGTCGAGGCGCCACGCCCTCCGCCACCGCCGCAACCGCCGTAGCAACCATCTCAGCGGCCGTGCCCGGCTGCTGCCCGCCGAACGGCTCGATCCGATTGCGCTGCACAACACCCCCGCGCGCCCTATGGTGCAAAAAACGTCGGGCAGGCCAGAAGGAGAGCCCCCATGCCAGAGGGACACGAAGCACTCACCGAAGACGAGCTACTCCTAGCCAAACTCGGATACAGCCAGGAATTGCAGCGCTCCTGGTCGGGTTTCAGTAACTTCGCCATCTCGTTCTCCATGATCTCGATCCTGTCCGGGTGCTTCACCTCTTTCGGACTGGGCTGGAACAACGGGGGTCCGGCCGCCATTGCTTGGGGTTGGCCGATCGTGGCGGCGTTCATCCTCGTCATCGGACTCTGTATGTCCGAACTGGTCTCTGCGTTCCCCACCTCAGGTGGACTCTATTGGTGGGCATCCAAACTCGGCGGTGTCAAAGCCGGTTTCTACGCCGGTTGGCTCAACCTCATCGGTCTGGTCGCCATCTTGGCCTCGGTGGCATACGGCTGCGCGACGTTCCTCGACCTCACCCTGGGCACGCTGAGCGCCGACTGGCTCAGCGGCTACAGCCTGACCCGCACATTCGTCATCTTCCTGATCATCCTGGCCATCTCGGCAGTGATCAACATCTTCTCCAGCCACCTGCTGGCCGTCATCAACAACATCTCGGTGTGGTGGCACGTTTTCGGCGCGGCGGCGGTGATCGGAATCCTGATCTTCGTGCCCACCCACCATGCGAGTTTCTCCGATGTCTTCGCCAAGACCATCAACAACAGCGGTATGTTCGGTGGCGCGACCTCGGGCTTCGGCTGGTTGTTCTTCGTGCTGCCGATCTCGGTGATCCTGACGCAGTACACCATTACCGGCTACGACGCGTCGGCGCACCTGTCCGAGGAAACCAAGGGCGCGGCCAACGCCGCTGCCAACGGCATCTGGCGGTCGATCTTCTACTCGGCCATCGGTGGCTGGATCTTGTTGCTGGCCTTCCTGTTTGCGGTGCAGAACCCCGACAAGGTATCGGCGGCCTCTACGCCCGTTGCCGAGATCGTCAGTCAGGCGCTCAAGCACAACAACCTCATCGTGCTGGTGTTGTTCATTTCCACGGCGGGCCAGTTCTTCTGCACCACCGCATGCCAGACCAGCGCCTCGCGAATGCTGTTCGCCTTCAGCCGGGACCGTGCGGTGCCGGGTCACCGGTTCTGGTCCGCGATAGGCAAGAACAGGGTACCGACGCACAGCGTCACCATCACCGCCGTAGTAGCCGCAGCAATCACCCTGCCGGCCCTGGTCAAGGTCGACGTCAACGGCACCCCGACACCGGTGGCGTTCTATGCCGTCGTGTCCATCGGGGTCGTCGGCGTGTACCTGTGCTTCGCGATACCGATCTACTACCGCTGGCGGGCGGGTGACGAATTCGAAACGGGCAGTTGGAATCTGCGCGGACACCACAAATGGATGGCGCCGGTAGCACTGGCCGAGATCGCCATCACGTCAGTGATCGCGATGTTCCCGACGTCGTTGGGCGGGGCGCCCTGGGACCCGAGCTTCGAATGGAAGTTCGTCAACTACACGCCGCTGTTGGTCGGTGGTGTGCTGTTGCTGCTCTACATCTACTGGCATGTGTCGGTGAAGAACTGGTTCACCGGTCCAATTCACCAGGTCGAGGTGGGGGTCCAGGTCGAAGTCCACGACTGACGCACCTGGCGCCCGGTCACCCGCGCAATTCGCCGGCGATCACCGGGCGCGGCGGTCCACCGGTCGCCGCCAAACCCAGCACCGCATCGATATCGACGTGCGCGGCAAGCAGATCGGCCATGGCATCAAGTTGGGCGTCCCGCAGCGCCGCGACATTGACGTCGTCGGCCACCACGAACCCGTCCCGGCCGCTGCTCGCAGCCACTTCGGTGAGCCAGCTGCGGCGCACCGCGTCGTTGTCGAACAGCCCGTGCCAATGGGTGCCGTACACCGGCCCCCGCCGGATGCCGACGCCCAGCCAGTCCGGCGCCGCACACCGGGCCACCCGTCCGTGGTGAATCTCGTAGCCGTACAACGGTTTATCCCAGTGCCGCAGGGTCTTGTCGGCATCGAACTCGATATCCGCGTCGAGCAGACCCAGCCCCGGCACCCGGCCGGCGCCGGACTCGACGACGTCGCGGATCGTCGTGCACAGCATCTGGAAGCCACCGCACACCCCCAGCACCGCGCGGCCCGCGGCCGCATGTGCGGTCACCGCCTCGGCCAGCCCGTGGTCACGCAGCCACCGCAGATCCGCGACGGTGGCCTTACTACCGGGCAGCACCACCACATCCGCGCCCGACAACCCGGCGGGCGAGTCGACCCACCGCACCTGCACCCCGGGCTCACACGCCAGCGCCTCGACATCGGTGGAATTGGAGATCCGCGGTAGTCGCACCGCGGCGACGGTCAAGGTGTCCCGGCCCCGCGGGGCCGTCGGCCGGCCCACCTGCCCACCCGGCGTGACCGACAGCGAGTCCTCGGCGTCCAGCCACAGCTCGTCGCTGTACGGGATCACCCCATAGGTTGGTCGGCCAGACAGTGACTCCAATTGCCGCAGACCAGGTTCCAGCAGCGCCGGATCACCGCGGAACTTGTTCACCACGAAGCCCGCGATCAGCCGCTGATCCTCGGGTTCCAGTACCGCCACCGTGCCGTACAGGTGAGCCAGCAGTCCGCCCCGGTCGATGTCGCCGACCACCACCACCGGCAGGTTCGCGGCGCGGGCCAGCCCCATGTTGGCCACGTCGGTGGCCCGCAGGTTGATCTCGGCAGGCGAGCCTGCGCCCTCACAGATCACCACGTCGAATTCGCCTCGCAGCGCGGCTAATTCGGCAGCCACCACGGTGGCAAGCTGAGTCCGCCGGGTGAAGTAGTCGCCCGCCGCCACCGTGCCGGAGACGACGCCGCGCACCACCAGCTGCGAGGTCCGGTCCCCGCCGGGCTTGAGCAGGATGGGGTTGAACCGGACACTGGGCGCCAGCCCGGCCGCACGGGCCTGCATGGCCTGGGCCCGGCCGATCTCACCGCCCTCGATCGTGACGGCCGAGTTGTTGGACATGTTCTGCGCCTTGAATGGCGCAACCCGCACTCCCCGGCGCGCCAGCAGCCGACACAGCCCGGCCACCACCATCGACTTGCCGGCGTCCGACGTTGTACCGGCGACCAGCAGCGCGCCGCCGCTCACCGACGCTCCACGAGTGTGCAGCCAGTGCGAGTTCTCGCCCGCAATCGCGCACTGAGCGCACACTCGGCACGCGTCACGGCAGGGTCAGGATTTCGGCACCGTCGTCGGTCACCACCAGGGTGTGCTCGAACTGCGCCGTCCATTTCTTGTCCGTGGTGGCGACGGTCCAGTCGTCGTCCCAGATCTCGTAGTCCAGCGACCCGAGGTTGATCATGGGTTCGATGGTGAACGTCATCCCCGGCTCGAGAATGGTGGTGACGGCGGGCTGGTCGTAGTGCAACACCACCAGTCCGTTGTGGAACGT
>JARLGS010000759.1 GCA_031292695.1 Mycobacterium sp. | reverse complement strand
TTCCAACCACCACCAACATCGACCAACTAGCCGGACCAACCAACCCGCGACACCACGGGTCGGATAAGGCTGGCTACCAAAAGAATTCGCGGCTCGCCCGGGTCTGCCAAACCCAGGGATACGGACCGAAGGTGGATTGACGGCGCAGGGCAGCCGCACGCCACCGCGGTAGGCCAGGGGCGTATGTGGCGTAGCCGGAGGCGCCTAGCTGATCGCCGAGGGCTGATGCTGGGTGATGCAGTGGATGCCGCCGCCCCGCTCGAAGAGCGGACGGGCATCGACACCGAGCACCCGACGGCCCGGATACTGCTCGGCAAGAATCGCCGCGGCATCGGCGTCCCGTGGGTCGCCGAATGCACACGCGATCACGCCGCCATTGACCACCAGGTGGTTGATGTAGCTGTAATCGACGTACCCCTCGGCATCGGTCAGCAGGTCCGGCGCGGGTAGCTCAACGATCTCCCACGGCCGCCCGGCGGCATCGTGCGTATCGGCGATCGCTTCGCGGATTTGCTTGCACACCAAATGATCCGGATGGGCCTCATTGCGCTGCGAGTGGAGCAGGAGCCGACCTGGCGAGGTGATGGCCGCCACGATGTCGACGTGGCCACGGGTGCCGAAGCGCAGCGCGTCCCGCGCGAGGCCCCGCGGCAACCAGACCGCGTGGCCGGCGCCGATGGTGCGGGCCAACTCTGCCTCGATGTCGGCCTTGGTGGCCCCTGGGTTGCGGCCGGGATCCAGCTGGACCGTCTCGGTGACCAATACCGTGCCCAGCCCGTCGACCTGGATTCCGCCACCCTCGTTGACCAGCTTCGAGTCGACCACCGGAACTCCAGCCCAATTAGCGACTGCTGCACCGATTTTCGAGTCGTGATCCCAGCGAGCCCAGTCCTGGCCGCCCCAGCCGTTGAACACCCAGTCCACCGCGGCGACCGAGCCGTCGTCGGCATGCACGAAGGTCGGGCCGATATCGCGCATCCAGGCATCATTCAGCGGCGCTTCGACGATGTCGACGTCGGCGGACAGATAGCGTCGGGCAGACGACAGTTCAGCCGGGTCCACCACCATGGTCACCGGTTCGAACTCCAACACCGCGTGCGCCACCGCCGCCCACGTCGAGCGTGCCTCGTGCCGTTCGGTTTCGGTGTCACCCAACGAATAGCCTTCGGACGGGAACGCCATCCAAACCCGATCCTGCGGCGCACCTTCCGCCGGCATCACGTGGCCGGTCACTTCACCACCGCCGTGGCCTCATGTCCGGCACCATACGGGTGCTGCACGTCGACCGGCTCCGTCAGCGGCGCATAACTGTCCGGCCGCCGGGTGAGCAGGAACGGAAACAGCTCCAGCCAGTCACGGCGCTGATCCAGGTCCAGATCGGCGACCAGTACTGCCTCCTCATCCCGCGGCGCCTGCACCAGCACCCGGCCATAGGGATCAGAGATGAAGGACGAGCCGTAGAACGTCACCTTGCCTTCATCGCCAGTTCGGTTGGGCACCACCATGAACAGGCCGCTGTTGATGCCATTGGCGACGATGACCTGCTGCCATAGCGGTTGGGTGTCGAACGCCGGAAAGACCGGTTCCGACCCGATCGCCGTCGGGTAAACCAGGATCTCGGCCCCACCGAGCGAGTAGTTACGGGCGACCTCGGGGAACCATTCGTCCCAGCACGTCGGCAGGCCGATGCGGGCCCCCAGCCCCTCGGGTTGGTGGACGGAGTACGGGTCGCCGTCAGCCGGGCCCGCACGGAAGTAGGTGTCTTCGTAGTAACCGGCGGAGATCGGGATGTGCATCTTGCGAGTGCGGGCGACCAACTCGCCCGAAGGGGCCACCAGGATCGCCGTGTTGAACCCCAAACCGTCTGCGGCCGGCGACTTTTCGTACATAGACGCGTGCACGAAGATGCTGTTGGCCCGGGCCGCCTCGGCCGCGAGCGCGAACGTCGGACCGTCTGTCAGGTCTTCGGCGGCGGCGCCCGGGTTCGGGCCGGCCGGAGTATCGGCCGGGTACCGCAGCAAGGTGATCTCCGGCAGGCAGACCAGTGTGGCACCGGCGCCGGCCGCCCGGTCGATGCCGTCCCGCACCACCTCGGCCAGCTCAGCCGCGTCGGGCCGCCACCGGTGCTGTACCAGGCCGACCCGGACGGGCAGACGGGTCGATTCAGTGCTGCGCGACAGCGACTCGGGCGCGGTGGCGGTCAGGGTGAGCATCGGCCGGACTCCTAAAACGAATTTGATTCGTTTTATTGTGTCCCGAGGTACCCGTCGTTGTAAAGAGGTAGTAGAAAGATTCCATGGGCCGCCCTTCCAAACCGTTGCTTTCCACGGATCGCATCGCCGGCGCAGCAATGGATTTGGTCAACACGACCGGTGGGTTCACCGTCCCGGAACTGGCCCGGGCCCTGAAAGTCAGTCCGTCGTCGCTGTACAACCACGTCTCCGGACGCGAACAGATCGTCGAGCTCTTGCGGGAACGGGCCATGTCCGAAGTCGCGGTCGGCGCTGACGACGCCAGCCGGCCGTGGACCGCCGTGGTCGCCGGCATCATGCGGTCCTACCGGCAGAGCTACGCCCGGTACCCGCGACTCATCCCGCTATTAACCGCGCACGCGGTGAACAGCGATCACGCCATCAGCATGTACAACGTCCTGGCCGTAACCTTCGGCCGCGCCGGATTCGATCCCGCCGACACCCTGCGCGCCATCACCTTGGTCGACGCGTTTGTGCTGGGCTCGGCGCTCGACGTCGCTGCCCCCGACGAACCGTGGCAGAACAGCGCCGAGGTCGGCCCGGAACTCGCGGCTGCGCTCGCCACTGGCAACGCCAAACCCGAACGAGCCGACGACGCCTTCGAATTCGGTATGGCAGTGCTGCTTCGCGGATTGGCGGCAATCCGATCCGACGCCAGCGGGCAGCTCTGACCTACTCCTTGGAGTCCTTGGAGTCCTTGGAGTCCGACTCGGCGACCGGTTCGGCGACCGGTTCGGCCGTGGCCTCGGCATCAGACTCGGCCTCAGAGCCGCCGTCGGCCTCGACCTTGGGCAGCACCGCGTCCAATGCCGCACCGGTGATCCGACGGAACGCCCGGCGTGGCTTCTTGGCATCCAGAATGGCCACCTCAAGCGTGGTTGCGCTGAGCACCCGGTCGGCACCGGCACCGGCGTGCAACGCGTCGACGGCGATCTTGACCGCGTCGGCCAGGCTCGCGTTCTCTTTGTAGGAGTCGTTGAGCGCGGTGATGATCGGCTCCGTGGTGCCGCCCATCACGACGAAGTGCGGCTCGTCGGCGATCGATCCGTCGTAGGTAATCCGGTACAGCTCAGGGGCTTTCGTCTCGCCGTGGTGCGCGACCTCGGCGACACACAGCTCGACCTCGTAGGGCTTGGCCTGCTCGGTGAAGATGGTGCCGAGGGTCTGGGCGTAGACGTTGGCCAACTGCCGGCCGGTGACATCCCGCCGGTCGTATGCATAACCCCGGGTGTCTGCGAACTGGATGCCACCGCGTCGCAGGTTGTCGAACTCGTTGAACCGACCGACCGCGGCGAAGCCGACCCGATCGTACAACTCACTGACCTTCTGCAACGACCGCGACGGGTTTTCCGCGACGAACAGCACGCCACCGTCGTAGGCCAGCACCACCACGCTGCGACCCCGAGCAATGCCTTTGCGCGCAAGCTCGGAACGTTCCCGCATCGCCTGTTCGGGCGAGATGAAATACGGAAAGCTCATCAGGCATTACCTCCCGCGCGGGTCCGGTTGGCGATGACCTCCCGGGCCAGCGCGGCGATCCGTTCGTCGGTCACCTCTTCGGCGCCGTCGCCACCGATCAGCACTGCGGTCGGGTAGATGCCGCGCACCAGATCCGGTCCCCCGGTCGCCGAATCGTCGTCGGCAGCGTCGTAAAGCGCCTCGATGGCAACCTTCAGCGCTGAATCGGCATCGGTCACATGCGAATACAGCTTCTTGATCGACGACTTGGCGAACAGCGACCCCGAGCCCACCGACTGGTAGCCCTCGTCTTCGATGTTCCAGCCGCCGGCGGCGTCGAACGACACGATGCGACCGGCATTGCCCGGGTCAGAATCATCTAGGTCGTAGCCCACCAACAGCGGCAGCGCGACGAACCCCTGCATCGCGGCGCCGAGGTTGCCGCGCACCATGATGGCCAGCCGGTTGACCTTCCCGCGGAACGTCAGCGGCACACCTTCGACCTTCTCGTAATGCTCCAACTCGACCGCGTACAGCCGCGCGAACTCCACCGCGATGGCCGCGGTGCCGGCAATGCCGGTCGCGGTGTAGTCATCGGCGATGTGCACCTTCTGCACATCACGGCTGGCGATCATGTTGCCCTGGGTGGCCCGCCGATCCCCCGCGATCAGCACGCCGCCGGGGAACTTCAGAGCGACGATCGTGGTGCCGTGGGGCAGGTCAGCTCCACCGACTGCCGCGTCACCCACCACCGGCAGCAGGTGTGGTGCCTGCCGGCTGAGAAAGTCCGAAAACGAAGACAGATTCAGGTGCGATGAAGTGACATCCAGTCGATCAGCGAACGGCCCGAATCCTGACGTCACTGGCCGCCCTTTTGGACGTACGCGCGCACGAAGTCCTCAGCGTTCTCTTCCAGCACATCGTCGATCTCATCGAGTAGGTCGTCGGTCTCCTCGGCGAGCTTCTCGCGACGTTCCTGGCCGGCGCCAGCCGGGC
>JARLGS010000758.1 GCA_031292695.1 Mycobacterium sp. | reverse complement strand
CGGTGTTGGCGCAGTCGGTGGGGGCGCCGGTGTCGATTTCGGCGTTGTTTGGCGGGCAGGTGGCGCGGACGCCGAATGCGGTGGCGGTGACCTGTGAGGGCCGGTCGTTGACCTATCGGGAGTTGGATGAGGCGGCTGACCGGTTGGCGCATCTGTTAGCGGGTGCGGGTGTGGGCTTGGGGCAGCGGGTGGCGTTGTTGTTGCCCCGGTCGGCTGAGGCGATCGTGGCGATGCTGGCGGTGGCGAAGGCTGGGGCGGCGTATGTGCCGATCGATCCGTCGGTGCCGGCGGCGCGGATGGGATTTGTGCTCGGTGATGCCGCGCCGATCGCCGCGATTACCACCGCCGAGTTGCGTCCCCGGCTGGACGGGCGTGACCTGGTGGTCATCGATATCAGCGATATTGATGACCCCGCTGTTGATGCCCATCCGAGCACGTCATTGCCGGGTCCGGGTCCAGACGATATCGCCTATCTGATTTACACCTCGGGCACGACGGGCACCCCGAAGGGGGTGGCGGTTCCGCATCGCAATGTGACGCGGTTGTTGGAGACCTTGGATGCTGACTTGGAGTTGGCGGGGCAGGTGTGGTCGCAGTGTCATTCGTTGGCGTTTGACTTTTCGGTGTGGGAGATCTGGGGGGCGCTGCTGTATGGGGGGCGGCTGGTGGTGGTGCCCGATGCGGTGGTGCGTTCGCCGGAGGATTTGCATGCGGTGTTGGTGGCCGAGCAGGTCAGTGTGTTGAGTCAGACGCCGTCGGCGTTTTATGCGTTGCAGACCGCTGATGGGTTGCAGCGGGAGTTGGGGGGTCAGCTCAAGCTGGAGGCGGTGGTGTTCGGCGGTGAGGCGCTGGAACCGCAGCGGCTGCGAACGTGGCTGGACAATCATCCGGGTTTGCCGCGGTTGATCAATATGTATGGGATCACCGAGACGACGGTGCATGCGTCGTTTCGGGAGATCGGTGCTGGTGATGTCGACGGTGCGGTGAGCCCGATTGGGGTGCCGTTGGCGCATCTGGGGTTTTTTGTGCTCGATGGGTGGTTGCGGGCGGTGCCGGCCGGTGTGGTCGGGGAGTTGTATGTGGCCGGTGCCGGGGTGGGGT
>JARLGS010000757.1 GCA_031292695.1 Mycobacterium sp. | reverse complement strand
CCTGCAGGGCCGTGAGAGCATCGCGGGCGGCTACATGGAGAACGACTACCTGTTCATCCAGTTCGCCGGGTTCACCTTCGGTAAGGCCGTCTCGCAGTTCGACCCGCAGTGGGCGCTCGGCAAGCCGACGATTTCGTCGGGCTTCCTCGCTGGCTCGAACAACGCGACCGGTATTGCTCAGTTGGCCTACACCGCGCAGTTCGGCAACGGCGTGTCGGGCACGATTTCGCTCGAAGACGCTCAGCCCTACCGCACCGCGGGCGTCGTCAATGCCTCGGTTATGACTGGCTCGGGCTTCATTTCCCCGTTCCTTGCCGCGACCGTCAACTACGGCGTTGCTTCGGCGAACTCGTTCACCGGCAACGCGTCGGGCGGCGACCACGTTCCGGATATCGTCGGCAATCTGCGCGTCGATCAGGCCTGGGGCTCGCTGCACTTCGGTGCCGCCGCTCACGAAGTTCACGGCACCTACTACACCACCAACGGCTCCGGCGCCGTCGATGGCAACGGCCGTCCCGCTTCGACCTGGGGCTATGCGGTCACCGGCGCTTTCGAGCTGAAGAACCTGCCGACCGGCGTGGGCGACAGCTTGAAGGCTGAAGCGACCTTCAGCCACGGTGCTGCGAAGTACACCTTCGGCGGCACGGTTGATACCGCTGGCGCTGGCCGCTTCGCCAAGCTCGGCAGCGGCACCGGCAACACCGGCCAGAGCATCGGCTTCGGCTACGTGCTCGACGGCGTCTATGCCAACGGCACCAACATCAGCCTCGCCAATGCCTGGGACGTCAGCGCTTACTACGAGCACTACTGGACCCCGGCTTGGCGCACGTCGATCTTCGGATCGGTTAGCGCCATCAGCTACGGTTCGACCGGCAACTCGCTGCTGGTTGCGGCTGCGAACGGTGGCTTCCTGACGACCGGCTCGACCGGCTCGTTCAAGGGCACCGCTGTGGACACGGGCAACAACTTCAACCTGACCCTGTCCCAGATCGGCACCAAGACCGCCTGG
>JARLGS010000756.1 GCA_031292695.1 Mycobacterium sp. | reverse complement strand
GCCGGGCGCGGCTGATCTGCTGAGCCGCGCTATTGGCCGCCGATCCCACATTGCCCCACAACACTTTTCGGCTGACACCGAACAGACCGAACGCTTCGGTGAGCGCCTCAACGGCCGGCACGCCCGCTGTCGGCGGCACCGAGACCGACAGCGGAAACGGCCCGCCCAGCTGATCCTGCCAAGCCAGATCGGACAACGGCCACGCGACCGGCTCTCCCAGCGTCGCGGCACCGATCATCGGTGCGACCAACCGCGCGACCAGCCCGAGGTGGGCGACCGATGCGGCCACCTGGCGGTCGATCTGGTCCGGACCCCGCTGCCAATTGGCCGCGAGCGCAGCCCGGACCCGCTGGACGCGGGCCGTCAGCACGGCGGGGTCGTCGACCAGCTCAGTCATCGGCTGCCACGGCGGAACCGGCGAATTATGTTGCAGCACGACGGCAAAGAATGGACCGAAGGCCGCGAGCTCGTCAGTCACCGCCGGGCCGTTGCACCAGCCGGCGCGCGGCTTCCGCTGCCGCGGCCCGCCGACCGGCCGCGGTATCGGCCGACATCTGTTGATCGACGATTCGATCGATCCCGAATCCCCCTGCGGCAAGTGCATAGGTCATGTCATTGAGCAGCACCAGCAGATCCATCGGCCGCCACGACGGGTCGATGGACCCGGTCCGCTGAGCCTCGGCGATTCGGTCGAGCTTGGTCTGGAAGATCCGGCGCAGCACGTGGTCGCCGAACATTCCGGTGGCCTCCAGTTCGATCCAGCGCTGCAACCGCGCGCCGACCGGATCGGCCACGATGTAGTCGAAGAGCGCGACCACGTATCCCGGCACATCGTCGGGCTTGAAGATCGCGTCGTACGGAGCGTCCCGAATCCACTGCTCGACCACGGCCTCGAACAGCTTCTGCTTACTCTCGAAGTAGCTGTACAACCGCTCCTTGCTGGCGTTAGCTTCGGCCGCAATGCGATTCAGGCGCGCTCCGGCAAATCCGTGCGCAGAAAACTCCGCTTTCGCCGCGGCCATGATGCGCTCACGTGTTGCATGCCCGGCCGCCCTCATAGCACCGGTCAGAGTAGCACCACAGCAATGTCACCGGTCACGTTCAAGGAGGAAGTAGAACAAGTTGTCGTCGGTCCGCTGACGCTTGCCATTCATGATGCCCATCAGCGTGTCTCCGTCGACCCGCTTGAAATGATCGAACACCGGCTGACCGTCATAGACCATGGTCCCGGTGACCTCGCCGCGAAACTCGATGTCCCACAGTGATGCACCGCCGCGGCTCAGGTCTCGGTTCGAAAACAGCTGTCCCGCATCGTCGTAGCAGACAATTGGCTCGACCTCGTTGATTGAGGTGAAAATCTTGCCGTACCACCGCACCGCTTGAAGTTGACCGTTCATCTTGTGTCCGGTGTGGAACTCGTCGCCCTTCCAATTCCCCACCATGTCCGCGGCGCGGACCGTTTCGAGCGACGCCCAGATCTCGTCCAGCTCGGCCGGGTCGACACCGTCCCGGCCCCGCAGTTCAGCGAAGCGGGTACGTGCAGTGTCGACGTCCATGAGGTCTCCCAAGTCAGTTGGTTCGGAAACTCACTGTAGATCCGAACCAACTGGTTCGGCAAGTGGCAATTGCCGCGGCAGGCACCCTCACCACCCGCCGAAACGGCATTCCAACAGCCTTGTTCTCGAACTTTCCCTGCTGGAATGCCGTTTCGGCGCAGGTGGGTCAGGTGCCGCCCGAGTCAGACCGACCCCGCGGGCGGGTATGGCAGGTCGCTGCTGTTGTACGGATCGACGTATACCGGCCGACCGATGTATGGAAACGCCCGCTGCGGGCAGGCCGGACGGTCGCAGATCTTGCAGCCGGCACCGATCGGTACCGCCGCGTCAGGATCTGCCAAATCGATGCCGGCGGAATAGATCAACTTGTCGGCATGAACCAGGTCGCAACCCAACCCGATGGCAAAGCGCTTGCGGGGTCCACGATATCGACTCGGAGCGGACGTCGTCGTGCGTGCGATCCAGAAGTACGAGCGAAACGCGTCGAAGTGGTTGTACGACAAGCTATCCCGCAAGGACAAGGTGATAGGCTTCGACAGCCCCATCTTCACAACACTTTTCGTGATGAGCCGGCTCGTCGGCTGGACAGCGCACATCATGGAACAGGCCGCGTCGAACGCACTGATCCGTCCCCTCAGCGACTACTCGGGCCGACCGCAACGTTCCATTGCCTGAGCGCGCCAAGCCCCTGCACCGGTCACGGCACGATGGCGAGCTTGCCTCGACTATGGCCGTTCATGCTGGCGAACAGGGCGGCGGCGGCCTCGGTCAGCGGGTAGGTCTGGCTGACCGAGACAGCCAGGCGCTGCTGCTCGGCGAGCGCGGCGAGTTCCCGAAGGGCCGCGCCCAGTTCGCCTCCTGCGCCGCCAACATGCACTTGAACGCCGGTGCTGGCGGCGTCGAACGCGACCAGGGTAAGGACACGCGCCGGATTTCCGGTGAGTTCGATGGACACCGGAATCTCGCCACGACCAGAGGCATCGAGAACCGCGTCGACTCCCCCAGGTACGAGAGCACGCACCCGTTCGAGCAGACCATCACCGTAGGTGACCGGCGTCGCGCCGATCGAGCGCAGGTAGTCCTGGTTGGATTCGCCGGCTGTGCCAATGACATTGACACCCTGAGCCTTTGCGAGTTGGACGGCAAAGGTGCCCACCCCGCCTGCGGCCGCGTGGACAAGTAACGTCTCACCGGCCTTGACGCCCAGCTTCTTGAGCACCGCGTACGCGGTGCCGCCGGCACCCGCCAGCGAGCCGGCCACTTCCCAGGCGATGCCCTCGGGCTTGCTGACGATGTCGGCAGATTCAGCGAGAGCATGATCGGCGAACGACGGTGTTGTCGATCGACCCAGAACCTGGTCTCCTACCGCCCATTCTGTGACGTCAGACCCAACTTCATCAACGACGCCCGCCACATCGGAACCCACACCGGCGGGCAGTTGAAGCGGAATCAGTTCGCGCATCTGCCCGGCGACGATCTTCCAATCGATCGGGTTGACGCCGGCGGCACGTATCGCGATCCGCACTTGGGTTGGTCCGGGAGCCGGCGGCGGGACGTCGACCACTCGCAGAACCTCGGGTGCGCCGTACTCGGCGAACTGCGCAATTCTCGACATCTATTCGTCTCCAATCGGGTTCTGACAGCAGCAGGCCGGGCGTCCGAGTCGTAGTCCCGACTTGCCGGGCGCACGCAAAAGCCTAACGAAGAGAAGGTGTCGCCCGGCAGATTTATTTCTTATGGCGCGGCAAAACCATCGCGATACCCTGAGCCGACAAACTGTGCCTCGGAAATCCTGATCAGGTTCCGGGGCAGTCCTTCAAATGCGACGGAAGTGCGCACAGCCCAAGGACATCCATCGAGGACAGCCGAAACCGCCCTCGGCGATCAGCCCATTCCACGAGGCGATGCACCGCCGGACGCGGCGCATCCGGCACAGCTGGCAGGTCTTCGGACTCGCAGGCGCGCACCCGGGAGTGCACCTAATGGCCGTCGCTTCCCAATCCCAGGCTCAGCTGTGGATCAGTGCGGATGACGGCGGTCGTTCCTGCTTACCGCTGCGGGACAGTCCCGGATTCTCACCGGGTTCCCTCTCATGGTGGATACCCACCACTCGGTGCCGCAAACGCCGGAGCGTCATTGGCAGACCAGCTGCGCTCAGGAGATTACCCCGTCGCGTTCAGGCCCCGCCGACTCAGCCGCCGTAACCCAGCTGCTGTGCGGTGTACCGAGCGGCATCGGTGGTCGGAACCGCTTGCACCGCAGTGCCGTACGCGCAAATTTCAGTCCAGACGTCACCGATCTCGGTGGTGTCGAACCGCATTGCGACGATGGCGTTGCCGCCGCGCGCCTGACATTCCTGAATGAGCCGGCCCATGGCTTCGTTCCGGCTCTCGGCCAGGTTCTTGGTCATGCCCTGCAGCTCGCCGCCGAACATCGACTTGAAGCCGGCGCCCATCTGCGCGAAGGCGTTGCGGGAGCGGACCGTCAGTCCGAACACCTCGCCGCAGACTCGCTGAATCTCCCAACCGGGCAGGTCATTCGTTGTGACAACCAGCATGCTGCCGCCTTTCTGTGAACGGTTTGATTCGCACTGTAGTGCGCTCAGGTAACGCACTGCCGCCCAGATCGAGACCAGCTGAATCCGCCGACGATCGTTCGTTCCGCTGGCAACCAGTCGGCTACCGGTGATAGCTTGCCTGAGAGTTGTCGTAGGCGGTGCGGAAATCCGGTGCAATTCCGGTGCGGTCGCGCCACTGTAATCACCATCGGCCGGCACTAGCTGTCGCCGGTGGTGTGAGTCAGACCCGCTCGTCTACCCGGCCCGGATGGGGACGCGAGATCCCCGGGGAGGTGTTCAGATGTCTGAATCGGTGGATTCCGCCGCCAACGTGTTCCGCCGAATGGTGCGCGCCTGGGATCGCAAGGACTGGCGGGAGTTCGGCGCTCTGGCGGCAGCGATCGCGGTGCTGCACATCATCGGGTTCGGCTCCTTGGTGCTGCTGATCGCCCCGCACCACTACCAGGTCGGGACCCAGGTGTTCGGGGTCGGCCTGGGTATCACCGCATACACCTTCGGCCTGCGGCATGCCTTCGACGCCGACCACATCGCCGCCATCGACAACACCACCCGCAAGCTGACCGCCGACGGCAGCAAGCCGAAGTCGGTCGGGTTCTGGTTCGCCATGGGGCATTCCGCGATGGTGCTGGCCATGGCGCTACTGGTCGTCGTCGCCGCCAACGTTGCCAGCGAACTGACCAGCGATGGCTCGCCGGTCCGTCATGAGCTCGGCATCGCCGGGACGCTGGCCTCCGGCTTGTTCCTGTGGCTCATTGGAATCATCAATGTCATTGCGCTGATCGGAATCTGGCGCGTGTTCGCCGCACTGCGCCAGGGCGAGTTCGACGAGCAGGACCTCGAAGAGCAGCTGGACAACCGCGGATTCCTGGCTCGCATCCTGCGGCCGGTGATGAAGCGGATCCGGCGCCCGATCCAGATGTTCCCGGTTGGTGTGTTGTTCGGCCTGGGGTTCGACACCGCCACCGAGGTCACGCTGCTGGCGCTGGCCGGCACTGGGGCGGCGGCAGGTCTGCCGTGGTTCGCCGTGCTGACGCTGCCGGTGCTGTTCGCCGCGGGCATGAGCCTGATGGACACCGCGGACGGGCTCTTCATGACCGTGGCCTACGACTGGGCGTTCGCCAAGCCCGTGCGCAAGATCTACTACAACCTGACCATCACGGGGCTCTCGATCGCCGTCGCGCTACTGATCGGCACCATCGAATTGGTCGGTGTGCTTCACGACAACATGGACTGGATCAACCCGTTCTCCGACTGGGTCAGCGGTATCGACCTGAACAATGTCGGGTTCATCATCGTCGGCATGTTCGTGGTCACCTGGCTGATGGCGGTCGGCTATTGGAAGCTCAGTGGCGTCGAAAAGCGTTGGGCCACAACCGGCGAAGCCTAAGACCCGCGACGCCAGGCCGGCTCGCGCAGCAGCCGCAGGCCGTTGAGGCCGACGATCACGGTAGAGCCTTCGTGCCCCATCACACCCAACGGGAGCGGCAGGTTGCCGACGAGATCCCAGACCACCAGGGCGACGATGAATGCCGCTGCGATGGCCAGGTTGGCCACGACCACCCGACGGGCCGCCCGCGACAAGGCGATGACGGCCGGGACTGTGCCCAGTTCGTCGCCGATGACCACCGCGTCGGCGGTCTGCAGGGTCAGGTCTGACCCGACCCCTCTGAGCGCGACACCGACGTGCGCGGCGGCCAGCGCGGGGGCATCGTTGACCCCGTCGCCCACCATCAATACCGGGGTGCCGTCGGCCTCCAATTCTCTTACCGCACTGACTTTTTCGTGCGGCAGCAGCGCGGACCGCACCTCGGTGATGCCGACCTGATCGGCCACCGCCCGCGCGGCAGCGCGATTGTCGCCGGTGAGGAGCACGGGGCCTCGCCCCGTCAACTCGGCGATGGCCGGAACGACCGACACAGCGTCCGCGCGGAGTTGGTCGGTCAAGCCCAGGACTGCGACAGCCTTGTGGTCGATACTGACCACCACCGCGGTCTGCCCGGCAGCTTCGGTGGTCGCGATGACGTCATCGGCATGCATCGCAACCGGAGACCCGACCGCGACCGCTCTGCCGCCAACTACCGCCCGCACTCCCCTGCCGGGCTGCGCCGCGAAGTCCACCGCGTCAGGCACGGGTAACCCACGATCTTTGGCCGCGCGGACCACCGCGGCGCCCAGCGGGTGCTCGCTGGCGCGCTCGGCGGCCGCCGCCAGGATCAGCACCTCGTCGGCGGTGAATTCCGAGTTCAGCAGATGAATGTCGACCAGCTCGGGGATACCGCGGGTCAGGGTGCCGGTCTTGTCGAACGCGACCAGGCCCGTGGCACCGAGGCGTTCCATGACCACGGCCGACTTCACCAGGACGCCGTGCCGGCCGGCGTTGGCGATCGCCGCCAACAGCGGTGGCATGGTCGCCAGCACCACGGCGCAGGGTGAGGCGACGATCATGAAAGTCATCGCCCGCAGCAGCGACGTCCGCAGCGTATCCCCGGCCAACAGCGGGACGACGAAGACCGCGATGGTCACGGCGACCATGCCCATCGAATACCGCTGCTCGACCTTCTCGATGAAGAGTTGGGTGCGCGCCTTGGTCTGACTGGCCTCCTCCACCAGCGCGGCGATCCGGGCCACCACCGAGTCCTCGGCACGCCGATCCACCCGAATCCGCAGTACCCCGGTGCCGTTGAGGGTCCCGGCGAAGACCTCGTCACCGACGGCCTTGTCTACCGGCAGGGGCTCACCTGTGATGGTGGCCTGATCGACCTCGCTGGCCCCGGCGACCACCCTGGCGTCCGCGGCGATCCGCTCGCCCGGCCGCACCAGAAGCACGTCCCCGACCGCCAATTCGGATGCCCGCACGATGCGCTCGGCGCCTTCGGCCGTGACCAGAGTCGCGGTGTCGGGAGCCAGGTCGAGCAACCCACGCACCGAGTCCTCGGTCCGGGCGGTGGCCAGCGCCTCAAGAGCGCCGGACGTCGCAAAGATGACGATCAGCAGCGCACCGTCGGTGATCTGCCCGATGGTCGCAGCCCCGATGGCGGCGACCACCATCAACAGGTCGACGTCCAGGGTCTTCTCGCGCAACGCCTGCAGCCCGGCCAAGGCCGGTTCCCAGCCACCGGTGACGTAGCAGGCCAGGTACAGCGCCCACCACATCCATACCGGGGCGCCGACCAGTTGGACGCCCAGTCCAACCAGAAACAGGGCCAGCGCCGCCACCGCCCAACGCATCTCAGGCAGCGCGAAGGCGCCTCGAGATCGCCGGATGATCACCGGATCCGGGTCCGGCACCACCGCTGCCCGCACGTCTGTCTGCACGCGACGAGACTATCAAATGATATGAATACATCTTCATTTATATTACTGAGTACACTTTTCTCATGGGACACGGTGTCGAGGGACGCGATCGCCCGACCGGACGTCTCGACGCCGAAGCCGCGGCACAGGTTGCGACGACACTGCAGGCACTTGCCACCCCAAGCCGGCTGATGATTCTCACCGAGCTGCGCCAGGGACCGTGCTCGGTCACCCACCTGGCGGACACCGTCGGCCTGGAACAGTCCCTGGTCTCACACCAACTGCGGCTGCTCCGCAATCTCGGGCTGGTGACCGGCACCCGTACCGGCCGCAGCATCGTCTACAGCCTGTACGACAACCACGTCGCACAGCTGTTGGACGAGGCCGTCTACCACAGTGAGCACTTGCGACTCGGACTTGCCGACCGCAGCAACGACGCGGGCTGAATACGGCCAACAACGAGAAAGGCCCTTCCCGATTGTTCGGGAAGGGCCTTTCTCGTTGCATTACCGGCTAGTCGCCAGCAGCCGCTCCGGCCTCGGCCAGGTCGGGCGATTCCTTGCGATGGCCGACGAAGGTGAACACCGCGTCCTCGGTGTTGTTGCTCTCGCCGTCCCAGTTGTCGACGTCGACCGTGACCAACTGGCCGGGGCCGACCTCTTCGAAGA
This sequence comes from Mycobacterium sp., assembly GCA_031292695.1. Lineage (GTDB taxonomy): Bacteria > Actinomycetota > Actinomycetes > Mycobacteriales > Mycobacteriaceae > Mycobacterium. The sequence goes on along the minus strand of JARLGS010000756.1, from coordinate 395 downwards.
GGATCTTCTCCGACAGCTGGTCCTCGATCTCGCGCTGGATGGTGCGACGCAGCGGCCGCGCTCCCAGCACCGGATCGAACCAGCGACGGGCCAACAGCGCCTTGGCCTTCGGCGTCAGCTCCATCGCCATGTCCTTGGCCTTCAGCTGCTTGCCGACCCGACCGATCATCAGTTCCACCATCTGGACGATCTCGTCCTGAGTCAGCTGGTGGAACACGATGATGTCGTCGACACGGTTCAGGAACTCGGGCCTGAAGTGCTGCTTGAGCTCTTCCTGCACCTTGTTCTTCATCCGGTCGTAGGAGCCGCGCGACTGGCCCGCAGTACCGAATCCGACCGAGACGCCCTTGGAAATGTCCCTGGTGCCGAGGTTGGTGGTCATGATGATGACGGTG
>JARLGS010000755.1 GCA_031292695.1 Mycobacterium sp. | reverse complement strand
TCGAGGGCGACTCGACAACCGGGGCCAACTCGACGAAGAGATCGATTGCCGCCGCAATGGTGCGGTCAACGAACGACGCGAAATCGTCGAAGGAGGTGTCTTCCCGGATCCACTGGGATCTACGGGCCAGAAGGCCGATGCGCTGAGGCTCGGACGAATTGTGCAGAAGCGCGGTAACTCCGCGGTTCTGCAGGTTCCACGTGTCGGCGAAGTGCGTCAGCCAGGGACGGTCGGCAACCGGGAAGGAGCCGGCGGGAGCCACCTGAATGATTAAGACATCTCCGAACGAGCGGGAGATCTCGAGGTGGACGTGCAACCGCCGGTAGTGGGCGTTGGGAACACTAAAGTACGCGCCACCGCGCTCGTCGCAGAGGAACCGCACGTCGCAGGTGGACAGATAGCGTTCGATCAGGTCGGTGCAGAGCGATCCACTAGTCATGGGGATGATTCTGTGGCCCGCGGCTTGGTGGACCCTTTGAGCCGACCCACGAGGGGCCCAAGAATCTGCTGAGAATCTCCTAAGCCACCAGCCGCGCGACTTCTACCATCGCCGATGTAATTGTCGCTATCTCGTCTGCCGTGCAGATATACGGCGGCATCGCGTAGACCAGGTTGCGGAACGGGCGCAGCCAGACGCCACGGTCCAGCGCCGCCGGGGTAGCGATGGCCAGGTCCACCGGCCGGTCGCATTCGATGACGCCGATGGCGCCGCACACGCGGACGTCGGTCACGCCGGGCAGTGCCCGGGCCGGTCTTACCCGAGTTGGCTCAATTTAGTGTTCAAGTTGGACGCCGATTTGAGTGATCGCGTCGCGGAGATCTTCGGGTAGTGGGTCGGCGGCAGTGAGCAGTTGTCGTCCGGCTTTGATCTTGACGGTTCGGTAGCGGCGTGCGGTGCGGACGAATTTCTTTATGCTCCAACAGGTTTGGCTCTCGATGTAGTGGCTGACGGCCATCGCGGTGACCACGATGCTCAGGTGGGCTTCGATCGATTCGCGCAGGTGGTGATAGATCGGACGGGCCTGCAGGTCGTGCTTGGACATCCGGAAGCTTTTCTCGATCCGCCAGAGCTGGTGGTAGGCGTCGATGACGAACTGCGAGGTGTCGTCGGTGAGGTTGGTGGTGTAGCCCTTCCACCCGGCCAGCGCGCGGGTCTTGGCCTCCAGGGTGCGGTTCACTGTCTTGGTGGCACCGGCCAGCTGGATGTAGCGATTGCGTTTGACCGGCGCTTTCCCGTCGACGGCCTTCTGGGCTTTGGCGACTTGTTCATCGATGCCGCGCAGCGTGCGCCGGGCCCGGTCATGACGGAACTGGTAGTGGATCACCCGATCCGGAATGCCGCGGGCCTTCTCCGCTGACGTAGCGGGCCAGGGCTGGGTGAGCACATGACCGTCGGGGATGTCCTGGTCAGGGTGGGTGTCGCGCCACTGGCGCACGACATCAGGCAGATGCGGGATGCGGGTGCCGAGGATGAACGACAAACTCGCGGCTTGCAGTGCGATCTGGTTGGCTTCAGAGATCATCCCGGCATCGGCGACCACGGTCACGTCGGTGAGCTGGTGTGCGGTCTTGAAGGCGTTGATGACTGGCAGCATTGTGGCGGTTTCGGCCTTGTTGCCCTCGAACGCTTCGACGGTCAGTGGGAACCCTGAGGCGTCGGTCAACAACCCGAGGGTGATCTGCGGCTCGAGGCGGCGTTCCTTGGAGAACCCGGGCTCGCGGAACCCGTCACCGGCATCGGTTTCGAAGTACAGCGTCGAGACGTCGAAGAGCACCAGGCTGGCCGGCCCCAGGCCGGCTCGGGCCGCGCATGCGGCCGCCAGGGATTGCCGCCATTTCGGTAGGGCATAGCCGGGCAGACGACGCTTGACAGTGGCATACGACGCCGCATCGACACCGACCTCCTCGAGCACTCGAGCCGCGTCGATCTTGCTGGTCGGCTCGATGATCCTGGCCAACACGAGATCACGAAACACGTTGTCACCCTTAGTGGCTGACTCAAAGCCCAGGACTCGGTAGGCGGTGCACAGGGCGTCCCACAGATGACTCATCCGTGATGACGTGATCGGCAAGGTGCCGGGCTCGACCCCGCCCGAGAGTCCAAGGTCCAGCTCGGTCTGGCCCGCCGCCAAGCGTGCAGCTGCCGCGGTCTTCAGTCCCCCCAACTGAACCTCGTCGTGGGCTGAACCGATGTGCTCGATCGACCGCGACCCCTTCCGCCAGGACCACACGATCTGCACCGCAGTCGCCCCCGAGGCCGTCTTCACGGTGCGCACGAAGGCCATCAGCGCAGCTTACGGCCCTGACTTAGTGTTCAAATTCCGCCAAGACCGACTACAAAACAGCACGTCAACCGCGCACCGTCACGCCAGACCCCCGACAGTGAGCCAAGTCAGGTTACAAGCGACGTAGCCGCTGTCAGAATGTGCTGCACCTAGTGCCAGCTTCTCTTGTGCGTAGCGAGCTGATGCCCGCTTTAGCACATCCACCAGACCCGCATCGAGCGGCAGCGTGC
>JARLGS010000754.1 GCA_031292695.1 Mycobacterium sp. | reverse complement strand
GGCACCGGACATGGTGTCGGAGAACGTCCTTATCACGCCCGCTGCTTCTAAAGCGGCGTTCTGCTGTTCGAGTGTGTCGCTTGCCAGGGTGATGGGGCCACCTGATTGCCAGGGGGATGGGACCACCGTGGCGCGTTATTGAGGATGCTCGTCGAGGCGGTCTGGGTCAACTTGGCGGGGTCGGGTGCGTTGGCGGTAGGACGGTCCTTCGATGACGAGGGTGTGGGCGGTTGCGGTCAGTCGGTCGATTGCCGATTGGGCCAGGAGCGTGTCGGCGGTCATGGTCAGCCATTCGGCGGGTTCTCGGTTTGAGGTCACGATGGTGGTTTTGGCGCGGTGGCGTTCGACGATGATTTCGTAGAAGTCGCTGGTTTCGGTGGCGCCGAGGGATCGTAGGGCAAAGTCGTCGATGATGAGGACGTCGATGGTGGCCAGTCGGCGGATTTCGGCTTCGACGGTGTTGTCGAGGCGGGCGGCGCGTAGCCGGGTGAACAGTTTGTCGGCACGGGCGAACAGCACCGTGTGGCGTCGGCGAATAGCCATGTGCCCCAGTGCGTTTGCCAGATGGGTCTTGCCGACGCCGACGGGTCCGAGGATGATCGCGGATTGGCTGGCGTCCAGGAACCTCAGTGAGGTCAGGTCGCCGAGCAGAGTGCGGTCGTAGCGCAGGTCTTCTAGTGCGGTCCAGGTGTCGAAACGCATTGCGGGGTCGAGTCCGGCTTTGGTTGCTCTCAGGGCGGCTGAACGGGATTCGCGGCGTGATACCTCATCGGCGAGCAGGACTTCGAGGAATCCGAGATGGCTGAGTTTGTGTTGGCGGGCCAGCGCTGCACGTTCGGGCAGGGTGTCGGCGAGCGCACCGAGTTTGAGTGTTTTGAGCAGCCGGATCAGATCGGCGCCGGCCGGGTCGGCGGATGCGCGGTTGGTTGTGGTCATTTCAGAAGGTCTCCTCGGACTCGGTGTTGGGTACGACGGTCAATGGTGTTGGAACGGAGGTGAATTCGGATGGATTACGGGCGAAACGCGTTGAGGTGTGGCCGACTGCCCGCGGCAGTGCCGGGGTAGTGCTCTCGGTGGCGCGTTCGAGCATGGATGCGATCTTGTTGACCGAGACGACATCAAGATCCAGCGAGAGTGAACAGGCTTGTTCGACACGCTGAGCGCCGTAGCGGCGCACCAGGCCCTGCAGCCGGTAGACGGTGCGCATCCGGGTCCAGGGCAGCGGGTCGTCGAGGATGCGTTCGGCGTAGATCCCGATGTTGGGGCCGTGAGCGGCGCAGGAGGCGATCAACCGGGCCAGGTCGCGCAGCGCGTAGCCGGTTTTGTGTTCGGGCAGGTCGTCGCGATCGGTGCTGCGGGCACCAGGTGGCTGGCGGGGGTGGACTTTCACCAGGACACCGCGATGGTAGAACTTCACCAGCTCGCTGTCGGCGCGCACGTCCAGCGTGGCGCCGATCCACTGTTCGGGCAGCGAGTACAGGGCTTTGGCGACCTCGGCGTGGAAATCGCGGTGGACCTTGACCTGCTTGAACACCGGCACGTCGTAGACGGCTGGTCTGGGCAGCAGCATCGGGTGCTCCTCGCGCTCGAACACCTCAGCCGGGCGAGCACAGGTGGTGCCATGAATCCGGGTGCCCGCGGTGTTGCTGCACCACCGCTGGGCGGCGTGCTGGG
>JARLGS010000753.1 GCA_031292695.1 Mycobacterium sp. | reverse complement strand
TTGGCCGGGCTGGCGATGACGATCTCGCCGACCTCGCCGGTGGGGGCATCGTTGCCGTCAGCGTCGATGACCCGGATGACGCACATCGGGGTTTCCCGACCACATGAGGTGGCGATCGAGGTACGACCCGCGACAATATCGCGATGGTCCTGTGGCGTGAGAATGGTTGCCTGCCCGCCACATTCGGTCAGCCCGTAGCGCTGCTGTAGATCGCAGCCGAGCAGATCCATCGCTTTGCGCGCGAGACCGGGCGGTACCGGCGCCGAACCGTACGAGATCCGTCGCAGGCTGGACATGTCCCGCGGTGGACCGTCCTCCAGGATGGCCAGCGTGCGGTGCAGCATGGTCGGGATGAATGTGGTGAACGTGATCTTGCTGCGTTCGATCTCGTCGATGACGGCCTGCGGGTCGAAGCGCTGGTGGATCACCATGGTCTGGCCGAGGTACAACCAGGACACCGTACGCACCATGCCACCCGCGGTGAAGAACGGGGTGGTCGCCAACATGACGTCCGAGCGGTTCGCCTCGGTGACCAGATTGGTGTCCGCGGCCTGGTAGAGCAGTGCACGGTGGGTGTGCATCACCCCTTTGGCGCGACCGGTGGTACCGCTGGTGTACAGGATGACGGCAACGTCCTCCGGCGCCATATCGACCTGCGGTGCGCTGGTATCTGCTGCCGCCAAGGCTGATTCGTACTCGGGTCCGATAGTCAACACCAGATGCAGGTCGGTCAGCTCAGCAAGGAATTTCTCCGCGTGATCGGCGTGGATGATCACCGCCCGCGCGCCGGAATCGTCGCGGACATGGGCGACCTCATCGGCCGCGAGCCGGATGTTGACCGGAACGGCGACCAGGCCGACTTTGGCCAGACCGAACGAGATCTCGGGCCATTCAATACAGTTGCGGGCGATCACCATCACCCGGTCGCCGGGGGTCAGGCCTTGGGCGACAAGATGATTGGCCAGCCGGCGGGCCCGGTCGTCGACCTGGGACCAGGTGTGTACCCGGCCGGCGTCGAGGAGCGCGTTCTTGTCCGGGTAGCGGCGGGCGTTGTTGGCCGCGACATCTCCGATGAGCATCAGATCAGAAAACCTTCATATCAGGAATGCCAGGGTGTCGACCGGACCACCCGCGTCGATCAGGTGCACGACCTTGCGGATCAACCAAGGGCCGTCAGGGGAGCGGCGCACGGTGTGGATCACCCGTCCCGCCCAGAACCGTTGCCGTATCCGGTATTCGAACAACGAGAAGTTGGACTCGATCGTCACGGTATCGCCCTCTTCCGCGACGATCTCGGAGTTCGACAGTACCCGGCGCATCACCGACGGCGGCGTCTGCGAGTGCCGATTTCCGGTGTTGAGTTGGGCCACTCGGCTTTTGATCCGGCGCCGATTGTCATTGATGTAGGCGAGCGTGGTCCGCGGGTTGTCCTCAGGGTGCATGGGGACGCGGTACTCGACCCGGTCGTCGTCATTGGCCCACAGTGCCTCCCACTCCGAGTAGCGGCCCTCGTCGGCCAGTCGGGCCTCCAGGTAGAGGAAGGACAGGATCTCGGCGTCAGGTACCGGCAGCAGGGCCAGTCGGGTCGGGGATGCAGCGGTCACGTTTATGCCTTCCCGCCGACGACGTCTGCCCATCGCGAGTAGAATCCGCGCTGCGGCGTCTCGGCACTCTTGTCCCGGTTGATGATTCCGGTCTCGTCGGTGATGTCGCCGGCCATACCGCGGGCCAGCACCAGCCACTCCGGTAGCTCCGCGGCGAGTCCGGCCTGGTTGCGCATGCCGATCTCGCCGTCATCAGCGATGAGGAAGCCTGCCGGTCCCATCGCGCCCTCGGACCGCCGCAGGGTGCGTTCGTTGAGCGCATCCTGACCGGGGATCAGCACCGCGGTGGTGTACGCGATGGTGCGATCCGGCGCCTGTGGTTCGACGAACATCACGTTCATCTCGGCCAGGAACAGGTTCGGCCAGATCAACGTGTGTGGCGGGCCGACGACCAGTGCGTCGTGTGCCTGTTCGGGACCGTATGCACTTTCCAGTGCGTCGACGTAGTCGGCGAGTTTGGCGCGGGGGATCCGGCCGTACCAGACGAACTCCTCGTCCAGCTTGCGGTATTCGTCGCTGTAGTCGATCTCCGAATGGCCGTTGCCGAGGTCACGCACCAGCACGTCGACCTTGGTCGGCACATGCGACACCTTGGCCGGCTTGATGGCGTCGTACACCGAGGCGTGGGTGAACAGGGCGTGGTAGCCGTCGACGTTGTTCTCCACCACCATCTTCCAGTTGGCGTGGTGCAGATGCTTCATCCAGTTGGCCCGCAGGTCGATCTTGCGGGTGGGGGACAGGTTGAGCAGTCGGTCGATGGCGCCAGTGGCGTTGCCGAGATGATCACGCAGGGAGACACCGTCGGGAGACAGTGAGGCGAAGACGAATCCGCCGTAGCTGTCCACCCGTGGTGCCTGCGCCAGACCCAGCTCAGCGCGCAGTTCGCGGTAGCTGTCTCCATAGCCCTCGCGCATCGGAACACCTTGCAGCGCACCGGTATTGCTGAATGTCCAACCGTGATACGGGCAGCGGAACGAGTTGGCATTGCCCATCTCGGCGTTGCACAGCTTGTTGGCGCGGTGGGTGCAGCGGTTGAGCAGTACCCTGACCTCACCGTCCTTGCCGCGCACCACCACCACCGGGTCGTGGCCGATGAACCGGGTCAGGTAATCGCCGGGTTCGCTGACTTCGCTGTCGTGTGCGACGTAGACCCAACCGGTCTTGAAGATGGTGTCCATCTCCCGGCGGAAGATCTCCGGGGAGGTGTAGACCGACCCGTGCACCCGGTCGGTCTGGATGATGCTGCTGACATCGAAATCGTCGATGGTGGGCGGCGGTTCGAGAGTCGTCACTGGTCCTCCAGGGTGTCGATGGCTGGTATCGCGACGTTGCCGAGATGGCGGAAGCCGATGGTTAACGTGGTGCCGATGGCCGGCGGGGTGTCTGTGGGGTGCATGGTGGTCAGCACCAGACGGTGGCCACTGGTCAGTTCGACGTCAACGATGGGGTAGGGGTTCTGGGTGCGAACCAGGCCGGGTTCGCGCCGGTGCATGAGCGTCGCGGAGTGCACGGTGCCGCGCAATTCGACTGTGTGCCAATCCTGTTCAGAGCTACCACAGGTGTCGCAGATTTCCTGGTCGAGTTCGACCGGCTGGGCGCACCCGGCGCAGAACGGTAGCGCGAGCTCACCGCGTGCGGCTGCCGAATACAACGGCGCCAACGGATCGCCGTCGACTGTAGGCGCAAGTGTGCCGTCAAGCAGCCAGTCTTCAAGCGCGACAGTGGTCATGCGACTCGCTCCAGCACCAGTGCGGCGTGGTGGTCGACCCGGCCACCGATACCGCCGACCAGTGCCACCGTGGCGTCCGGAACCTGGCGTTGCCCGCCGGCGCCCCGCAGCTGAACCACTGCCTCGGCCAGAGGTGTCATGCCCTGCAGGTAGAAGCCAGACAGCTGACCGCCACCGGTGTTGGTCGGCAGCGCGCCACCCGGGCCGATCTGGCCGTCGCGCACGAAATCGCCGGCCGGAACCGCACCGGTGAGCCGGTATTCGTCGAGCAGTAGCAGCGTGACGATCGAGAACGGGTCGTA
>JARLGS010000752.1 GCA_031292695.1 Mycobacterium sp. | reverse complement strand
GGCCTGCGCGGTGTGCCGGACATCGTGGGTCTGCGCCGGCGCCGCCCCGGCCTCGCCGAGCAGGTTGTCGACGCTGCGGCTGTGCCAGTGGTCATCGGGCAGCGGTTCGCTGAGCACATCCTCGATGTGTTTCGGGATCGGCGACGTGGCCGGCTCGGCGGTGTCGGAGTACCAGTCCTCCCAGGACTGGTAGTCGTCCAGGTCGTCCCGGTCGACGGTGTACTCCACGTAATCGTCGTCATCGGGAAAGTAGTTGGGTTCCAATGACTCCGGCTCGGATTGTGGTGCATGCGCGGCGCGCGGACCGACCAGCGGCGCCGCCGCGGACCCCTGCCCGCGCAGGAACAGCGCAGCGATGATGCCGAACAGCGCGACGAACGCCGGCAGCAACAGCGCCTGCGACATCGCGGCGGCGAACGGCCCGTGCAGGAACGGCGGCAGGGTCAGCACCGCGCTTTCCCCTGCCGAGGGCGGACGTCCACCGGACGGCAACTCGGCGCTGATGCGGGCGGTCAGGTAGGCCGCCATACCGGCGCTGCCCAAGACTGAACCGACCTGTCGCGTCGCGTTGTAGACGCCGGACCCGGCGCCGGCCAGCCGTGGCGGCAAGTTACGGGTGGCGGTCGCCGCCAGCGGCGCCCAGATGAACGCCATGCCGATGCCCATCAAGACGAACGGCAGCACCAGTTGCCAGATCGGGGTATCCGGGGTGAGCCCGATGGACAGCCAGGTCAGGCCGACCGCCAGCGCCGAGAACCCGAACCCGACGATCGGCTGCGGCGGGTAGCGGTCGACCAGGCGACCCACGATGGGCGCCAGCATGCCGGACACCACTGCCATGGGCGCGATGAGCAGGGCCGACCGCGTCGCGCTGAAGCCCAGCACGGCCTGGGCGTGGAACATCACCGGCAGGATCATCGCGGTGACGCAGAAGCCGATGGTGGCCACCGCCACGTTGGACATGCAGAAGTCGTTGTCGCGGAACACCGAAAGCGGGATCAGCGGCTCGTTCGGGTTCACCGACTGCCACCGGATGAAGGCCGCCATGAAGCCCAGGCCCGCGATGATCACCAGCCAGATCCACCATGACCAGTCGTGCGTCTGGCCCTCCTGCAGACCGAACACGATGCAGAACATGCCGAGCCCCGACAGGACCACACCGGGTACGTCGAACCGGTGCTGCTCGGTAGGCAGATGCGGCACCAGCATCCAGGCCAGTACCAACCCGACGATGCCGATCGGCACGTTGACGAAGAAGATCCACTGCCAGCCGAGGTGGTCCACCAGCACGCCGCCGGCCAGTGGACCGACCAGCGTCGCCACTCCGGCGGTCGCACCCCACAGACTCATCGCGGCGCCGCGGCGCTCGGGCGGGAAGATGCGGGTGATCGTGGACAGGGTTTGCGGGGTCAATAGCGCCGCACCAAATCCCTGCACCACCCGCGCAGCGATCAGCATCCCGATGCTGCCCGACAGGCCGCACCACAGCGAGGCCAGGGTGAATACCGCCAAGCCGGCGAGGTACAGGTTCCGCGGTCCGAATCGGTCGCCGAGGCGCCCGGCCACCAGCAGCGGCACCGCGTAGGCCAGCAGGTAGGCGCTGGTCACCCAGATGACACCGTCATAGTCGGTGCCCAGTTTCCGCATGATGACGACGTTGGCAACGGCGACGATGGTGGAGTCCACCAGGATCATGAAGAAGCCGACCATCATGGCCCAGAGGACGTTCCAGGGCCGATCGACGGGACTGGTGACCGGTGCGGCGCTCACTGGGCAGCCCCAGCGCTAATCAACCTATGCATTGTGTCGGTATCAACTGCATTGTGTCGGTATCAACTCTGATGACCGGCAGAACGGCCGGACTCGACTTCGACGCTACGGATCGTCGAGGAAGCGAACAAGTCAGCAGGTCGGCCTGCTGACCGAGGCCGGCGACCCGCGGTACGACGATCAAGCGGACAGGCACGAGCCGCGATGAGGAGTGCGGCACGTGGACTACGCACGCTCGTGCCCCGACTTACCCACATTTTCGACGGACAACAGCGCGAACAGCGCGATCGCCACGCCCGTCGTCATCACGACCGCCAGCGCCAGCTCACCGTTGCCCAACGCGCCGACCAGCGGCGCCACCAGGGCCCCGACGCCGAACTGCGCGGCGCCCAGCGCAGCCGCTGCGGTTCCGGCTGCGTCCGGATGCCGGGCCAGCGCGATCGCCGGTGTGTTGGGAATCACCAACCCCATCGCGGCCAGAATCGCCCAGACCGGGATCAGGAACGTCGCCAGTCCGCCCACGTGCAGGGCCGCCAGCGCGACGAAAGCCAGGCCGAACACCGTCGGGGCGATCAGAGCGGCGACCGCGATGGCCTGTGGATTGAACCGGCGCAGCAGCACCACGTTGAACTGGGTGGACCCGATGAGCGCCACGGCGCCCGCGGCGAACACCAGGGCGAACGTCTGCTGGTCCAGCCCGTAATGGCCCTGCAGCACGAATGCCGCACCCGCGATGTAGGCGAACAGGCCCGACATCCCGAGGGCACCGACCACGACAAGCACCACGAACCGCACGTCGCTGAGCACCTCGCCGTAGGTGCGCAGGATGGCGCGCAATTGCAGCGGGCGCCGGTGCTCGGCGGCCAGGGTCTCGGGCAACGCAAGCAGCGCAACCGCCAAGATTGCGCCGCCCAATACCGTCAGCGCCGCGAACACCCAGTGCCAGGAACCGTGCAACAAAACCACGGCCCCCAGCGAGGGCGCCAGCACCGGGGCAACGCCCAGGACCAGCATCAACCGTGACATCACGGTGGCGGCCACCGACTCGTCGAACAGGTCGCCGACCACCGCGACGGCCACCACCGAAGCGGCTGCCGCGCCCATGCCCTGCAGGCCGCGGGCCACTCCCAGGACGGCGATGTTCGGGGCCAGCAGGCACATCACCGAGGCCGCCATGTGCAGCAGGATGCCCGCGATCAGGGGCCGGCGCCGGCCCAGCGCGTCGGACAGCGGACCGACCACCAGCTGGCCGAGGGCCAGTCCGGCCAATGTCCCGGTCAGTGTCAACTGGGCGACCGACGACGACAGGCCCAGCTCGGTGGCGATGCGCGGCAATGCGGGCAGGTACATGTCGATGGTCAGCGGGCCGAGCGCGATCAGCACTCCGAGCACCAGGATCATCCGGGTCCGGCTCGGACCCGGCGAATCCGGGATCTCGGCCGGCGCACCGCTGTCGGCGACGCCGTCCACTGCTGTCAGATCCACAAGGGGCGATGCTGCCATGAACGGGGTCAGCAACGCATACCGGTTTTTTCTTCCCTGGGAATTCGCCGACCGCCCCGGGCACTGAGATACCGCGCCGAACGTTGAGCAAGCGTTAGCCTGAAATCCCGAGTACGGATATGGAGAGGTCGGCCGATGAGTGCTCGCTCCAGCATGAAGGGGCAGTTGCCCGCGAAGCGTGACGCCTACGACGAGAACCCCAGCGCCGCCGCCCGCGCGCTGTCGCACATTCTCGAGGGTGGTGCCCGGGTGCAGGCGCCCGCGGTGACGGCGTACGTCAACCGGTTGCGTGACCACAACCCGAACGCCACGCCGGCCGAGATCATCACCAAGCTGGAGAAGCACTACCTGGCCGCGATCATCGCCAGCGGTGCCGCCGTCGGGTCGGCTGCCGCGTTCCCCGGCATCGGTACCATCGCCGCGATGTCTGCCGTCGCCGGCGAGACGGTGGTGTTCCTCGAAGCGACCGCGGTGTTCGCCCTGGCGGTCGCCGAAGTGCACGGCATTCCGGCCGATCACCGAGAGCGCCGGCGCGCGCTGGTCCTGGCAGTACTGGTCGGCGACGAGGGCAAGCACGCCATCGGCGACCTGCTGGGCACCGGCCGCACCAACGGCGCCTGGCTTGCCGACGGCGCCGCCACGATCCCGTTACCGGCTGTCTCGCAATTGAATTCGCGGCTGCTGAAATTCTTCGTCAAGAAATACACGCTCAAGCGCGGCGCGATCGCGTTCGGCAAGCTGCTGCCGGTCGGCATCGGCGCGGTGATCGGCGGCGTCGGTAACCGGTTGATGGGCAAGAAGATCATCGAGCATTCCCGCGCCGCGTTCGGCAACCCGCCCCCGCGATGGCGGTCGACGCTGCACGTGTTACCCGAGGCGCGGCATTAGCAAACTCACCACAGATTCGTGCCCCATCCGTGGGCTTCCGCTGACCACGGGCCGGGCCGAAGGGTTAGCCTTAGGCGGCGCAGGGGCGGGCGACCGCCGACACATAACATGGCGGGTACCCGCCGGGCTGAGGTCCGGCTCCCGTCGGGCAGAAGGAAACGAGGCGAATAGCGGCCGTGAGCACATCACCTTCACCATTCGGTCAGAACGAGTGGCTGGTCGAAGAGATGTATCGCAAGTTCCGCGAGGACCCCTCTTCGGTGGATCCGAGCTGGCACGAATTCCTGGTCGACTATGACCCCGAACAACTAACGGACACAACGGCTTCCATCGCGGCGCCGGCTGCGGCAGCACCGGCTGCGGCAGCACCCGCCGTAGCACCGGTACCCGCCCCCATTGCGGCGGCACCGGCCGCCCCGGCACCGGTGGCTCCCATCGCCAAGCCTGCACCCGCGCCGGTCAAGGCGACGCCCGGACCGGCCCCCGCCGAGGACTCCGAGACGCAGGTGTTGCGCGGCGCCTCGGCCGCTGTCGTGAAGAACATGGACGCCTCGCTCAGCGTGCCGACGGCCACCAGCGTGCGCGCCATCCCGGCGAAGTTGATGATCGACAACCGCGTGGTCATCAACAACCACCTCAAGCGCACGCGCGGCGGCAAGATCAGCTTCACCCACCTGCTTGGCTACGCGATCGTCCAAGCGGTCAAGAAGTTCCCCAACATGAACCGGCACTTCGCCGAGTTGGACGGCAAGCCCAACGTGGTGACCCCGGCCCACACGAACCTGGGCCTGGCCATCGACCTGGCCGGCAAGGACGGTTCGCGCCAGCTCGTCGTCGCCGCGATCAAGCGTTGCGACACAATGGAATTCGGGCAGTTCATCGCCGCCTACGAGGACATCGTGCGACGCGCCCGGGACGGCAAGCTGACCGCCGAGGACTTCGCCGGCGTCACCATCTCGCTGACCAACCCCGGCACCATCGGCACTGTGCACTCGGTGCCGCGACTGATGCGCGGCCAGGGCGCGATAATCGGCGCCGGTGCCATGGAGTATCCCGCGGAGTTCCAGGGCGCCAGTGAGGAGCGCATAGCCGAGCTGGGCGTGGGCAAGCTGATGACGCTGACCTCGACCTACGACCACCGGATCATCCAGGGCGCCGAGTCCGGCGACTTCCTGCGCACCATCCACAACCTGCTACTCGACGACGAGTTCTTCGACGAGATCTTCCGCGAGCTGGGTATCCCGTACGAGCCGGTGCGCTGGCGGATCGACAACCCGGACTCGATCAGCCACAAGAACGCCCGCATCATCGAGCTGATCGCGGCCTACCGCAACCGCGGCCACCTGATGGCCGACATCGACCCGCTGCGCCTGGACAAGACCCGGTTCCGCAGCCACCCGGATCTCGACGTCAACACCCACGGCCTGACGCTGTGGGACCTGGACCGCGAGTTCAAGGTCGACGGCTTCGCCGGCAAGCAGTACATGAAGCTGCGCGACGTACTGTCGGTACTGCGCGACGCGTACTGCCGGCACGCGGCCGTCGAGTACACCCACATCCTCGAGCCCGAGCAGCAGAAGTGGCTGCAGGAACGCATCGAGGTCAAGCACGACAAGCCGACCGTCAGCGAGCAGGAGTACATTCTGAGCAAACTCAACGCAGCTGAGGCGTTCGAAACCTTCCTGCAGACCAAATACGTTGGGCAGAAGCGCTTCTCACTGGAAGGCGCGGAGACCGTCATCCCGATGATGGATGCCGCCATCGACCAGGCCGCCGAGCACGGGCTCGACGAAGTGGTCATCGGCATGCCGCACCGCGGCCGGCTCAACGTGCTCGCCAACATCGTCGGCAAGCCGTACTCGCAGATCTTCAGCGAGTTCGAGGGCAACCTGAACCCGGCACTGGCGCACGGCTCCGGCGACGTCAAGTACCACCTCGGTGCGACCGGGCACTACCTGCAGATGTTCGGCGACAACGAGATCGACGTGTCGCTGGTGGCCAACCCGAGCCACCTGGAAGCCGTCGACCCGGTGCTGGAGGGCCTGGTCCGGGCCAAGCAGGACCTGCTGGCCGGCGAGCACGACGACAGCGACGACCACGGCCGCTTCTCGATCATGCCGATGATGATGCACGGTGATGCCGCCTTCGCCGGCCAGGGTGTGGTCGCCGAGACCCTGAACCTGGCGCTGCTGAAGGGCTACAGCACCGGCGGCACCATCCACATCGTGGTGAACAACCAGATCGGATTCACCACGGCGCCAACGGATTCGCGCTCCAGCGAGTACTGCACGGACGTGGCGAAGATGATCGGCGCACCGATCTTCCACGTCAACGGTGACGACCCCGAGGCCTGTGGCTGGGTGGCCCGCCTCGCCGTCGACTTCCGCGAGGCGTTCAAGAAGGATGTCGTCATCGACATGCTGTGCTACCGGCGGCGCGGCCACAACGAGGGCGACGACCCGTCGATGACGCAGCCGTACATGTACGACGTCATCGACACCAAGCGCGGCGTCCGCAAGACCTACACCGAAGCCCTGATCGGCCGTGGTGACATCTCCATCAAAGAGGCCGAGGACGCGCTGCGCGACTACCAGGGCCAACTGGAGCGGGTCTTCAACGAAGTTCGTGACCTGGAAAAGCACGCCATCGAGCCGAGCGAGTCGGTCGAGTCCGACCAGGCCATTCCACAGCGGCTGCTGACTGCGGTGGACAAGTCGCTGCTGGCCCGCATCGGCGATGCCCACCTGGACCTGCCCGAAGGTTTCACCGTGCACCCGCGGGTCAAGCCGGTGCTCGAGAAGCGCCGCGAGATGGCCTACGAAGGCAAGGTGGACTGGGCCTTCGGCGAACTGTTGGCCCTGGGCTCGCTGATCGCCGATGGCAAGCTGGTCCGGCTCTCCGGCCAGGACACCCAGCGCGGCACGTTCACCCAGCGGCACGCCGTGATCATCGACCGCAAGACCGGCGAGGAGTTCACCCCGCTGCAGTTGCTGGCCACCAACACCGACGGCACCCCGACCGGCGGCAAGCTGCTGATCTACAACTCCGCGCTGTCCGAGTACGCCGCGGTGGGCTTCGAGTACGGCTACTCGGTGGGCAACCCGGATGCCATGGTGTTGTGGGAAGCCCAGTTCGGTGACTTCGTCAACGGCGCACAGTCGATCATCGACGAATTCATCAGCTCCGGCGAGGCCAAGTGGGGCCAGTTCTCCGATGTGGTGCTGCTGCTGCCGCACGGCCACGAGGGCCAGGGCCCGGACCACACGTCGGGCCGCATCGAGCGGTTCCTGCAGGTGTGCGCCGAAGGGTCCATGACGGTCGCCCAGCCGTCCACCCCGGCCAACTATTTCCACCTGCTGCGCCGGCACGGCCTGGACGGCATCCACCGGCCGCTCATCGTGTTCACCCCGAAGTCCATGCTGCGCAACAAGGCCGCGGTCAGCGACATCAAGGACTTCACCGAGATCAAGTTCCGCTCGGTGCTCGAGGAGCCGACCTACGAGGACGGGATCGGCGACCGGTCCAAGGTCACCCGGGTGCTGCTCTGCAGCGGCAAGTTGTACTACGACTTGGTGGCCCGCAAGGCCAAGGACAACCGCGACGACATCGCGATCGTCCGGATCGAGCAGCTGTACCCGCTGCCCCGACGCCGGCTCGAGGCCACGCTGGCGCAGTACGAGAACGTGCAGCAGTACTTCTGGGTCCAGGAGGAACCGGCCAACCAGGGTGCCTGGCCGACGTTCGGCCTGAGCCTGCCCGAACTGTTACCGGACCGACTGACCGGCATCAAGCGCATCTCGCGGCGGGCGATGAGCGCGCCGTCGTCGGGTTCGTCGAAGGTGCACGCCATCGAGCAGCAGGCGATCATCGACGAGGCCTTCGGCTGATCGACGTCGAGCGTGCGCTTGTGTGCGAACTTCCCGCCGAAACTCGCACACAAGCTCACACTCGGCCCGAAGAACCCGGAACCGCCAGTATCGGATAGCCTGGCGCCAACTCAACACGCGTCAACACAAGGGAGTGTTCATGGAGGGGTTCGCCGGGAAAGTCTGTGTCGTCACCGGAGCCGGATCGGGCATCGGGCAGGCGCTCGCGATCGAGCTCGCCCGGTCGGGCGCCAAGCTGGCGATCAGCGACGTCAACACCGAGGGGCTGGCCGAAACCGAGGAACGGATCAAGGCCATCGGCGCCCCGGTCAAGGCCGACCGCCTGAACGTCACCGAGCGCGAGGCCTTCGCGCTGTACGCCGACGCCGTCGCGCAGCACTTCGGCAAGGTCAACCAGATCTACAACAACGCCGGCATCGCCTTCACCGGCGACATCGAAGTCAGCCAGTTCAAGGACATCGAACGGGTCATGGACGTCAACTTCTGGGGTGTGGTGAACGGCACCAAGGAGTTCCTACCGCACCTGATCGCCTCGGGCGACGGCCATGTCATCAACGTCTCCAGCGTCTTCGGCCTGTTCGCCGTCCCCGGCCAGGCCGCCTACAACGCCTCCAAGTTCGCTGTCCGCGGCTTCACCGAGGCCCTGCGCCAGGAGATGAAGCTGGCCGGGCATCCGGTCAAGGTCACCACCGTGCACCCCGGTGGTGTGAAGACCGGCATCGCCCGCAACTCGACCGCCGCCGAGGGCATCGACCCGAAGGAGCTGGCCAAGGCCTTCGACGCGAAGCTGGCCAAGACCACCCCGGAGCGCGCCGCGAAGATCATCCTCGAGGCGGTCCACAAGGGTCACGCGCGCGTGCTGGTCGGTCCGGACGCCAAGCTCCTTGACCTGATCATCCGGGTGACCGGTTCGGGTGCCTACCAGGACCTGTTCTCCCGGCTGATTTCACGGCTGATGCCGACCAGCTCACACTAGGCGGATTAGTGGTCGAGCGGGTGCTGGGCGAGCCACGCACCCGCCACGACCGCCGGGTCGGCACCGCTGCGCACCTGACTGAGCATGTCGGTCAGCGTCGCGGTGTCCAGTTCGCCGGCAATTCCATTGAGCGCCAACACCTGCTGTTCGGCGAGGATGTTCCGCCGATAGAGCGGCACCACGTTCTCGGCCCGGATCAGTGCGGTCCGGTCGGTCAACACCGTCACGTCGGACGGTGCCGCGGGCGCCGCCGTCGAGGTCCAGGCCACCGTCACCGCACCTGACCGCAATGCGGCGAAAAGGCTTGCGGTGTCATGGAATTCGCGCACGGTAGGCAAGGTGCAGTCACCGACCCGGGCCGGATGAGCGGCACCGGTCACCACCCCGACGGACAGTTCGCGACAGTGGACCGGCAGTGCCGCGACATCCCCCGTACCCCAGCTGTGCGCCGTCGCCGCGCTGACCGCGACGGCCGGCTTGTCCTGCGCCGAGGCCGTGTAATCGGCGGCCGCCACACCTTCGGGCAGCGCCGAGATCATCGACCGGTACACCTGCTCGTCGGCCCGTGCCACCGGGTGCGGAACGAACCTGGCCAGTAGTTCTCCGGTGAGGCCTGGCGCCACCGTGACATCGGCCGAATCAAGAGCCGCAACGGGATCCGGGACCTGCTGAACGCGGGTCGCGATCCCGAAATACCCCAGCGCTGCCGCATACAAATGAGCCAGCAGCGCCGATTCCTGGGTCGGTGCGGCCCCGACCGCCAGCACCGGGCCCGGAGCCGATTGTTGCTTGCTGTCGCAGCCCGCCACGGTCAGGGTGAGCACCGCGGCCAGCGCCGCACTGCCCACCGTGACCCGGCGTTTCACGCTGTTCAGGCTTGCGATGCGGCGGCCACCGCGGCTGCCACTGCGGGACCCACCCGCGGGTCGAGCGCACTGGGCACGATGTAGTCGACCGACAGATCATCGCCGACGACCGAGAAAATAGCTTGGGCGGCAGCCACTTTCATCTCCTCGGTGATCCGGCGGGCACCGGCGTCCAGGGCCCCGCGGAACACGCCGGGGAAGGCCAGCACGTTGTTGATCTGGTTGGG
>JARLGS010000751.1 GCA_031292695.1 Mycobacterium sp. | reverse complement strand
CGTCGCCGTGCACCTTGCCGGCTTCGATAAGTGCGGCGATCTCAGGTTGCGGTACGCCGATGCTCCACGGCGGCCGGGTGCCGACGCCCACCTCAGCGGCCTCACCGCGGTAGGCGTTCTCGAACATCTCGTCAGTGGGTCTGGTCATACGTCCGGTTTATCAACGCGCTTGATATATGTCAATATTGTTGACATGTTCGAAGGCGGGGACGCTCCCCTGGGGTATCTGCTCAGTCGCATCGCCAACGCGCTGCGCGCCGAGATCACGGCCACTGTCCTTGAACCGCTTGCCCTGAGCTTCCCGCAGTACGTGTGCCTGCGGTTCCTGGACAACCGGCCCGGCATGTCCAACGCCGAGATGGCACGGTTCGTCGGGGTGTCGCCGCAGGCGAGGAACATCGTGGTACGCGCGCTACAGGACCGCGACCTGATCACCCGGCCGTCGACCGTCGCCGCCGGGCGATCCCGGCCCACCGAATTAACCCGGGCCGGCCGGACCCTGCTGGGCAAGACCGACGCCGGCATCCGCACCGCCGACGACCAGCTGCTGGCCGACCTCACCGAGGCACAGCGCCGGGAGTTCCGCCGGACACTGACCAGCCTGCTCCCGCCGGACTAGAGGATCGCCGCGGCAACGATCAGGCCGAACGCCAGATAGGACGCCGTGACGTCGAGCACGACCGGGGTGAACTTCTCCTCGGCCAGCATCGCGCCGATGTCGAGGCCCTTGATGAAGCCGATGAGGCGTACCGAAAGCGCTTGCGCCGCAATGCCGACCAGGCCGAACACCAACGTCTTGACCAGTCCGCCCGCCAGATCGCCGGACGAACTGTAAATGGCCAGCACCACGATGAAGGCCATCGACACCACCCCCGAGGCGGCCACCGCCGCGGCGTTGGGCCGCCCTGACCGCACCAACTCACGCAGCGGGCCGGGCGTCGTCCAGTCGATGACAAAGAAGCCGAGGATCATCAGCGCGACGCCGACGATCGCATACAGCGCGATCGCCGTCGCGCCATGCCCGACGATCGACCAGTAACCGGTACCGAGTGCGCTGATGGTCATGAAGTTCGTTTCCTTCCGATCACTGCGGGATGCGATGGGGCACAAAAGCTGCGCCGTTGTCGGTAACCAGACCAGAGGTCTCCCGGATACCGAGTCCGGCCGATTCGTCGCCGACGATCCACGCCCCCAACGCGGGACGCATGTCGTCGAACTGAGGTAGTGGATCGAGCAATTGGTAGACGTACCCCTCGTCGCCGTACACGCCGCCGGTCTGGGTCTCGAACCCGGCGCCGACGATGGTGACGTTCGCCCCTTCCCGCCCGAGTTTGGGCTTGCGCACGTATTCGGTCAGCTCATGCGGATCGTCGACGTATGCCGGCAACAGGTTCGGGTGGCCCGGGTACATCTCCCACAGCACCGCCAGGATCGCTTTGTTGCTCAACAGCGACTTCCACAGCGGCTCGATCCACATGGTCGACGGCAGCGATTCGACTGCGTACCGGCCGAATTCGTCGTCGAGCACCCACTCCCACGGGTAGAGCTTGAACAGCGACGAGACCGGCGCCTCTTCCAGATCGACGAAGCGGTTCAGGTCCCGGTCCCAGCCCAGCTGCTCGATAGCCAGGCCGACGGTGTGCAGTCCGGCCTCGGCAGCGCATTCCTGGAGGTAGGCCAGCGTCACGTTGTCCTCGCCACTGGTGTCGGCCGACGACCAGGTGAAGTGGGTTTCGTCGCCGGGCAGCCGATCGCGGATGTCGCGCCACCGCGCCACCAGCTTCTCGTGCAGCGAGTTCCACTGGTCGTCCGCGGGAAAGACGTCGGTCTTCCAGTACCACTGCAGGATCGCCGCCTCCAACAGGGAGGTCGGGGTGTCGGCGTTGTACTCCAGCAACACCGGCGGCCGGCGGCCGTCATAGCGCAGATCGAAACGGCCGTAGAGGTGTGGATCGCCACGCCGCCAAGACTTTTCGATGTGCGGCCAGCTCCACTCCGGGAGCCCGAAGTCGCGGTAGCGCTCGGTCAGCACCACCTGTTCGACCGCTTCCAGGCACATCGAGTGCAACACCTCGACGGAGGCCTCGATCGAGAGCACCTCGTCCATGTCGAACACGTAGTGCACCGATTCGTCCCAGTACGGGCGGGCATTGCCGGCGGCATCGATCGCCGGAGTGTCGAAGCACATGCCCTGTTCGGCGATGATCTTCTGCCACCCCGGCCGCGGGGTGCTGCATTCGCGCCGCATCAGCTGCCGGAGCTTCCGGAACTCGACGAGCCGAACCCGCCACGGGATACCGACGACCCGGATTTCGAAATCGAGGTCCCGGATTTCGTTGTCGCCGTAGTGCCTTTCGGCAGAGTCAGGGTGCCACCATGCGCGGTACTGCCGATGCCCCCGTTGGCACCGCCGTAGTAGTAGCGGTACGGCGCCCCAGCGTAGATGAACATGCTGCCACCGGAGCTGTAGCCGCTGCTGCAATAGCTGTCCGGCACCACCTCGTTGGTGCCGTCCCTGACGCAGGTGGCCCCGATCCGGTCCTCGTGGAAGATGGCATAGCCGGCGGCGACGACGGCCACCACGCCGACGCCGACCGCCGAACCGATCAGCACCTTCTTGCCCGTCGCAGCGCGCTTGCGCGCCTTCTCCGCCTTGACGGCTTCGATCTGCTCTTCGGCCTCACGGGCCTTCTGCGCCTTGTCCCGGGCCCGCGCCTCGGCGACGGTCGGGGATCGCGGCTTGGCTGTGGCCGGGTCCTGCCAACGGACCGATCCGTGATGTTCTTCGGTTGCGGCGGGCAACCCCTGCTCCGGGGCCGGGTCCGGGTCAGGACGCGACGGAGCATCCCGCGCAGGGTCCGCAGATGACTCTCCCGACGGCTGTCCCTGCGCCCCATTCTCGGGCCCGACAGTCATGCACACCCCCAATTGGCCGCAACCTGTGAGACAGCATAAGGGTCCCTGGGTGGGTACGGGGCGGGGCTCAAGCGATGCGCGGCCAGCCGATTGCCTGCTCCAACTCGTACGCCAGCGCCAGCAGGGTGGCCTCGTCACCCGCCGCCGCGCCGAACATCATGCCGACCGGCAGTCCTTCCGCCGACTGCGCCAACGGTAGCGAGATGGCCGGCGCGCCACTGGCGTTCTGCAGCGGCGTGAAGCCCACCCAGTCGATCAGCCGGGAAATGACCTGGTCGTAGTCGGCCGTCGGGTCCAGATGTCCGATCTGCGGGGTCACCTCGGCGAGCGTCGGGGTCAGCACCACGTCGTAGTCGCGGGCCAGCCGAGCCGGGATGCGGCGCGATGCGGCCAATCGGGCGATCGCGGCCGGCACCCGATGCAGATTGCGCGCGGCCGACCGCTCCAGACCCAAGGTCAGGTTGTCCAGCTTGCCGCGGTCGAAGCTGGGTCCGAAGGCGTGTTTCCCGCCGCGGACCAATGCGAAGGCCAGGAACGCCCAGTACAGCAGGAAGTCGTCGCGGAACCGGTCCGGGACCGGGTTGTCTATCGTGGTGATCCGGTGCCCGAGCTCCTCCAGCCGGGCCGCGGTCTTCATAGTCAGCCCGTTGATCTCGGGACTGGCATCGCGACCGATCGAACTGGTGCACACGGCGATTCGCAGCCGACGTGTGCCCGGCCCGGTGACATCGCCGACCGCCGGCAACTTCGAGCTGCGGAAGGCCTTCTCGGCTTCCCGGTAGAACGCCGCGGTGTCCCGGACGCTGCGGGTGAGCACGCCGTTCGCGACGATCTGCAGCGGCATCCGGGTTTCGCGGTCCAGCGGCAGCCGCCCGCGGGTCGGCTTGAGACCGACCAATCCGTTGCAGGCGGCCGGGATTCGGATGGAGCCACCGCCGTCATTGGCGTGCGCGATCGGCACCACCCCGGCCGCGACGAAGGCACCCGAGCCCGATGACGAAGCGCCGGCGGTCACCGCGGTGTCCCACGGGTTGCGCACTGGTCCGAGGCGCGGATGCTCGGCTGAGGCACTGAACCCGAACTCCGACATCTGCGTCTTGCCCAGCGGCACCAGCCCGGTGGACAAGTACACCCGGGCCCAGTCCCCGTCGGCCGGCATCAGCCGGGGCGCCCAGGCGTCGGTGCCCTGCATGGTCGGCCAGCCCCCGACCGCCACGTTGTCCTTGATGAAGGTCGGCACGCCGTCGAAGAAGCCACCGAAAGGCCTAGGTGCGCTTGCCCTTTCCATTGCCCGGTCGAATGCCTCGTAAGCCATGCCGTTGAGTTCGGGTTGCGCCTTCTCGGTGCGGGCGATCGCCGCCTGCACCACCTCGACCGCCGACACCGCACCGCTGCGGATCGCGTCGGCAAGGCCAACCGCGTCCAAATCACCGAGGGCGTCATCACCGAAAGTATTGATGCGTGTCATGGCGTGACGTTAACAGTGCCGTCACCGGTTGCCCAGCACCAGCACCGCGCACCTCGGTAGCACCACGACCACCGGAGTTGCCTTACCCGCAGATGTCGCGATGTTAGGCCGGACATGGTGCACGACTGCCCTTTTCACAGCTCCGCGATGACCCGGAATTCCAGGTCGTCGGCGTCGGCCAGGTAGACCGGCTGACGGGTGTGCGCCCCGCGCATGACGACCTCACCGCGCGGCCCCTGATATGCGACGCTGGAACGGACCCGGTCGATCGCCGAGACCTCGAGACTGCGGGCCGCCTCCGCGAGCGCAGACAGCAGCAACAGGCCTTCGTAGCAGGATTCGCCGATGTTGTTCAGTACCGGTGCTGCGTTTCCGAATCGCCGCTGATAGTGCGAGCCGAATCCCATGTTCTCCGCGGTGGGCAGGCTCTCGAAATAACCACAGGCGGTGTACAGCCCTCTGGTCGCACCACTTCCGCTGGCGCACAAGACATCTTCGCCGATCATCAGCGACAGCCGGATGAGGTTCTCGTGCAGGCCGGCGCGGGCGAAGGCACGGTTGAATGCGGCGTTGTCAGCACCGACCATCAATACCAGTACACCGTCCGCCTGCGAACTGCAGATGAGTTCCAGCATCGCGCTGAAATCCCTTCCGCCCAAAGGGATGAACGCCTCGCCGGCGAAGTCGACGCCGGATCGCGACAGGTATTCCCTTGTCACCCTGGCTGTCTGCCGCGGCCAGATGTAATCGTTGCCGACGATGCACCATCGTTTCAGACCGAGGTTTTCCCGCAGCCACCGCAAAGCCGGAAACAGTTGCTGCTCTGGGGTTTCACCGACCATGTACACCCCGTCGGCACTCTCACCACCCTCGTAGAAGGTGGTGTACACGTAGGGCACCCGTCCGGCCGTCTGCGGGGTGATCACCCGACGAGCGTTGGACAGATGCCAACCGACCACCGCGTCGATCCGGTGTTGCGTGACCAGGCGGCCGATCTCGTCGGCCAGCGTACTCAGCTGCGCACCGGCATCGACCGGATGTATCCGAACGGGCCGGTCCAGGATGCCGCCCGCGGCATTGATGTCCTCGGCAGCGAGTTCGGCAATGGCCTCACACGACGGCCCGAACATCCCGGCAGGACCGCTCAGCGGCACCACCAGTGCAATGTCGATGGCGTCAGGGTTTCGGGGCATGGCGAATGGCTGCTTCCCGCAGCTGGAACCCTTGTCCAGTAATCACCTCGCCCAACGCGGCCGGCATCCCGATGCCGGCACCACTGTCCAATGACGACGATGTACCCGTGCGCTGGTGGTACGAACGCATTACCAACATACCTGTCGAGCAGCACGTTTTCCTGTTTCACGGCAATCCCAAACCGCTCACCGCGGTAGGCTGAGCGGCGTTATGGACACCGAGCCAGGCACCCGCGCCGACACCATCGAGGAACTCTCCCGCTTGGTGAAATCCGCCGCGTACGAGCTCGACCGTCTGGTTACCGACCACCTCGACGGCATGTCGGTGCGGCAGTGGCATGTGCTGGCCACCCTGGAAGGTGGTGTCGGCAAACCGATGTCGGCGTTGGCCGAGGCGACGTTGTTGCCCGGGCCGAGCCTCACCCGTCTGATCGACGGAATGGTCGACGGCAATCTTGTCCTACGTAAAGCCGACATTGTCGATCGCCGGCGCGTGCTGGTGTACCAGACCAAACGCGGCGCCTCGCGGTACCAACGGATTCGCGACCGGCTCAACAAATCCGAACCGCTGCGCGCTCTGTGCGGGCAGCAGCAGCTGCGGACCGAACAGCTGACCGAGCTACTGGCCGCGTTGCGTACGCCAGGCTTGTCCGCCACCGACGACCGGTCGTGATTGTGGCTGACCAAACAGTCGGTCCCCCAATCTGATTGAGGGACCGACTGCTTTTATTCAGTCAGAAACTGGCGTGCGGCGCCCCCATACCGGGATCGATCTGGTAGGGACCCGACGCCGACGGCGCTACCGGGAAGTCGAAGATCGCGGTCGGAATGTACACGGTGGCACAGGAATTCGGGATGTCCACCACCCCGGACAGCCGGCCTTCGATCGGCGCCGATCCCAACAGCAGGTAGGCCTGCTCTGGGCTGTAGCCGAATTTGGTGAGGTAGTCGATGGCGTGTAGGCAGGCCCGTTGGTAGGCCAGATCGGAGTCGAGGTACTTCTGTTCGCCGTCGAGAGTGACCGAGGTGCCCGAAAAGGCCAGCCATTCCGAGTACAGCGGATCGGTGTTGCCTGGCATGAAGATGGCGTTCTCGTGCACGCCGTAGGTATCCATGCCGCCCTTGATCAGGTCGACGTG
>JARLGS010000750.1 GCA_031292695.1 Mycobacterium sp. | reverse complement strand
TCGCGCCGCCGCATCTGTTCATCAAGGCGAACATCGACAAGGACGGTGGGCCGAAGAACATCTACGACCCGCAGAACGGGTACACCGACGCGTACAAGAAGATCTGGGGGAAGTAGGCGGACAGCGGCAGGGTAGAACCCCTCACCCCGCCCCTCTCCCACAAGGGGAGAGGGAGCAGGAAGCCCCCTCCCCTTGTGGGAGGGGGGTGGGGGAGGGGTTTCTCGCTGCTACCCCGTGTATTCCATGATGTACAGCCCGACCGAAAAGTCCGTGCTGTACACGATGCCGTTCCTGTCCACGAACACGTCGGCCGAGTGCAGCACCTTCGGGCGGTTGGGGCGCGGATCGACCATTTTGGTCGGTGGCGGCGGCACGCAGGCGCCGACTTCCACCGGCTGGTACTTGTTGCGGATGTCGTACACGCGCACGCCGGCGTTCTGATATGTCGCGAAAATCAGTTCCTCGCTGACGAAGGCGTCGGGCCGGTTCTCGTACACGTTGTGTGGGCCGAAGTGTCCGCCGACCTTCAGGTAATCCGTATCGTTCGGTTCGGGCAGCGTGGAAATGCTGATTGGGTTGGACGGGATTCGGTTGTCGAAAATCCAGATCGGCTTCTCGCCGTCCTCGCGGTTGTCGAGCACGGTTTCGTCCACCACGATCAGCAACTCGCGGTTCGGCAGCGGCAGCGCGTTGTGGGTGCCGCCGCCGAACGGTGGCGCCCACATCTTGTGGGTGATCAGTTTTGGCGCCGCGCGGTCGCTGACATCGACCACCGCGAGGCACGCATCCCGCCACGAGCAGTAGGCGATGTCGCCGTGAATGATCGGGTGATGCAGCCCGTAGCGGCCGACCTCGCTCGGCCAGTTCGGCACTTCGCCGGCCGCCTTGTTCATGCCGGGCAGCCAGTATTTGCCCGCCACCACCGGCTTGGTCGGGTCGGCCATGTCGATGGTGATCATGATGTAGTCGGTGAACCCGTCGAGCAGCGCCGAGGCGTAAGCCCAGCGCCCGCCGGTGTACCAGCAGCGATGCAGCCCGCCGCCCTTGACCGGCATGAAGCCGATCTGGCGCGGTGCGTCCGGCTTGCTTACGTCGTACACGGCAAGCCCGGCCGACCATGTCTGCTCGGGGTCGTCCGCGTGACTGTCGATCTTACCCTTATAATAGTTTTTTTCG
>JARLGS010000749.1 GCA_031292695.1 Mycobacterium sp. | reverse complement strand
GGCGGCGATCGCGAAGCAGGCCAGGGTGTACCACAGGCTGCCGATCGGAGCCCCCTGTGCGGTAACGCCGTTGACCGCACCGAAGTACGCCGGCAGCGCGCTGAGCCACAGCGCTGCCATGACTACCAGGTAGGCGGCGCTGTAGCCGATCAGCCACGGCGCGCTGGCGTAGCGCGGCTCGGTGGGGCCGGCCACGGTGGTGCGTAGTCGGCGCCATTGGGTGACCAGTGCCCAGATCGCCACGGCACTGACGGCCGCCAGTTCAGCCGCGTAGGCCACCCCGCCTGCGGCGCTGCTTCCCGTCACGCCGCCGATGACCGTCGCGGGCAGCGGCAGGATGGCGGTGCCGAGCGAGGCCAGCACGCCGGCCACCACAGTGCGCCAGACGATCTGGATGCCGGTGAAGCGGCGGCCCCGGTCGGCCTGCCTGCCCACGAAGAACTGCACGCACAACGCCAGCGACATGGGCCACAGCGCGGCGAAGACCACCACGCTGGGCAGCGGCACCGAGTCGAACATCGGCTGGTTCATCGGGTTGTGCACCGACCATTCCCACCACCGCAGTTGCGGGCCCAGGTGGTCGAAGATCTCGTAGAACGCGTGGTGGACGAAACCCACGCACACGGCGCCGACGAGGGTGCCGTAGCGCCGGAAAACCCCTAGGCTGCGGACGATTTCGAACGCGACGGTCGCCATCATCGGGTAGATCGCCACGATGTACAGCGGTAGCCGGCCCCAGAGGAAGTCGACGGTGAAGACGTTGTGCGCGAACATGGTGTCGACATGGTCGGCGATGCCGAAGGCCGCCGGGAAGTACAGCGGCGGTTCGATGATCAGCAGGTAGGCCACCGCGCCGAACCACAGCGCGATGTTGGTGGCATCACCGTGGCGACGCACCCGGATGATCGCGTAGACCAGCGCCAGTACCGCGCCGGTGATCACCGTCAACTCCAGGACGGGCAGGGTCCAGTTCTCCAGCCGCAGGGGGTTGCGCACCTCGACCAGTCCGCCCGCCGTTTTGCAGGAAAATCCAAGGCGCCCAGCCAGATCCGCGAAGGTCGGCGAACACAGCTCAGACATCGGCGCTCTGCTTCCCTGCGGTGTACCAGTGGGTGACGTCGTAGCCGGCGTCATAGCGATCGAACCACTCGGCCGCCAGCGTGGGCAGCTTCTCGTGTGCCGGGTTGTGACCCGGGATCTGGCTGCGCACGATGCCCGACAGCGCTACCAGTTGCTCGCGGACCGACACGTCGTGAAAGGCACTGGTGAACGGGCCGAAGTCGGGGATTCGGCCCAATCGCTTGAGCATTGTGTTCTTCCGGCGTGCCAGCGCGAACGCAGAGAGCGCGTCGACCTTGCGGACCTCCAGCGGCAGATGCTTGTTGAACCCGTTGCACGCCATCCGCACCACATCCATCACGTGCTTGAAGATCGAGGGGGCCACCCGCATGCGGTACCACGGATCGTCGACCAGACCGTTGTAGATGATGAGCGCTGAGCTCCGGTGCTCGACCTCTTCGACGAAGTGCCACAGGAACAGTGAGGCGACCCGGTCGTCGCCTGGCGCGAACAGGGTGTCGTCGTGGTCGAGCATCAACTTGAACACCGGCGTGAAAGTCGCCTCCAGGTCGGCGGTGTAGGCCAGCCGGTACTTGAGGGGCTTGTTGGCGACGAGATCGTCGAACGCGGCGATCACCTCGTCGAGGGTCTCTTTGAGCTCCGGGTGGGCCTTGATGAGCCCGCGGGCATGTCCCCGGTGGGCCATCGAATGCTGGCCCTCCTGCCGGACGAACGCCTCGGCCTCTTCGGCGATCATCGGGTCGGTCAGCAGCGGCTTGGCCTCGGCCATGGTGCTGACGATCATCTTCTCGAAGGCAATTGCCAAGAACGACACGGCATTTGCCATCGCGGAGAAGGCTGGGTTGGTCTCGTTCCAGAGAAACGGCACGGGGTGGTCCGCGAAAGCGAACCGCATCTTGCGGACTTGGAGATCGGTCACTGGGCACCTCGATCAGTAATCATACAAAGCATCTCAGATATGTATGGTTACAGTGCCGAGGCGGATCCGTCAACGCCCAGGGTTGGGTGCGACGTGTACCGTCCGGCGGATGGCACGCAGACGTCGCGGTTGGGGTGGGGAGCCACCAGCCGATGACGAGGAGGCGACCCGGCGCATCGTCGCCACTGCGGTCGAACTGCTGTCCAGCACCGGCGCGGCGATCACGATCGCCGACGTAGCCGAATCGCTCGGCGTCATCCGGCAGACGGTGTACCGGTACTTCCCGACCGCCGACGAGCTGATGCGGGCGGCGGCAATCGCCTCTGTCGACGGATTTCTGGACCAGCTCACCGAGCAGGTGCGGGGCATCCACGATCCGGCCGACGCGATGGCCGAAGGCGTGCTCTACACGCTCGATGCGGTGGCCCGGACACCGCACCTGGGCATCCTGATGTCGGCGCCCTACGCCACCGCGCACAGCGGAGATATGGCCTCTGCCGAGGCGCAAGACATCGGCATGCGGATGATCACCCGGTTCGACGTCGACTGGGCCGGCTACGGATACGACGACGAGGCGCTGCGCGACCTGGTCGAATTCACCCTGCGCATCATGTTGTCCTACTTCCTCGCGCCGGCCGGGGACGGGCGGACACCGGACCAGTTACGGTCCTTCATTCGGCGTTGGTTGGGCGCCGCGATTCTGGGGCAGCAGTCCGCCGGCACGCGCCGATCGGGGCGTTGACCGAGCCACTCCGCACCGACCTGGCACAATTCGGCCTATGCGGATGTCGGCGAAGGCGGAGTATGCCGTCCGCGCCATGGTCGAACTGGCCACCGCCGACTCGGGAGTGCTGGTTACGACCGAGGACCTGGCCAACGCCCAGAGCATCCCCGCGCAGTTCCTGGTCGACATCCTGACCAACCTGCGCACGGACCGGTTGGTACGTAGTCATCGCGGTCGCGACGGCGGCTATGAGCTGGCGCGTCCGGCCGCGGAGATCAGCATTGCCGACGTGCTGCGGTGCATCGACGGGCCGCTGGCCAGCGTCCGCGACATGGGGCTGGGCGACCTGCCGTATTCCGGACCCACCGCCGCGCTGACCGATGTGTGGCGTGCCCTGCGGGCCAGCATGCGTTCGGTGCTGGAGGAAACCAGCCTGGCCGACGTGGCGGCCGGGAAGTTGCCGACGCACGTCGGCGCATTGGCGGGCGACTACCTGGCGCAGGAAGCCCGCCGCGGCCACCGGCCATAGATTTTTCGCGAGCGCCCGTGTTTGTACGGCAACGCGCCCTAGAAAACGTGCGCTCAGGGGCCGCCCACGGCGGGTGAGCGACCGCTAATTGCCAGCTGCGGCGGCGATACCCGTGATCAGCATTCGCAGCCCACCATCGAAATCTGCTTCGACCGATATGGTCGCGGCGACCGCGGACAGCGCGGTGATGTGCGGATATCGGCCGCGGGCCGCTGACCCGATGCGGGCCGCCGTCTCAGCGGCGTCACCGGAGAACGGCCCAGCCAACTGGGCCTGCGCCGACCCCGTGACCAGGCCGAGTACCGCATGAAATGCGGACAGCCGGCCGGCGTCGGACAGTCCGGCCCGGCCCAGCGCGCCGACCAGGGCGTCGGCGATCGCGAATCCGGTGGACGACGTCATCCGCCGGGTCAGCACCAGTGGAATGGCGGCCGGGTGTGCGCGTACCCCGCGCCACATCGCAGATGCCGTGGCGTGCACATCTGCCGCCCAATCGTCGGTGGGTTCGGGTACCACAATGTCGGCGGCCACCGCGGCGGCCACCAGTTCCTCAAGGCCCTCTTTGTCGGCGACGTAGTTGTACATCGTCATCGGCCCAGTGCCGAGTGCGGCGGCCAGCGCCCGCATGCTCAGCGCCGCCAATCCTGATTCGTCGACGATTCGCAGTGCAGCCGAGGCGATTTCGTCCGTGGTGAACCGTGCGCGCATGAGCAACCCCTTGACAAGTACGTCGTACGTGATGAAGTGTAACCATACGTACGATGTACTTATAAAAGGGAGTTGTCATGACACCAGCGATTTCGGTCGAGCGGTTGGATTTCGACAGCGGCGGTGACCGGTGCGCCGGGTGGCTCACGTTGCCGTCAACCCCCGGGCCGCACCCCGCGGTGGTGTTGGTGCATGGTCTCGGCGCCACCCGCGACATGATGCTGCCGCAGTACGAGCAGCATTTCGCCAGCGCGGGAATTGCCGTGATGTCTTTCGACTACCGGTTCACCGGATCGTCTGGAGGTCAACCGCGGCAACGTATTTCGATCCCAATGCAATGCCGCGATGTGACGGCCGCGGTCGATCGTGTGCAGCGGCACCCGCAAGTGGATACCGGGCGAATCGGCTTGTGGGGCACCAGCCTCGGTGGCATGAATGTGGTACGCGTGGCCGGCAGTCGGGACGACATTGCCGCAGCCGTAGTGCAATGTCCTATCACCCACGGACCCGCGGCGGCCGGCACCGTCGGTATCCGCGGGGCGCTGCGGCTGGGACCAGCAATCGTCGAGGATGCGGTGCGTGCTCTATTGCGGCGCGGCCGTCGCTACCTGCCCATCGTCGGACAGCCGGGGGCAGACGCACTGGTGACGGTCGCAGGCGCGGAGGAGGGATGGCGGTCGACGGTGCCCGATGGAGCGGCGTTCGACAATCGGATCACAACGGTCGACGCCGCGCTGCTGATCACGAGATCGGCGCTGCGCCATGCGGCTCGGGTGCAGGCACCACTGCTGGTCTGCGTGTGCGACCAGGAGACGCTGATGGATCCGCGATATGCCGAATCCGTGGCGCGCCGAGCGCCGCGGGGCGTCGCGCGGCACTACGAATCAGACCATTTTGCGATCTATCATCCGCCGCTGGTGCGGCGGGTGATAGACGATCAAACCGCCTTTCTGAAAGAGCATCTGTGATGTCGCCGCGTAATCTGCTGCGCGCCAACGATGAACGGTTCGCCGACGTCGCTGACGGACTGATGCCCGAGGAATGGGCCGCGCCCAGTCTGTGCACGGAATGGAACAACCGCGACGTATTGGCGCACCTGGTAGTTGGGTGCACTTACCCGGCTGCTGCGTTCGTCGGCGCGCTGGCTCGGCACCGAAATTTTGATCGGGCCAATACCGCCGCCGCGCGGGATATCGGGCGACGCCGGAGCGCAGCAGAGCTACTGGACGATTTTCGTGTCAGCAGCGCTAGCCCGGTCGGCGTGGGCAGGTATTTTCCGGCGCGGCTGCTGCTGGGCGACCACGTCACCCACGAATTGGACATCTTGTTCGCGCTCGGCCGTGAACCGGACGTTCCGCCGCACGTGTTGGACGCGG
Organism: Mycobacterium sp.; assembly: GCA_031292695.1. GTDB lineage: Bacteria > Actinomycetota > Actinomycetes > Mycobacteriales > Mycobacteriaceae > Mycobacterium. The sequence goes on along the minus strand of JARLGS010000749.1, from coordinate 14,148 downwards.
TGCTGGACACCCAGGTGGCCTTTCCCAACCCGTTCGTACCGGCTTACCGCAACAGCCGGGGACTGCAGCTCGTCGCCGTCGACACCGGATGGCGCCACGGCAGTACCGGACCGACCGTGGCGGCCCGGGCCGCGGAGCTGATCTCGGTGCTCGGGAATCGGCCGAGGTTGCTGTCCCGGCTCCAGGGGAAGGGTGCCGAGAGGTTGGCTGACCGGGTGCTCAGCCGCCCGAGCCGTACGCCCGCGTGATGATCTCCAGATAGTGCCCGCTGGGGTCCAGGAAATAGACACCCCGGCCACCGTCGTGGGTATTGATCTCGCCGGGGTGTTGCGCTCGCGGGTCGGCCCAATGCTGCACGCCGCGTTCACGAATCCGGCCGTAGATCGCGGTGAACTCGTCCTCGGACACCAGGAAGGCGTAGTGCTGCGGGGTCGCTTCGGTGCCATCCGGTAGCTGGCTGAAATCGAGGCTGACACCGTGGTTCAGCTCGACGGCCAGAAACGGGCCGAACTCCATGGCAGGCGGTAAGCCGAACAATTCGGTGAAGAAACCGGCCGCGGCCGAACGGTCGGTCGAGTAGACGATGGTGTGGTTGAAGGTGATGGCCATATTTCTCCTTTCTACCCGTCGATGAGCGCCGCGTCACTGCCGTGACTGCACAGCTTGGCCTGCCATGATTGCTGGCATGGCCGCATTCGATCTGCGTGAGCTGGCAGTCCCGGTGATCGTCGCGCCGATGGCCGGCGGGCCGTCGACGCCTGAGCTGGCGGCGGCGGGGTCGACAGCCGGCGGCCTGGGATTCGTGGCCGCCGGCTACCTGAGCGCTGCGGTGCTCGCCGAGCGGATCGCCGCCGCCCGTGGGCTGACTTCCGGTCCGCTGGGCGTGAATCTCTTTGCTTCGCAATCGAGTACCGCGAAGTCGAGCGAGATCGAGCACTACGCAGCAGAACTCGCAGGTGAGGCCGCCAGATACGCAGTGGCGCTCGGCGACCCGCGATTCAATGACGACGACTGGGCGGCCAAGCTTGACGTGGTCGGCGACCTGCGCCCCGAGGTGGTGTCCTTCACCTTCGGTGGGCCAACTGCGGACGAGTGCGCGCGGTTGCGTGCCGCCGGTATCACCACCGTCGCGACGGTCACCACCGCGGCCGAGGCCAGGCAGGCCGTCGCGTCCGGCGTCGATGCGCTGGCCGTTCAGGGCCCGGGCGCGGGCGGTCATCGCGGCACCTATGACCCGTTGGCGGCTCCGGCGACCCAACCGCTGAGTGATCTGTTGTCCGAGGTACTGGCCACCACGGAGCTGCCGGTGGTCGCGGCCGGCGGACTGATGACCGCCGAGGACGTGGCTGCGGTGACGGCTGCGGGTGCGGTGGCCGCGCAACTCGGCACAGCGTTCCTGCTGGCCGACGAGGCCGGCACAAGCCCGGTGCACCGCACCGCCCTCGTCGACCCTCGGTTCACCGAAACCGTTGTGACGAAAGCATTTTCCGGACGCTACGCGCGGGGGTTGCGCAACCGGTTCATCGATGAGCACGAGCAGCAGGCGCCGCTGGGTTATCCGGAAGTGCACTATCTGACCAGTCCGGTGCGCAAGGCCGCGGTCCAGGCCGGTGATCCGGACGGGACAAATGTGTGGGCGGGTACCGGATTTCGGCGGATACGGCCGGGCTCGGTGGCCGACATCATGGCTCGGCTGGCATCATGACCATGGGCAGCGTGGGAGTGCGTACCTACCTCGCCATCCCGTTGGCGCTCGCGGCCTGTGCCGTGCCGATCACGGATGCCCACGCCGACCCGGTACAGGTAGCACGTTGCGCCACTGCGCAATTGGCGCCGAGTCTGGGGCCACCCGACGGTGCGGCCGGGACCGTCTTCTACCCACTGATCCTGCAGAACTCCGGTGCTGCCGCGTGCAGCATGTCGGGCTATCCGGCGGTGTCGTTCATCGCCGGGTCGGACAATCATCCGGTCGGTGTGGCTGCGAGCCAGGATTCGGACACCATCGGCACTGTGGTGATCAGCCCCGGTCAGTCCACCTCGGCGAACCTGGGCATCGTCAACGCGGGCAACTTCCCGGCTGACTGCAATGCCGTCCCGGTCAGCGGGTTGCAGGTCACCCTGCCCGGTCAGGACGATCCGATCATCATCGGCCACGCGGACACCGCTTGTGCGAGTACGGCATACGGCACGTTGCGGGTGGGGCCCTTCACCGGCGCCTGACGGCAGGGGCATCCGCGAGGCTAGCGCCGCGCGGTGACGACTACGCTGCCCTGGTCTGCCTGTGCGGTGACCTGCGCTACCGCGCGGGATGGGTCGTCGGTCTGCGGCACACGTACTTTCGTGCCGTCGCCGCCCTGAGCCCGCACCAGGTACGGCCCGGCCGGCGGCAGGACGATCTCGATGTCCGAGTCCCGGCTGGTGGCGTCCACCGTGTGCGGGGCCGTGTCCCGGAAGGTGACACTGATGTGACCGTCGGTGGTGTCCGCGACGAACGCGTCGGTGATCGCGATGGCGTCCAGGGTTTGCACATCGCCGCTCTGCGTATGGATTTCGATTCGGCGGGCATCGCCGCCGAGGACCACGGCCCCCTCAGCGTTGTGCGCGGTCAACTGATCGAGCCGGGTCTGGGTCAGCAGCACGCCGACCTGCTGCTTGGTGGTGACGGAAAGCCGGTGTGCGACATCCGGCGGCAGTGTCACCAGGATCTCTCCGGGCGGGCCGAAGTCGACCAGCCGCGAAGGCGTGCCGGCCACGGTGAGCCCGATGGCGCTGCCGTTCCGGGTGACGGTGAGGGCCTGTCGGTCGGTTTGCGCGGTGTTCAACAGCCGCATCCGGACTCGCGGCTCGCGCACATTGCGGTCGCTGGTGATCCGGATGGCGGTCGGCATGTCGCCGGTGTCGATGGTCAGCGACTGCATGTCAGCCGGCAGGGTTTCGGTGTCGGCGGCGACCCGGAGCGAACCGATGCCCCACGCCAGTCCGCCGATGCCCACGACGGCGCACAGAGTTGCCGCCAGCGCGGCGACCACCAGAAGTGCGCGGATCCCGGAGCGGCCGCCGGCGGACAGCGGGGGTGGACCCGCGGGGTCGGTGGTCGCGGCCGCAGCCGCGGGGTTCGATTGGGTGTCCGGCACCGGATTTGATTCGGAGCTCAGCTGGGAAGTCATGGAAAGTCCTTTCATCTCTTCAGGATTCGAGGTAGCGCAGCACCGCGAGGACGCGACGGTTCTCGCTGTCGTCGGGTGTCAGGTTGAGCTTGGTGAAGATCGACGCGATGTGCTTTTCCGCCGAGCCGACCGAGATGTGCAGCACGGTGGCGATGGCCGAGTTGGTCTTGCCCTCGGCCATCAGTTGCAGCACTGTGTGCTCCCGTGGGGTCAGGACGGTCAGGGTGGACCGCCGGTGTGTGCGCACCAGAATCTGCGACACCACTTCAGGATCGAGCACCGTGCCGCCGGCGCCGACTGTCGTGACGGCGTCGAGGAACGCCGGCACGTCAGCCACCCGGTCTTTCAACAGGTAGCCGAAACCCCTTGTTTCCGAGGCGATCAGGTCGGCCGCGTACCGCTCCTCGACGTAGTGCGACAGCACCAGCACGGGCGACTCGGGGTTCTGGCTGCGGATGAGTGCGGCGGCGCGAATGCCCTCGTCGGTAAAGGTCGGCGGCATCCGGACGTCGACGATGACGAGGTCGGGCTGGTGCTGGTTGACTGCCCGCAGCAGCTCGGTGGCGTCCGGTACCCCGGCGAGGACGTCGTGGCCGGAGTCGTTCAGAATGCGTTCGATTCCGGCGCGCAGCAGGGCCGAATCCTCAGCGATCACAATGCGCATGGCAGCACCGCCGTCACGGTCGTCGTGCCGGTCTCTGGGCTCGATACTGCGAAGGTGCCGCGCGCTGCGCGCACCCGTTCGCCGAGACCGCGCAGACCAGTGGCATCCTCACCGCCGGCCATGGCACCGCCGATACCGTCGTCGAATACCGAGATGCGCAGCTCGTCGGTCGGCTCGTGGTAGCGCACCGTGACCACCGCGCGGCTGGCCTGGGCGTGCTTGGCGATATTGGTCAACGACTCGGCGACCACGAAGTAGGCACAGGACTCGACCTCGTCGGAAAACCGTTTGGGCAGTTGTAGTTCCAGGCTGACGGGGACCCCGGAGGTTTCGGTGCGCTGCACCACCGCGGACAGCGCGGCGTCCAGGCCGCGGTCAGCCAGGATGGTCGGCGCGATGCCGCGCACCACATTTCGCAGTTCGAGTAGCGCGGCCTTGGCATCGCCGTGTGCCTCGGCCATCAGCTTGCGAGCCTCGGGCAGGTCGGTATCAAGTTTGGTCTGGGCCAGACCGATCGTCATGGCCAGCGACACCAGCCGGGGTTGCACGCTGTCGTGCAGGTCGCGTTCGATGCGGTGCCGTTCCGTCGAGGCCGACGACACCGCGCCACGGCGGGCCTGGTGCAGGGCGGTGACCTCGTGCTGCAGTGCCTCGGTCGGCGAGGCCGGCAGCAGCCATCGGTCGATGGCCGCATCCACTCTGGGGCCGAATACGATGATGGCGGCGGCCCCGGCCAGCGCGACGATGGCCAGCAGCCAGGCCAGCGTGGGCGAGAGGAAGGACAGCCCGGCGGCGGCGTCGCTGTTGTGGATCGCCGTCGCCGCGGCCGGTCCGATCAGCGCGAAGGTGAACAGCGCGAACGCGAGCCCGACCGCCATGATGTCGTAGATCATGCGCAGGTAGTTGTGGGCCAACACCTTCCAGAACCGGCCGCTACTGACGTCCAGCCAGAGCTGGTGGGCCCAGCCCTGAAAGCCGGTGTAGGGAGATATTTTTCGGCGCGGAGCCGCGATACCGAAGCCGAATACCGCCTCGTTACGCAGTCGTTCCACCCGGTCGATGGCGCGGACGGAGTACACGAACGCCACCCCGGCCAGCGCGGAACCGACGATCGACGGAATCGACGTGACGGCGATTATGAACAGGGCCAGCGGTATCCAGAACCAGATGGTGCCGAGGGCGGCACCGACGAGCATCGACGCCGAGGGAACCACGCCGATGTCGCGAATGCGCCGGACCGGCGATGCCATAGGGGCTGTAGCTGTTGCAACCATGCCTCCAACCTAGAGATTAGGTCGGTTTCCGCGACATGGCGTTATCCAACGATTGGCGTGGGGGTAAACCCCCACCAGTTTTCCGGTGGGTGGGCAGGCGGGCACATCGGCACGTGGTGATCGGCAGTACCAAGACGGACCCTTGCGCCGGACGAGCGTGCCAGAATCGCTTGTGTGCAGATCGGGATGACGATGCCGGTGATGGAACCCAACCTCGACGCGGCCACGCTCACCGCCTGGGCTCGGGTGATCGATGGCGGGCCCTTCTCGTCGTTGTGCTGGGGCGAACGCATCGCCTTCGACAATCCGGATTCGCTGACCCTGCTCGGCGCGCTGGCTGCCTGGACCGATCGCGTGCGACTGGTCACCACGGTCGTCGTCCCGCAGCTGCATGATCCGGTGCTGCTGGCCAAGGCACTGGCCACCGGCGACATGCTCAGCGGTGGACGGCTGACGGTCGGCTTCGGTATTGGCGGTCGGCGCGAGGACTACCACGCGGTCGGCGCCGACCCTACGACCCAGACCATGCGCGGCATGGCCGAGCGGGTGGCGTTGATGAAGCGGGTATGGGCGGGGGAGAAGCTCACCGAATCCGTGCTGCCGGTTGGCCCCGAGCCGGTCCAGCCCGGCGGACCACCGTTGCTGGTCGGCGCCATTGGACCGAAAACCATACGCAGTGGCGCGAATTGGGCTGATGGCGTGGCCGGAATCACCATGGATCTGAGCATTGAGCGCGAGAGCGAGCTGTTCGATATCGCCCGCGCCGCCTGGGCAGAGGCGGGAAAGCCGAAGCCGCACTTGGCCACCTCGTTCTGGTTCGCCCTCGGCGCCGGCAACGACCCGCGCGATCAGGTGCACCGCCACCTACGCCGGTACATGAATTGGGTTCCTGCCCAGTTTGTCGACTCCATGGCCCCGACGACCGGCTGGGCCGGCACCGAAGACGAATTGCTGGATGTACTGCAGAAATTCGACGACGTCGGCGCGGACGAGGTGCACCTGATTCCCACAAGTTCAGATATCGATCAACTCAGGAGGGTGGCCGACGTGGTGAAGGACTTCAGCGGGGAGTCGGTGGCATGAGCCGCCAGGCGGACGTACTCGCCGGCCTGCCCGGAGTGCGCGAGTGGCAGGAAGAACTGTATCGCGACCTGCATCAGCACCCCGAGTTGTCGCATCAGGAACATCGCACCGCAAAACTGGTGTCCGACAAACTGAATCAGTTCGGTTATCAGGTGACCGAGGGGGTCGGCGGCACCGGCGTCGTGGGCATTCTCCGCAATGGCGAGGGTGCGTCAGTGCTGATGCGCGCCGACATGGATGCGCTGCCGGTCGCCGAGGCCTCCGGATTGGCTTATGCCAGCACGGTCCGCGGCACCGATGCGGCGGGCAAGGACGTGCCGGTCATGCATGCGTGCGGCCACGACACCCACGTGACGTGTCTGTTGGGTGCCGCCGAACTGCTGGCGGCCGGGCGCAAACACTGGCGGGGCACCGCAATTGCGTTGTTCCAACCGGCCGAAGAGGTCGGTGGCGGCGCCGCCGGAATGGTCGCGGACGGGTTGGTGGACTTGATCCGGTCCGCTGCCGGAACCGTGGACGTGGCTCTGGCGCAGCACGTCGGCCCGGGGCCGGCCGGATTCGTCGGTACCTGCAGTGGCCCGGTACTCGCTGCCGCCGACAGCATCCGCGTCACGGTGTACGGCCGCGGCGGCCACGGCTCCATGCCGCACGCCACCATCGACCCGGTGGTGCTCGCCGCCATGATCGTGATCCGGTTGCAGACCATCGTCTCGCGCGAAGTCGCCCCGGATCAGACCGTGGTGCTCACCGTCGGCAGCATCCATTCGGGCACCAAGAGCAACATCATCGGTGACCACGCGGTGCTCGAACTCAACCTGCGCACCTACGACGACGCCGTCCGCACCGCGGTGATCTCTGCAATCAAGCGCATCGTCATCGCCGAATGCCAGGCCTCAGCTTCGCCGAAGGAGCCGGAATTCGAGTTCTACGACGAGTTTCCGGTGACGGTCAACGACGACGCCGTCACCACGCGGGCACATGAGGCGTTCGTCGAGCATTTCGGGGACCGGGCACTGACCATCCCCGCAGTGTCGGGCAGCGAGGACTTCGGGGACATCCCGAATGCGCTCGGCGTGCCCTACACCTACTGGATGTTCGGGGGCATCGACCCCGACGCCTACACCCGCGCGGCCACAGCGCAGCGCATCGCTCAGGACATCCCGGTCAACCACTCGCCGACCTTCGCCCCGGTGATCCAGCCGACGCTGGACACCGGAACCGAGGCGCTGGTGGTGGCCGCGATGGCCTGGCTGTAGATCCGCGACCTCAGAAGGGTGCGCTGTTCGACTGCCGTTCCGCTGATGCGGGGCGAGGCCCGTAGCGGCGGATGTAGTTGTCACGCATCTGTTGGGCCCGCGGCGACTTGACCGCGTCCACCAGGTTGGGATCGAGTCCATGCTGGGCCAACCGGTGCCGACGCCACACCTTGTTCAGCGCGACGGCCATCAGCACTGCCCAAATGTAGATCGGCGCCGTCATCTCCATGTGCATGTACAGCGTCGCGGGCAAGAGCCACAGCGGGGCCAAGACGAGCAGTGGCGGAATGGCGCACCGGATGAGGTGGCGACGCAACGCACCCGCGCCGGCCAGGTCGTGCTGGACCCAGGCGCGCATCGAGTCGGGCAGCCGCCTTCCGTAGGAGTACGCAACGTACTGCCCGAGATTGGGTCGACTTGCGGTCATGGTTGCTCTCCTTCGCTCACATCGGATCACCCGATCGCGGCAACTGATTAGTACACTAATTTTTAGACCACTAATAATCAACGATCGGCGGCTGATCTGGATTCCCGCTCTCGGCGACTGATCGTTAGTGCACTAACCAGAACTAAGGTGACGGATATGACCGTGGTCTCCTCAGGCATCGATCCGCTGGCGCTGGAGCAGCAGGTGTGCTTCGCGCTGGCTGTGACCAACCGCGCGGTGTTGGCCGTGTATCGGCCGCTGCTGGAACCACTCGGTCTGACCCATCCGCAATACCTGGTGATGCTGGCGTTGTGGGATCACGCCAAGGGGGATCGAGAACCGCTGTCCGTCAAAGAGATTTCTGCCCTGCTGCAAATGGAACCGGCCACCACATCGCCGATGTTGAAGCGACTCGAGGCGCTGGGATACGTCAGCCGGACGCGCAACGCCGCCGACGAGCGAGCCACGTGCGTGACGCTGACCGCCGAAGGTGCGGCGTTGCGGCAGCGCGCGCTGGCGATTCCGCCGGCCGTCGTCGAGCGCCTCGGCGTGGAGCTGGCTGAACTGGAGCATCTGCGCTCGGTGCTCACCACGATCAATGCTGCCGCGCTTGCGGCGGGTGCCCTGGGGTCGGCCGGATCGCGGTGATCGTCGGCTGCCACCGGCGGGGTCGAGGGTGGTAGGTAATTCGCGCTGTTGCCGTGCAGCGGGCCGGCAGCTGAGCAAGAATGCACTCATGCGCGAGATGAGCGAAGGCCCGCGGCAAGGCAACTTCACCGTGAGCGTCCCACCCCGCCGTAGCTGAGCACACCATGAAAGAATAAGAGCAGCAACGAATCTCGCCGTTGTCGAAGTGCCTGCATTTCGGCGATCGCCGCGTGGCTCGGCGTTTCGGTGTCGATATTGCGCAAGTTGCATTTGGACAGTGGTGCGGCGAGGTAACCTCCGCGTTGGACACTGCCTTGACGTACGAAGGGGAGTAACGGTGAAGATCAAGCTTGTGGCGCCCGTTGGCATCGCCGCGATCGCGGTCGGCATGGCTGGCGCGACGGCGGGTCCCGCCTCGGCGGCCAACAACATCAAGCCGTTCGGTCAGCAGGAGACGCTGAACGACATCGGCTATACGGTCAAGGGCCTGAGGCCGAGTTCGGACCCCGTGCCCCACAACGGCCAACTCTACGCAGCGACTGTGAAAGTCGAAGGGTTCGGAAGCTGGGCGTCGCCATTTATCCCGTTCTTCAATGCCCGAGCCGAGAGCGGGGCGAACTACCGGGTCATCGACGGCGTCGTGCCCCCAGCGCCGCCTGGCGGGACGACGACCGGCAAGCTCTACTTCGACGTCGTCGGCGACCAGCCGAACAGCGTCGTCTACAACGACGGTGTTCAGGACCTTATGGTTTGGGTGCCCGGTCCCCAGGTGGGTGGCGTACCTAGTGAGCCCGAAGACGCCCCTGGCGAGACCACCGAGATCATCACCGCACCGCCTGCTGAGGCCGCTCCAACGGGAGGCAATGACTTTGCCCCTGACGTCGTCGCGCCGCCCCCCTTCGAGCTGACCCCAGCCGATGTGGCTGCACCGGGGTTCAATGCCGGCGGCGGCGGCGGACATCGTTGAGCAGCGTCGCCTTCTGCGACTGAACCTGCCGAATGCATGCTTCACCGGCCGTGGATTCGGCATCGCCGGCGCCTACGCCAGCACCGTGAACTGGGCCTACTACCTGTAGGTCCGGCGGCAGAGCACGTCCTCGAACCCGTTTGAGCTGATGTACAAACGGACGGCATAGCCGTTCCGCGGGGCCGGAAAACCCGAAAGCCAAGTCAGGAAGTGATACCGACCTGCGTTTTGAGGGTGCCCCCGGCAGGATTCGAACCTGCGGCCTTCTGCTCCGGAGGCAGACGCTCTATCCCCTGAGCTACGGGGGCGCTTGATGCTGGCGGACCAGCGGCGCCGTTGGGCGATCACAGACTAGCGCATCGGTGACCCACCGCCCGAATCGGTGGCAGGCACCAGGGCCGATCCGTCAACCAGCAGGTGAGACCGATGACGAGCCTGACCAGCTCAGCCCATAGGATGGACCCCCGTGACCCCCGCCGATCTGGCTGAACTGCTCAAGAACACCGCCGCCGCGGTCCTGGCCGAACACGGCCTGGACCTCGCCGCGCTGCCCGAGACGGTGGCCATCGAGCGTCCGCGCAACCCGGAGCACGGCGATTACGCGACCAACCTGGCGTTGCAGCTGGGCAAGAAGGTCGGCGCCAACCCGCGTGAGCTGGCCGGCTGGCTGGCCGAGGCGCTGACCAGCGCTGAAGGTATCGCCGAGGCCGACGTCGCCGGCCCGGGCTTTGTGAACCTGCGCATCGAGGCTTCCGCGCAGAGCGTCGTCGTCCTCAATGTGCTGGGCGGTGGGGCCAGCTACGGCAACTCCGTCGAGCTCAAGGGCCGCAACATCAACCTGGAGTTCGTCTCGGCCAACCCGACTGGGCCGATCCACATCGGCGGTACCCGCTGGGCCGCTGTCGGGGACGCGCTGGGCCGCCTGCTGGCCACGCAGGACACCACGGTCACCCGTGAGTACTACTTCAACGACCACGGCGGGCAGATCGACCGGTTCGCCCGCTCGCTGGTCGCGGCCGCCAAGGGCGAGCCGGCCCCGGAGGACGGCTACGGCGGCGATTACATCAAGGACATCGCCGCCGACGTCGTGGCCAAGCGGCCCGATGCGCTGAGCCTGCCGGCCGACGAATGCCAGGAAGCCTTCCGCGAAATCGGCGTGGATCTGATGTTCGGGCAGATCAAGCAGTCGCTGCACGACTTCGGCACCGACTTCGATGTGTACACCCACGAAGACTCGATGCACACCTCGGGCCGGGTGGAACAGGCCATCCAGAAACTGCGCGATAACGGCGCCATCTACGAGAAGGACGACGCAACCTGGTTGCGTACCACCGACTTTGGTGACGACAAAGACCGCGTCGTCATCAAGAGCGACGGCAACCCGGCCTACATCGCCGGCGACCTGGCGTACTACCTGGACAAGCGCGAGCGCGGCTTCGACCTGTGCATCTACATGCTGGGCGCCGACCACCACGGCTACATCGGCCGGCTGAAGGCCGCCGCGGCGGCCCTCGGTGACAGCCCGGACCATGTTGAGGTGCTGATCGGCCAGATGGTCAATCTGGTCAAGGACGGTCAGCCGATGCGCATGAGCAAGCGCGCCGGCACCGTGATCACGCTGGAGGACCTGGTCGACGCCATTGGCGTGGACGCGGCCCGCTACGTACTGATCCGGTCGTCGGTGAACAGCCCCATCGACATCGACCTCGGGCTGTGGGCCAGCGAGTCCAACGAAAACCCGGTCTACTACGTGCAATACGCGCACGCTCGGCTGTCGGCCTTGGCGCGGAACGCCGCCGACCTCGGCTTGCAGGCCGATATCGGGCACCTCGAACTGCTCAGCCACGACCGCGAAGCCACCCTGATGCGCACCATCGGGGAGTTCCCCAGTGTGCTCAAAACCGCTGCGGTCCTTCGGGAACCGCACCGCGTGTGCCGCTACCTGGAAGACCTGGCCGGCGACTACCACCGGTTCTACGACTCCTGCCGTGTGCTGCCGATGGGCGACGAGGAGCCGGGCGACCTGCACCGGGCGCGGCTCGCGCTGTGCGCGGCCACCCGTCAGGTGATCGCCAATGGTCTGCAAATCCTCGGCGTCAGCGCTCCGGAGCGGATGTGAGCGGGCAGTCCGCCGGCTCCACCGTGCCGGAGAAGCCACAGACGCCCGCCGAGATCCTGCGGCTGGCGCCGAATGTGTGGCCGCGCAACCTGGTTCGCGATTCCGATGGTCAGGTCAGTATCGCCGGGGTGACCGTCAGTGAACTGGCCGAGCGGTTCGGCACCCCACTGTTCGTCATCGACGAGGACGACTTCCGTTCCCGCTGCCGCGAGATCGCCGACGCCTTCGGTGGCGGCGAGCACGTGCACTACGCGTCGAAGGCGTTCCTGTCCACCGAGATCGCCCGTTGGGTCAACGACGAGGGCCTGTCGCTGGATGTGGCCACCGGCGGTGAGCTGGCCGTCGCGCTGCATGCCGAATTCCCAGCCGAACGAATCACGGTGCACGGCAACAATAAATCGGTCGATGAGCTGACCGCAGCGGTCAAGGCCGGCGTCGGGCACGTCGTGCTGGACTCCGAGATCGAGATCGAGCGACTGGAGGCCATCGCCGGTGCGGCGGGCATCGTCCAGGACGTCCTGGTGCGCGTGACTCCCGGCGTCGAGGCGCACACCCACGAGTTCATCTCCACCGCCCATGAGGACCAGAAGTTCGGGCTCTCATTGGCCAGCGGCGCGGCGATGGCAGCGGTGCGCAAGGTCTTCGCCACCGACAACCTGCGCCTGGTCGGCCTGCACTGTCATGTCGGTTCGCAGATCTTCGATGTGGCCGGGTTCGAGATCGCGGCTCACCGCGTCATCGGCCTGCTACGCGACGTGGTCGCTGAGTTCGGCGTCGAGAAGACCGCGCAGATGTCGGTCATGGATCTCGGTGGGGGACTGGGTATCTCGTATCTTCCCAGCGATGACCCGCCGCCCATGCAGGAGTTGGCGGACAAGCTCAAGGCCATCGTCAAGGCCGAGTCCGCGGCTGTCGGCCTGCCCACGCCCAAGTTGGTCGTCGAGCCCGGCCGGGCGATCGCAGGTCCCGGCACGATCACCTTGTACGAGGTCGGCACGATCAAAGATGTTGCGGTCAGCCAGACGGCGCAACGGCGGTACGTCAGCGTCGACGGCGGCATGAGTGACAACATTCGGCCGTCCCTGTATGACGCGGAGTACGACGCCCGACTGGTGTCCAGGGCCAGCGACGCGCCGGCCACGTTGGCGCGCATCGTTGGAAAGCATTGCGAGACGGGCGACATCATCGTCCGCGATACGTGGGTGTCTGACGACCTTGGTCCTGGCGACCTACTGGCGGTGGCCGCCACCGGCGCCTACTGCTATTCGATGTCCAGCCGGTACAACCTGCTGACCCGTCCCGCGGTGGTCGCGGTGAAGGACGGCAATGCCCGGCCGATCTTGCGGCGGGAGACCGTCGAGGACCTGTTGAGTCTGGAAGTGAGTGGTCAATGAGTGAAAAGCCGATTGGCATAGCGGTTCTCGGACTGGGGAACGTCGGGACCGAGGTGGTCCGGATCATCGAGGACAGCGCTGCCGACCTGGCCGCCCGCATCGGTGCGCCGCTGGAGTTGCGCGGCGTCGGTGTCCGCAAGGTGGCCAAGGGCCGTGGCGTGCCGGTCGAACTGCTCACCGATGACATCGAGGCCCTGGTGTCTCGCGATGACGTCGACATCGTCGTGGAGCTCATGGGACCGGTCGAACCGGCCCGCAAGGCCATCATGGCCGCCCTGGAGCAGGGCAAGTCGGTGGTCACCGCCAACAAGGCGCTGATGGCGCAGTCCACCGGTGAACTGGCGCAGGCGGCCGAAAAGGCCCGCGTAGACCTGTATTTCGAGGCTGCCGTGGCCGGCGCGATCCCCGTGATCCGGCCGCTGACCCAGTCGCTCGCCGGTGACACCGTGTTGCGGGTGGCCGGCATCGTGAACGGCACCACCAACTACATCCTCTCGGCGATGAGCGAGACCGGCGCCGATTATGCCGATGCGCTGGCCGAAGCCGGCGTGCTCGGTTACGCCGAGGCCGACCCCACCGCCGACGTCGAGGGCTTCGACGCTGCCGCCAAGGCGGCCATCCTGGCTTCCATCGCGTTCCACACCCGGGTTACCGCCGACGACGTGTACCGCGAGGGCATGACGAAGGTCAGCGCAGCCGACTTCGAATCCGCCAAGGCGCTGGGCTGCACCATCAAACTGCTCGCCATCTGCGAGCGCTTGACCACCGGTAAAGGCAAACAACGGGTTTCGGCCCGCGTCTACCCGGCGCTGGTGCCGCTGGAGCACCCGCTCGCCTCGGTCAACGGAGCGTTCAACGCCGTGTTCGTCGAGGCCGAAGCAGCCGGTGAGCTGATGTTCTACGGCCGTGGCGCGGGCGGTGCACCGACGGCGTCGGCCGTCATGGGCGATGTGGTCATGGCCGCGCGTAACCGCGTGCAGGGCGGCCGCGGTCCGCGGGAGTCCAAGTATGCCAAGCTGCCCATCGCACCCATCGGCGCGATCGAGACCCGCTACTACGTGAGCATGAACGTCGCCGACCGGCCCGGTGTGTTGTCTTCTGTAGCAGCTGAATTCGGCAAGCGTGAGGTCAGCATCGCCGAGGTCCGCC
>JARLGS010000748.1 GCA_031292695.1 Mycobacterium sp. | reverse complement strand
GCCCTTGATGGCTTCCTTCGCGGCCTGCTTGATCGGGTCGACGTGCGAGATACCTTCGGGCGTCGCAGGGTCACCGTCGTGCTGAATGATGAAGCGCACCGACTTGCCATCCGGCGAAATGAAGTTCTTCATGCCGCGTTTGAAGTCCTTGTTGTCGAAGGCTTCCGGCGGCAGGTAGAAGGAGTCGTCGTTGAGCGAGTTGTCGAACGCCTCGCCCATCGCCGAGGCGTTGTCCGATGAGGCCGCTCGCTGATCCACCTGACCCTTCTGGGTCTGGTACATGGTCAGCATGTACTGCTTCATGCGCTTCATGGTCTCGATCTGCGGCGGCATCACCGTGACCATCTGCGCCGTCAACGAGTCCATCCGTTGCAGATCCGGCACCAGCGTCTGAATGTCGTCGGTCATGAGGTCGATGCCGTCGAGCGTGTCGAAGATCGAGCGCAGCGAATAGCAGACCTGGATGTCGTAGCAGTGCGGTTCCCAGTACAGGTAGTTCCGGAGCGGCCGCAAGAAGTCATCGAAATCCGAGATGTGGTCCCGCAGATCGGCGACGTCCAGAGCCATGTTGGCGGTCTTGAGCGTCATGTCGTGCGTAGTGGCGGCCAGCTGGGTGGTGATGCTCTGCATCTTGGTCATCGAATCGATGCTGACCTGCATGTCGTTGGCCTGCTGCAGCATGTCGGCCATCGAATCCTGCTGGTACTTCTCCCCCAGCTTGGCGGTGACACCCTGCATGCCCATCATGAACGGAATCGTCGTGTGCTTGATGGGTTTCCCGTCAGGCCGGGTCATGGTCTGCACCCGCGCCACGCCGCGCGTGTGCACGATGGCCTTGGCGATCTTGTCGATCACCAGGAAGTCGGCCGAGTTGCGCAAATCGTGATCGGTTTCCACCATCAGCAGTTCGGGATTCATCCGGGCAGCGCTGAAATGCCGTTCGGCAGCCGCATATCCGACGTTGGCCGTGAGGTCGGCGGGCACGTAGCGGCGCGCGTCGTAGTTGGTCTTGTACCCGGGCAGGGTCACCAGGCCGACGATGGCGAGCGCCAGGGTGGCGACCAGCACCGGGCCCGGCCAGCGCACGACCACGACCCCGACCCGGCGCCATCCACGCGACCGGATCGCGCGCTTGGGTTCGAATCGCCCGAACCGGCTGCCGATCTTGATGACGGCCGGTCCGAGGGTCAGCGCCGCGACGACGGCAACCAAGGTACCGATCGCACAAGGCACACCCATGGTCTGGAAGTACGGCAGCCTGGTGAAGCTCAGGCACAACATGGCGCCGGCAATGGTGAGCCCGGATCCCAGCACCACGTGGGCCGTCCCCCGGAACATCGAGTCGTATGCGGTCACCCGGTCCTCTTTGGCGCCGCGCGCCTCCTGGTAGCGACCGATGGCGAAGATGGCGTAGTCCGTGCCCGCGGCGATCACCATCAGCGTCAGCAGGTTGACCGCGAATGTCGACAGGCCGATCACCCCGGTGTCGGCCAGGAACGCGACAACGCCACGGGCCGCGCCGAGTTCGAGGAACACCATCAGCAGGATCAGGACCATCGTCATGATCGAGCGGTAGACGAGCAGCAGCATCACCGCGATCACGATCAGGGTGATGGCGGTGACCTTCGCGATGCTCTTGTCGCCGGCGTGGTGCTGGTCGGACACCAGCGGGGCGCCGCCGGTGACGAACACATGGAGCCCGGCCGGCGGCTTCGATTGCGCGACGATGTCCCGCACCGAGGCCACCGAATCGTTGGCGAGCGTCTCGCCTTGATTGCCGCGCAGGTAGATCTGGACGTAGGCGGCCTTGCCGTCGTTGCTCTGCGAGCCGACGGCGGTCAGCGGGTCGCTCCAGAAATCCGCGACGTGCTCCACGTGCGCGGTGTCAGCGCGCAGTTTTGCGATGAGACCGTCGTAGTAGTGGTGCGCCTCCGCGCCGAGCGGATTGTCGCCTTCCAGCACCACCATGGCGTTGCTGTCGGAGTCGAACTCCTTGAAGTCGGAGCCGATCTGCCTCATCGCGATCATCGCCGGCCCGTCTTTGGCGCTCAGCCCGACGGTGTGCGCTTCGCCCACCTTTTCCAGCGGCGGGACCAGGACGTTGGTGCCAATGGTGAGGGCAAACCAGCCCAGCACGATCGGTACCGCGAGCACCCAGATCAGATGCCCGATCCTGGATCGCCCAGCATTTGTCGCACTCATCGACGGCACTCTCCGATCAGGCCCGGCATGCCTATGGAGATCAAGCTCATCGGCAATACACATTCACGGTCGCGCGTAATATACCTAGCCCACCAAACATATACCTAGCCCACCAAACCTTTATCCAGAGCAATCCGGCAGAAATCTCGTCTTCTCCCGCGAAATGGGACAGTTTCAGGCGTTCTGGCGGGGCAGCAGCCGTAGCGTTGGCCCGATGGTGGATTCTCCGGCCGACACCTTCGGGAAGCGTTACGGCGAAGTCCTGCTGATCCGCCAAACACCTTCTGGTCCGCAGGTCACGGTATTCAACAGTTTCCCGCTGAACGATTGCCCGCAGGAAGCGTGGTCGGCGCTCGACCCGCAAGTCATCGCGACCGAGAACGAGGCGGCGGCGGCCCTGCTCAACGGCCCCCGGTACTGGCTCATGAGTTCGATCGTGAAATCCCGTACCGGCGTCGCGGACAAGAGAACGTTCGGCGGCATCGAGATGCTCCGGCAGGCCACCGTGGAACTCTCGTCGATGAACCCGGCGCCGTACACCGAGAACAAAGTCAGCCGCCATACCGTGTTCGTCTTCGATGCCGGCCGACCGGCCTTCGAGTTGATCGACCCGCGGGGGCGACGCTGGGTCATGCAGTCCTGGAGCCAGACCGTCGATCCGACGCTGCACTTGCCGGACCTGCCGGCGCTGTCCAATCGGCTGCAGTTGCCCGCCGGGTGGAGCTACCAGGCGTCCACACTGGCCGAGCCGCTGCGGGTCGACACGACAACCGACGACGCCCACGTCATCCAAGACGACCTGGCCAACACCTACTCGCTGCAGACCCCG
>JARLGS010000747.1 GCA_031292695.1 Mycobacterium sp. | reverse complement strand
TGTACCGGGACTTCGATCGACGTGGTCGGCAGCGGCGCGAGGGGGGTGACCGGCACTTGCAGACCGGAAGCGAGGTCCGTCACGAACACGCTGCCGGCATTGATCGGCGCGCTGATCGAAAACGCGCCGTCGACGAGATTTCCCTGGCCGTTGCCGGTGGTGGTGGTGGTGCCGATCGTGAAGCCCTGGGAGAAATAGCCGTACTGGTCAAAGGCGATGTCCTCGAAGCGCCGGCCGAGCGAGGAGACGACAGGTTGCTCGTCGAGGGGTAGCGTGTTTACGAGCGCCGTGCCGGCAGGCGGCTGGATCAGCGCCTCTCCGCCCGAGCCCTGCACGCCGCTCAAACCGGGACGGGCGGGGATGCCGCCGGCGGCAGGTGTGCCGAAATCGGTGAAGGCCGAATAAACCGACGACAGGTAGTTGGGGTTGGAGGCGGTCAGGCCGACGATCGGGCCCTCGGTCAAATTGGTGGTACTGACACCCGTGGGGAGCGTCGCGTTGCTGATCACCTGGCCCGGCTGGTACTGGTTCGCGTCGAAGTACAACGCGCTGAAGGTTCCCCCGGTCGTGCTGATCCCCGAGCCCGCAAACATGCCGCGCAGGAAGCTCTGGTCCTGCACCGGGGGGACCAAGATCGCGCTCGGGTTGATGTCGAACTTCAGAGCGTTCTGTCCGGCGGTGAACTGGACGAACACCCCGAGCAACGAGCCATCAGGCCCGATCTGGTAGACGGCGTTCTTGTTGGGGTCGGAGCGGTCGACGCTGGCGACGAACATCGACGGCTTGCCGTTGAAATAGCCCTCGGGGTCGAACGTGATGTCGTACCAGTTCACGAGGCCGGTCGCAGCGCCGACCGAGTTCGAAGCGTTGCCGTTGGCTTCTTTCTGGCTGATCACGGTGTTCAGGTCGAAGAAGACGCTCGCCTTGCCGGTGGCAGGGTCGACGCGATAGATGACGCCCGGGTTATTGACTGCGCCCGTATTGCCGCCGGCGCCTCGCGAGATGGCGTACAGGCCGTTACCGAACACGCCGCCGGGACCGGCGGCCAGCCGGACGATTTCGCCAGCGAATGAAGACACCGGCGTGAGCTCGGAGACCGAGGTCACCGGCGCCGCCGTGATGAAGCCCGCGGTCGGGGACTGCCCGGCTCCGAGGGCCGCCGCTCCGGGGGTCACCGTGACGGTCCCCAGGTCGGTGTTTGTCGGAGTGGCTGCCGCAGTGAACGTCGCGGTGTTCGGCGTCAGCGGCAGAT
>JARLGS010000746.1 GCA_031292695.1 Mycobacterium sp. | reverse complement strand
CCCGCCAGCGCCGACGACCGGTTCCCGTCCCCGAGTGCGTGTGAAATCTGCACGACGGCAACAGTTCCCGCCCCGCTCACGCCCGGCACACCGTCGACGTTCGAGAACAGATGCAGCCGCCACGGCAGCAGTGTCGCGTCGAGTTGGTCGCCGACCAGGGCAGAGACCGCCTGCAGGCAGCCGGACCAGGTGCCGTCCTCGAGTTCGTGCCGGAAATAAGACCCCTCGCCCACTTCGCCCTGCACCCACGCGGGATACCGACGGCGGTCCGAATCGTCGATGCGCACCAACAGTTCTGGACAGTCGGACGCATTCCTGCGCACCGAGGCCAAGGCCCCTTCCAGGTCGCCCGGCACACCACCGAAGCCGTACAACACAAACTGGTCGTTGGGGATTTTCGTCGACATCCAATAGGTCTGCGCGTCGACCGCGGCCAGTCGGGTCACCGCCAGCCGGCCCGGAGCGGAGGTGCGCTCACACCGGTTCGAACTTGGAGATCAGCCACTGGCCACCGAGCCGTTCGAGCGTGACCCGCACACTGGTCGGAGTGTCGGTGGGCGCCTGGCCGCCGACTGTCACGGTCTGGTTGACGAACACCAGCACGACGGCGTGGTTCTCCGTGACCGTCACGGCGGCGGCGGCAGGTACGGTCGTCACCGCCGAGATGTGCTTTTGTTCGGCGCCTGGGATCACCGACTGGGTCAGCGTGGTGTACTCGTCCAGGAAGGGCGTGGTGAGCAGCTTGCGCGCGTCGGTGAGCTGCTGCCGCACGGTGTCCGGCTGGTACGACAGCAGGGCCACCGCGCCGTCGCGGGCAACCTGAACCACTTTGCCGCGGTCAGCCGCATCACTGTGCTTGGTCGTCAGAAACCACAGGAACACCGACGCCCCGGTCAACAGCACGGCCAGGACCGGCAGGACGCGGAACGCCGTCAACCGCGCCCACGGAATGCGGCGCCGGGGTCGCGATTGCTCTTGCGGCGCAGCGGATTCGACATCCGTCGAATCCGCCGGCTCAGTGCCCGCCGACTCGGTGCCGGCGGATTCGGTGCCGGCTGAATCCGTCAGCTCGGCTGATTCGGCCGCTTCGGCTGCCACGGTCGAGTCCTCGGCGACGCCGTCTTCGCCCTTCCCGTGCTTGCTCACTGGACGAACTCCACGTTGGACACCTTCGCGCCATCGCCCACCTTCAGCATGCTCAGCCGCACCCGCCAGGCCCGATCCGGCTGTGGCTGGCCGCTGCCGACGTCGGTGTGCACCGTCACCGCGACCAACACCACAGCATCCCGGTCCGTCGCCGAATCAACCCCGGCTTCGGTCACCGTGCCCACCGATGCCGACTTCATCTGCTTGACCACATCGGTGAACGATGCGGCGCGCCTTTGAAAGTCGTTATAGAAGGAGCCCGTCGCCGAGTCCAGCACGCGCTGCACGTCAGGCTCGACATGGTTGTAGTCAATCGAGGTGAGGTTCACCGCACCCTGCCGCCCGGCCGTCAGGTACATCTGACGCAGCGCATCGTCGCGGCGCAGCTGGAGTTCACGCTGGCCGAGCCAGGCCACCAATGCGCCCAGCGCCGCGACCACCACCAAGCCCACGACCATCGCGATCATCATCCGGTTATCGCGTTTGGTCACAACCTTTTTCGGTGTCAGAGATACTTCGGCCGGCTCGTCCACAACGACGTCCGCCGCCTCGTCGTCCGCCGCCTCGTCGACCGGCGCCTCGTCGACGACAGTCTCGTCCTCGGCGTCCGCCTCGCCAGGACGGCTGTGCCGCCCCTGAATGTCAGCCATATCCGTTCCTCTCACACACACCCGGTCGCGCAACGCCCCGTCGGCCGGAATCCAGCCCCGACCTGTGTCGGGCCAGTACCGCCGCGGCTCTCGCAGTACACAACCAGCTGCGCCTCGGCAGAGTCTAGAGACCCGCGTGCCTATGGGGCCCCGTTCGGTCCGGTTAGCACAGCTCGGTAACGTGAACGCGAGGTG
The DNA here is from genome assembly GCA_031292695.1 of Mycobacterium sp. GTDB lineage: Bacteria > Actinomycetota > Actinomycetes > Mycobacteriales > Mycobacteriaceae > Mycobacterium. Next base: position 5,424 of record JARLGS010000746.1, on the reverse strand, counting down.
ACGAGAGGATTCCGGTGAGCCCAAACGAACCCAATAGCCAGACCAACGTCGGTTCCGGTCCGCAGACGGTGCAATTCCGCGGTGTCGACGAGCTGACCCTGGCTGCCGACGAGTGGAACCGGGACCACCCGGCGGCGCAGGACAAGCCGACCATCCTGATGCTGCACGGTGGCGGCCAGAACCGGTTCTCCTGGAAGAACACCGGCCAGGTGCTCGCCGCCTCCGGCTTCCACGTCGTCGCCCTGGACAGCCGGGGCCACGGCGACAGCGACCGCTCCCCCACCGCGAACTACTCACTCGAGACGCTGACCGGCGACACGTTGCAGGTGATCTATCAGATCGGCCGCCCGGTGACGTTGATCGGCGCCAGCATGGGCGGCCTCACCGCGCTGCCGGTCTCGCACGAAGCCGGCCCTGAACTGGTCACCAAGCTGGTGCTGGTCGACGTGGTACCGCGCTTCGAGAAGGGCGGCAGTGCCCGGATCCGCGACTTCATGTTCAGCGGCGTCGACGGTTTCACCTCGCTGGAGGAGGCTGCTGACGCCGTCGCCGCCTACCTGCCGCACCGCGCCCGGCCGCGCAGTCCCGAAGGGCTCAAGAAGAATCTGCGGCTACGGGACGGCCGGTGGTACTGGCACTGGGACCCGGCATTCCTGACCGCGCCGGGCGACGATCCATTCGAGCGGGCCGAAATGCTTGAGCGGGCGGCGATCAACCTGCAGATCCCCATCCTGTTGATCCGCGGCAAGCTGTCGGACGTGGTCAGCACCGAGGGCGTGCAGGACTTCCTGCAGAAGGTGCCGCACGCGCAGTTCGTCGAGCTCTCCGACGCCGGGCACACCGCGGCGGGCGACGACAACGACGCGTTCACCGACGCGGTGGTGCGGTTCATCCACCAATAGCTCGATCGCGGCCCGGGCGCCGCGATACTTGAGCGGTGACGGTATCGGTGATCGCCATTTGCGTTCTCTCCGGGCTGGTGGTCGTCGAGGGCATTGCGTTGCGGGTGACGCGGTCCCGGCCGCGGGCCGCGCAGCGCGAGATCGAAGAGTTGCGGGCGCCGACCGAATCCCGTACCCACCTGCTGTTGGCCGGCGGGAGGGCCGCCGTCAAAACGGTCTGGCAGACCGCCAACCTGATCAACAAGGAAGGCTTCGGCGGCGCGGTCCGGTCATCGATCGAGGAACTGGCCGGCTGGGCCGAGGTGGCGCGGCCGGACCTGGCCACCTTGGCGCCGACCGGGCGGGTCGCCATCCTGTTCTCCGACATCGAGGGATCCACAGCCCTGAACGAGCGCATGGGCGACCGGGCCTGGGTGCGGTTGATCGATCACCACGACAAGCTGGTCGGCCGGTGCGTGAAGAAACAGTCCGGGTACATCGTGAAAAGCCAGGGCGACGGGTTCATGATCGCGTTCGCTGAGCCGGCCCAGGCGGTGCGCTGCAGTGTCGACATTCAAGAGCAACTGGCCAAGCAGCCCAACAGCATTCGGGTGCGCATCGGAATTCACACCGGCAAGTCGGTACGCCGCGGCGACGACCTGTTCGGGCGCAACGTCGCAATGGCGGCCCGCGTCGCCAGCCAGGCCGACGGGGGCCAGATCCTGGTCAGCGAGGCAGTGCGCGACGCACTCTCCGGCCTGCAGACGTGCTCAGACATCCACTTCGATGCGGGGCGGGCGGCGGAACTCAAAGGCTTCGCCGGGAGCCACCGGCTCTACGCCGTGGAGTTGCCGGCGGACTCAGCCAACCGCTGATGCAACCGAGCCCGAATGTCCTCGGCGGTGTACGAATTGCGCTGGCGCTGATCACGAGCGATCAGCACGCCGCCCGCGACCACCCCGGCGACACCAGCCAGGCCAACCCACTTCCATAAGCCACGCATGGACCAATTCTGCCTAAGCTGCCCAGATGGACGGTAACGCGGTCACCTTGGAGCGGGCCCTCGCCGAAACCCGGACCGGGGATATCTGGTTGTTCCGCGGGGCGTCCGGCCCGGACCGCGCCATCCAGGCGCTCACCAACGCGCCGGTGAACCACGTCGGCGTGACGGTCGCGATCGACGACCTGCCGCCGCTGATCTGGCACGCCGAACTGGGCGACAAGCTCGAATGCCTCTGGAGCGGCAGCCATCACCGCGGCGTGCAACTCAACGACCTGCGCCAGGCGGTCGAACGGTGGGTGTACACCTACGGGCAGCGGTGCTGGCTACGGCAGCTGACGCCGTATGCCACCCGCGAACAGGAGGACCTGCTGCTCAAGGTGGTGGCCCGCATGGACGGCACCGCGTTCCCGACCACCGCTCGGCTGACCGGTCGCTGGTTCCGCGGCCGGGCGCCGGCCGTCAGCGACTACACCCGCGGAATTCCGTTGGTACACCGCAAGGTTCGCGAGTCAGCCGAGCGGGACAAGAACCGCCGGCGGGCAGCCGGCCTGGAGACCGCGTACTGCGCGGAGACCGTCGCCATCACCTACGAGGAGATGGGCTTGCTGGTCACCGAGAAGCGGGAAAACTACTTCGACCCAGGCTCGTTCTGGAGCGGCGATTCACTGAGCCTGGCCCCGGGCTACCAGCTAAGCCACGAAATCGAAGTTCTGGCCTGACCTGGGGCACGTTGCGATGTCGGCGGCACGAATACGGTGCGCCGGACGTCTACCCCGACGGACAATTGTGATCGGTAGCCGGTACCCCGCCGCGTAATGGTCGCGTCGACGCGACAGTCGCGGCGTACGAAAGGACCGATCATGAACCGAATCTCGCGGTTGACCGCAGCCGCAGTCATGTCGGCAGGGCTGAGCCTGACCGGCGTGGGGCCGGCCATCGCGCACGCGGACGGCACCAGTTATCAGGGCGGGAACTGTCCCGGAGGCATGTCGTGTAGTACCTGGTGCCCCGGCGACCGGATGATTCCGGGCGGTTCGGTCATCTCATGGGATTGGAACGTGTGCCACGACTGGTACTGGGGTTCCGCCGGCGTTGTCGATGTGGGCACCAACATGCTGTACCCATGGCACGGCACACCACACCAAGCTCCGCCGGTGCCTCCGCTGGGACCCCCGCCACCGCCGGCCCCACCTCAGCCCCTGCCGGCCGACTGCCCGCCATGGTCACCGTTTTTCGCGCCTTCCCGCTGCGGCGGCTTGTAAGCCGGGGAGAAATAGACCTGAAGCAGGTACTTCCCGCCTTGAGGACCAGGACGAGCCGGACAACACCAACGGTGGCGTCGACGTCCCGTACCGACCTGCGCGCTACTCGCCGACGCCCGACTCCAGTAGCCGTTTCGGGTGCATACCATCGACCTGGCCCACAAAGGGCGGGTGGATGCTGTAGCCGAGCATGCGGCGAATGTCTTCCGAAACCCGGCGGACGGTGTCGCGGGTCATCGACAGGGCGAATGCTTCCTGCGGCCGCAACCAGGGCTCGCAGTATTGCGCTGTCACGGCCAACCGCGGGCGGTCGGAGCGGTTCGCGCCGCCGCCGTGCCACAGCGTGCCCGGGAAGAAGACGCACGACCCAGCGTTCATCACGACGGGTTCCCGCTCCTCATCCACCGGCATCCGGTCACCCCATCGGTGACTGCCCGGGATTATGTCGGTGGCGCCGTTGTCGGCGGTGAAATCGTCGATCGCCCAGATGGTGGCGGCGCCGAGCGCAGCCCGGGGGCGTGGCAACGGATAGAAGCCGTCGTCGGTGTGCAGCATCTGGGCCTGTTCGCCGGGCAGAATGTTGATCACCTGGAGCATCGACAGCAGATAGTTCGGCAGGAACAACCGGTCGAGCAACGCCAGCACCCGCGGATGGTCGGCAATGGCGTCGCACGCGGCGGTCTTGTTCAGCACACTGTAGACACGTTGGGTCGCACGGCCCTCAAATCCGTTTCGGCCGTGCAGATTCAACAGCGAAGTGACGGCTTCACGGATGGCGTCGAGCTGTGCGGTGGCAAGCAGGTCGGGCAGGATCACGTATCCATCGCGCAGGACCGCAGCCAGATCCGCGTCGACGACCGCCGGATCGACTGTCGCGCCGCTGCTCTCGGTTCTGCGATACGTCCCGGCGAGGTCCCCGCTCAGATCAGCCAGTGATGACACCTCAGCACTCATTGCTCGCTCCCACCGAAACATAACTGATTTCTGTTATGTTTTGGACTATGGCACGTGCCCCGATCGGCCGTCAACAACTTCTCACGGCCGCCCGCGACGAATTGGTGCGCGGCAAAGGTGTGCTCGAACTCAGTGCGCTCACCCGCCGGGCGCAGCTGAGCACCGGCGCGCTTTACCACCACTTCGGCTCCAAGAGCGGGCTGCTCGCAGCCGTCTACGACGGCTTCTACCACGGGCTACGCCACGCCATTGCGGACGCACATCTACCCGTCGACGCCGATTGGGGCTTCCGGGAACGCGAACGCACCCGACGGTTCGTCTCGTATCACTACGACGATCCGTTGGCGCCGATCCTGCTCGGCCGCGCCGCGCTCGACCCGGAGCTCGCCGAACTCGAGGCCGTTCACCTGCAGACGATGAGCGAGGCCGCGGCCGACAACATCCGGCACGGACAAGAACTGGGCCAGTTGCCGGCCGACATCGACGCCGCCAGCGCCGGGGCATTCATCATCGGCGGCCTGCGGCACGGCATTGCCCAACAGCTCAGGGCTACCCCGCGTGCCGATCCCGATCAGGCGGCCGAACGGCTCTGGCACCTCACCGCCGCCGCGCTGGGTGTCGCCTGATCGGCATCGAACGGGCGCCGAACGGCCATTTGTGACACGAATATTTCCAAAATCCGTGTCACAACCGGCCACTCGCCCACCTCCGCTGTCGGACACTGGACCCAAACTCGGCACCCTCTACGAAGGAATGCGCATGAAGGTCCTCGTGTGGCCACTGCCCGTCATGGCAATCACCCTATTCGCGGGATGTTCGGCGCAGCACTCGGCTCCGGCCACACCGACTCTGACCCCAACCCAGACCGGTGCCAACACGTCCGCGACCGAGGCGACTTCCGAGGCTCCGCCCCTGACGGGGACCGTCACGCCTCCATCCAACCAAACTCCCGCAGCCCCAACAGAACTCGGTCCGTGTGCCGATAGTGACCTCGAAGTCACCAATGCGCCGGTGGAATCGGCAAGCACTCAGCGACGGGTCGTGGTGTCGTTCCGGAATACCTCGTCCCACACCTGCACGATGGTCGGCTATCCGGGCGCGGATCTGGTGACACCCCCTGGCGGCGTGCTCATCAACGTGCCGCGACGGCCGGCCAACGCGGCGCACCGGCTCACCCTGCAGCCCGGCCAAGTGGCCACGGCGGATGTATCGACGTCGGCGATCGACACCGGCAGCGGCAATTCGTGCGCCCGTTGGGGACAACTGGTGGTCACCCCGCCCAACGACTTCACCTCACACAAGCTGCCCATCGATCTGCCGATCT
>JARLGS010000745.1 GCA_031292695.1 Mycobacterium sp. | reverse complement strand
TCGCCGCGGCCGATGCGCGGTCCGCGCAATTCGCAGCAGGCCGAGGGCGCCGGGCAGCGGAAGCGGCTGCGCAAGCCGCGGCAGGCCGAGCCGGCGCGCGACGTCCGGGAGCCGAAGAATTCTCGAAAGGCTGAGAAAACGAAGGAGACCCGGACGGAGGCGGCGCAGGTCGGCCATTCGGCGCGGGAGCGGCGCACCCGCCAGATCGTTGAGGCGGGGACGCGCGGCGCGTCGTTCGTCTTCCGGCACCGGGCCGGCAACGCGGCGATTCTGGTGCTGATCCTGGTGGCCGCGGTCCAGCTGTTCATGTTGCAGGTCACCGACGCGCCGGCACTGCGCGCCCAGGCCGCCGGACAACTCAAGGTCACCGACGTGGAGAAGGCGGTCCGCGGCAGCATCGTCGACCGCAACAACGACCAACTCGCGTTCACCACCGAGTCGCGGGCGCTGACATTCCAGCCCAAGCGGATCCGCAAGCAACTCGAGGAGGCGAAGAGCAAGAACTCCGCCGCGCCCGATCCGCAGCAGCGGCTGCGGGACGTCGCCAAAGAGGTTTCGACCCGGCTAAGCAACAAACCGGACTTCGCGACGGTCCTGAAGAAGCTGCAAAGCGACGAGAACTTCGTCTACCTGGCCCGCGCCGTCGACCCGGCTGTCGCCAGCGCCATCTCCGACAAGTTTCCCGAGGTCGGGTCGGAACGGCAGGATCTGCGCCAGTACCCCGGCGGCTCGCTGGCGGCCAACGTCATCGGCGGCATCGACTGGGACGGCCACGGGCTGCTGGGCCTGGAGGATTCCCTGGACTCGGTGCTGTCCGGGACCGACGGTTCGGTCACCTATGACCGCGGATCCGACGGCGTCGTCATCCCCGGCAGCTCTCGCAACCGGCACCGGGCGGTCAACGGTTCCACCGTCCAGCTCACGATCGACAACGACATCCAGTTCTACGTGCAGCAGCAGGTGCAGCAGGCCAAGAATGTCTCTGGTGCGCACAACGTTTCGGCCGTCGTGCTGGACGCGAAGACCGGTGAAGTGATGGCCATGGCCAACGACAACACCTTCGACCCCTCCCAGGACATCGGGCGTCAGGGCGACAAGCAGCTGGGCAACCTGGTGGTGTCCTCGCCCTTCGAGCCGGGCTCGGTGAACAAGGTGATCACCGCCTCGTCGGTGATCGAGTACGGGCTCTCCAACCCCGACGAGGTGCTGCAGGTACCCGGTTCGATCCAGATGGGTGGCGTCTCCATCCATGACGCCTGGGACCACGGCGTCATGCCCTACACCACGACCGGCATTTTCGGTAAGTCGTCCAACGTCGGCACACTGATGCTCGCGCAACGTGTTGGGCCGGAGCGCTTTTACGACATGGTCCGCAAATTCGGGCTGGGCCAGCGCACCAACGTCGGGCTGCCCGGTGAGAGCGCCGGGCTGGTGCCGCCCATCGACCAATGGTCGGGCAGCACCTTCTCCAACCTGCCCATCGGCCAGGGCCTTTCGATGACCCTGCTGCAGATGGCCGGCATGTACCAGACGATCGCCAACGACGGGGTGCGGATGCCGCCGCGAATCATCAAGGCCACCATCGCACCCGACGGCACCCGGACCGCGGAACCGCGTCCGGAGGGCGTGCGGGTGGTGTCGGCGCAGGCCGCGCAGACCGTGCGGAACATGCTGCGCGCCGTCGTGCAGCGTGATCCGATGGGATATCAGCAGGGCACCGGCCCGGCGGCCGGCGTGCCCGGCTACCAGATGGCCGGCAAGACGGGTACCGCGCAGCAGATCAACCCGGGCTGCGGCTGCTACTTCGACAACGTGTACTGGATCACCTTCGCGGGCATGGCCACCGTCGACAATCCGCGCTACGTCGTCGGCATCATGATGGACAACCCGGAGCGCAACGCGGACGGCACACCCGGCCACTCGGCGGCCCCGCTGTTCCACAACATCGCGGGCTGGCTGATGCAGCGGGAGAACGTGCCGCTGTCGCCCGACCCGGGGCCGCCGCTGACCTTGC
>JARLGS010000744.1 GCA_031292695.1 Mycobacterium sp. | reverse complement strand
GCGATTACGAAGCTCTGAAGCTCGGTCCCGAGTAGCCTGCCGACTCGTGATGAGGTTCAGCAAGGGTGCGAGGAGCCGCATTCAAGCAGTTCTTTCGACCAGGGCGATGAAGAAGCCATCCGTGTGAAAGATCCCCGGCAGGAGTCGTAATGCACCTTCCGGCGCGAGGCAACTGCGAAGGCGAATTGCACCCGAAGAAGTTAGGATGCGCTTGTCAACCATTGCCTCAATGTGGGACTCAAGCGAAACGAGCCGAGCCTTCGCGCCATTAGCAAGAACGGCGGCCACGACTTGCTCATTCTCCTCGGGCTCGAGCGAGCAGGTGGAATAGACGACGCATCCACCAATGCGAACTGCACGAATCGCGGCGGAGAGAATCGCACGCTGGCGCGCCGCCTGGCGCGGCAGGTCTTCCAGTCGCAGCCGATGGCGAATCTCCGGATTGCGGCCCAGTGTACCTGTGCCGCTGCAAGGCACGTCGGCCATGGCAAGATCGAAAACCCCCTCTTCACTGATCGCGGTCGAGTCGGCGAGTCGGCATTCGACCCTGTCGGCATAGGCGGCAAGGCGCTTGCGCAACTGGGCAAGCCGCTGCGGGCTTGATTCGCAGGCTACGATTCGGGCCTGCGGGTTGCGTTCGGAAAGGATCAATGTCTTTCCGCCGGGCGCTGCGGTTTCCTGGCCGCTGCCACGGGGCGCGTCCGCTGTGCCATCCAACCTCATTTCGTATCGAACGAGCCCCGAGCCTGCGATCATAGGATTGCATGGCGCGGACCCCGGTCCAGGTCGGCCGCCGGGCCTACTGGCTCACCCCGTCTGCGGGTGGGTGGGGCTCGTGCCGTCCGCGGCCAGGAGGTCGAACCCGTCTGGGATGCTGAGCAGGCCCGGTCCGGTGCCCGCGACGTCGGTGATCCCGTACTGCCACACGATCGTGTCGTGACGCGGGTCGATCACCACGACGCGGTTGCGGTAGTCGTCGTTCACCATGATCAACCCGTTCGGGAGCTGTTCGGCCAGCGACGGTTTCTTCAACGCGGCGTCCCCGGACAAAGCGTCGTAGGTCCAGAGAATGGCGCCCGAACGCCGGATCTCGAGGATCCGTCCTTCCGCGGGCGGGTCGTAGTCGGCCAGCAGGTAGAGGTTCGGGCCGAGCTGCTGGGGGTCGGACGGGTAGTTCACGGTCGGCAGGTGCAGCGTCCAGACCAGCGTGCCCGCCGGCGTGTACTCGGTGATCCACGAGCCGTTGATCTCCGACACCAGGACGTCGCCGTTGGCCAGCGGCGTGTCGCCGTTCGGATAGCCCACGCCCGTCGGCGGGTTGTGCACCGCCACGCCGTTCGTGCCGATCTGGTGCAGCACCGTGCCCGCGGGGGAGAGGAACAGGATGCGGTCGTTCATTGCGTCGGCCACCGTGATGTCGCCGTTCTTCAGCACGTAGGCGTCATCGGGCTGGTTCAGGTAGCCGGGACCGCTGCCGGGCTGCATCGGATGGCCGTACTGCCACAGGAGCTTCCCCGACGGGTAGCCGATCTCGACGATGGTGTGGTTGTCCTCCTGGTTGGAGATGATCCCGGTTCCCTTGTGGAAGAAGAAGGCATCGTCGGGGAAGTTGAAGCCCCCGGGCGGGGGCGGCATGGTGGGCGACGGGTACTGCCACTGCAGGTTGCGCGCCGGGTCGATCACCAGCAGCCGGTCGTTGCCGCGGTCGGCGATGAGCAGATGGCCCTGGAACGGGGAGCCCGCATCGGCCCCGCCGACCGGCCCGCCGTACCAGCTGGGCCGCAGGGAGATCACGCTGGCCAACGTCCCGGAGGCCATGCCGGCCTGGTCCGTGCCCGATTGCCGGGCCACCTCGCCCCCCACGAGGTAGCCGACGGCGGACGTGCCGGTCCCCACCGTGGCGGAGCCAGCGAAGGCGACGGCCTGGGGGAGCAGGCCGGCGTCGGCGACCCGGTGCGTCGTCTGGTCGAACTCGTACACCTGCGTGAGCGTCTGCCCGTCAGCGGTCTGGCCGCCGGCCAGATAGATGTGGCCGCCGAGCACGAAGGCGGCGGCGCCGTAGAGCGCCTGCGGCAGGGACCCGACGACGCTGACCGTATGCGTGACCGGGTCGATCTGCTGGATCGCCGCCGTCGCCGTCACGGCGGTGCCGGCACCGCTCCCGGTCTGACCACCGAAGGAGAAGAGGTCGGGGCCGAGGGCCACGACGGCCGGGTAACGCACGGCGACCTTCAGGGTGGCGGCCGTGGTGAAGTGGCTGCCGTCCACCGTCGCCAACACCGAGGGCTGGTACGTGGTGCCGTCGTAGCCGCCCACGAGGTAGACGGTCCGCCCGACCGTGGCGGCGGTGAGGTCGGAGCGGGGCTGCGGCAGCCGGCCCGTGACGCTGCCGGTGCCGGCGGTCGGGCCGAGTGACTGGACGGTGGCAAAGGT
>JARLGS010000743.1 GCA_031292695.1 Mycobacterium sp. | reverse complement strand
TCGGCGCCGACCTTGCCGCCCTGTGGCAGCTTGCCGGCCTGCATCGGCAGCTGCCCGGAGGTGTAGACGAGGTTGCCGGTCCGGACCGCCGGCACGTAGGCCGCCAGTGGCGCAACGACCTCCGGCAGCTCGATGCCCAGCTCGGCCAGGCGCTCCGAGTGGCTCACTTGGGCCGCTTCAGATAGGCAACGTGCTGCTCGCCGCTCGGGTTGGCCAGCACCGACACCAGCTCCCAGCCGTCCTGGCCCCACTGGTCGAGGATCTGCTTGGTGGCGTGGATCAGCAACGGGACAGTGGCGTATTCCCACCGGGTCGGTTCGCTCATGGCGCCGAGCTTATCGGCAGCTGAGAACTCCATGGTTAACATGCTGGGGTGACAACCGAATCCACGGGCCAATCGCCCACCGGCTGGCCGCCGCGTCTGGACCAGGCGCGCCTGCATTTCGTCACCGGTAAGGGCGGCACCGGCAAAACCACGGTCGCCGCGGCGCTGGCACTCGCGCTCGCTGCTGGCGGCCGCAGTGTGCTGCTGGTCGAGGTCGAGGGCCGCCAAGGCATCGCTCAGCTCTTCGACGTGCCACCGCTGCCGTACGGGGAGATGAAGATCGCCACCGCCGAGGGCGGCGGGCAGGTCAACGCCCTGGCGGTCGACACCGAGGCTGCATTCCTCGAATACCTCGACATGTTCTACAACCTCGGTATCGCCGGTCGCGCCATGAAGCGCATCGGCGCCGTCGAGTTCGCCACCACCATCGCCCCCGGCCTCCGTGACGTGCTACTCACCGGCAAGATCAAAGAGGTCGTGGTGCGCAACGGCAAGACGGCCAAGGAACTGAAGGGGCAGCGCCCCTATGACGCGGTCGTGGTCGATGCCCCGCCGACGGGCCGCATCTCGCGGTTCCTGGACGTCACCAAGGCGGTGTCAGACCTGGCCAAGGGCGGCCCGGTGCACTCCCAGGCCGACGGCGTGGTGAAGTTGCTGCATTCGGAGCTGACGACCATCCACCTGGTCACCCTGCTGGAGGCGCTGCCGGTGCAGGAGACGCTGGAGGCCATCGAGGAGTTGCGCGAGCTGGGGCTGCCGATCGGCAGTGTGATCGTCAACCGCAACATCCCGGCGTACCTGTCGCCCGCCGATCTGGCCAAGGCCGCCGAGGGCGTCGTCGACGCCGACGCGGTGCGCGCCGGACTGGCCGACGCCGGAATCAGCTTGTCCGACAAAGACTTTGACGGATTGCTCACCGAAACCATCCAGCACGCAACCCGCATGCAGGCGCGCGCCGAGAGTGCCGACCAGCTCGACGCACTCAAGGTGCCGCGCCTAGAGCTGCCCGCGCTGCCGGACGGCGTCGACCTGGGCAGCCTGTACGAACTCGCCGAAGCGCTTGAGCAACAAGGGGTTGGCACGAAATGAGCACCAAACCCTTGAAGCTGGATATGCACGCGATCCTCTCGGACACCGCGAATCGGGTCGTGGTGTGCTGTGGCGCCGGTGGCGTCGGCAAGACCACGACGGCTGCCGCGATGGCGCTGCGGGCCGCCGAGTACGGCCGCACTGTCGTGGTGCTGACGATCGATCCGGCCAAACGTCTCGCTCAGGCCCTGGGCATCAAGGACCTCGGCAACACCCCGCAGCGGGTTCCGCTGGCCCCGGAGGTGCCCGGCGAACTGCACGCGATGATGCTGGACATGCGCCGCACGTTCGACGAGATGGTGGTGCAGTACTCCGGCACCGATCGGGCCGACGCGATCTTGGAGAACCAGTTCTACCAGACCGTCGCGACGTCACTGTCGGGCACGCAGGAGTACATGGCGATGGAGAAGCTCGGTCAGTTGCTGGCCGAGGACAAGTGGGATCTGGTGGTCGTCGACACCCCGCCGTCGCGCAACGCCCTGGACTTCCTGGATGCGCCTAAGCGGTTGGGCAACTTCATGGACAGCCGGTTGTGGCGGCTGCTGCTGGGGCCGGGCCGCGGCATCGGGCGGCTGGTCACCGGGGCCATGGGCTTGGCGATGAAGGCGCTGTCCACCGTGCTGGGTTCGCAAATGCTTTCGGACGCAGCCAGTTTCGTGCAATCCCTCGACGCCACGTTCGGCGGGTTCCGGGAGAAGGCCGACCGCACCTACGAACTGCTGAAGCGTCCCGGCACCCGGTTCGTCGTGGTGTCGGCCGCCGAGCCCGATGCGCTGCGTGAGGCGTCGTTCTTCGTCGACCGCTTGTCGCAGGAGCACATGCCGCTGGCGGGCCTGATCCTCAATCGCACCCATCCGATGCTGTGTGACCTGACCGCGGATGCGGCCGACGAGGCCGCCGCCAAGCTGGAAGCATCCGGACAGGAATCGGATGCGCTGGCTGTGGCAGCGCTACGGATTCACGCGAACCGGACGGTCATCTCCAAGCGCGAGGTGCGGTTGTTGTCGCGGTTCACGGGAGCCAACCCGCACGTGGCGCTGGTGGGAGTGCCGTCACTGCCGTTCGAGGTGTCCGATCTGGAGGCGCTGCGCGCGATCGCCGATCAGATCACCTGTGACGTCGTAAAGGCCTGAGCAGCAGCCGGGTTTGCCGGCCGAGAGGTGAAAATGTGCCCGGGATTCGTCGAGAATCCCGGGCACAGTCCAGTTATATGGGGGCGTTAGACCGCGTTGCGGTGCTTGCGCTGGTTGGCGAAGAACTCCGCCCAGGACACGACCTCGGGGTGCTGCTTGAGCAGGGCACGGCGCTGACGCTCGGTCATCCCGCCCCAGACGCCGAACTCGACACGGTTATCAAGAGCATCGGCGCCGCATTCCACGATCACCGGGCAATGTCGGCAGATAACGGCGGCCTTGCGCTGCGCGGCGCCGCGTACGAACAGCTCGTCAGGGTCGGTCTGGCGGCAGCGGGCCTGGGACACCCAGGCAATTCGGGCTTCGGCTTCGGGCTGGACCACGCTGGGTAGCGCGCCGTCACCGGCATGGTTAGCGATAGTCGCGCGAACTACTGGCTGTGTATCAGGCACCAGCGATCCCTTCGTCACACCGTCTCCCGACGGCCGAGTCCACCCGTGTAGACCACTGATGCGATCTACGCCACATTGCGGCTAGTAGTGTTACCTAGATCGCATTGTGTGTTCAAGTTAGGTGGTCAAGGGCCCATTGCGCAATGGTTCTCAGGCCGCTTTTTTGGGACGGGTGTCCAGCCGTTAATTTTTGCCCGTGTCGCGGCGCCCCACACCCCCTGTGGACGTGGTATTCGACCGGCGCGCGGCTGTAAACGGGCGGTGTCGCTACGCTGTACCCCATGTCCGAGCGACCGCAGAACCGTCCGCCGACCGCGGTCACCGTCATCAAGATGACGTGGTGCTGCCTGCTCGCCGCCGTGGTCCTCGCCGCGATGATGTTCCCGGTCATCGGTGGTATCGGCCTGATGTCCAACCGGGCGTCCGATGTGGTGGCCAACGGTTCAGCCCAATTGGTCGAGGGTGACGCACCGGCGGTGTCCACCATGGTGGATATCAAGGGCAACCCGATCGCCTGGCTGTATTCCCAGCGCCGGTTCGAGGTACCGAGCGACCAGATCGCCAACACCATGAAGCTGGCCATCGTCTCGATCGAGGACAAACGGTTTGCCGAGCACAACGGGGTGGACTGGAAGGGCACTTTGACGGGCCTGTCCGGCTATATGTCCGGCGCGGCCGATACCCGCGGTGGTTCCACCATCGAGCAGCAGTACGTGAAGAACTATCAGCTGCTGGTGATCTCCCAGACCGACGCCGAACGGCGCGCCGCGATCGAGACCACCCCGGCTCGCAAACTGCGCGAGATCCGGATGGCGCTGACCCTGGACAAGACGTTCACCAAGTCCGAAATCCTGACCCGCTATCTGAATCTGGTGTCGTTCGGAAACGGGGCCTTCGGCATTCAGGACGCGGCCCAGACGTACTTCGGCATAAACGCTTCCCAGCTGAACTGGCAGCAGGCCGCCATGCTGGCCGGCATGGTGCAGTCGACCAGCGGCCTGGACCCCTACACCAACCCTGACGGCGCGTTGGCCCGCCGAAACCTGGTGCTGGACACCATGATCCAGAACGTTCCGCAGGAAGCCGAGGCGCTGCAGGCAGCCAAGGAGCAGCCCCTGGGCATCCTGCCGCAGCCCAACCAGCTGCCCCGCGGCTGCATCGCCGCCGGCGACCGCGCCTTCTTCTGTGACTACGTGCTGGACTACCTGTCGAAGGCCGGGATCAGCAAGGACCAGGTGGCCAAGGGCGGTTACCTGATCCGCACCACCCTGGATCCGGATATCCAGAACCAGGTCAAGTCCTCGATCGACGGCATCGCCTCCCCCACCATCGACGGCATCGCCAGCGTCATGAACGTCATCCGGCCCGGCAAGGACGGCCACCAGGTGGTGGCGATGGCCAGCAACCGCACCTACGGCCTGAACACCTCGGCCGGGGAAACCATGCAGCCGCAACCGGATTCGTTGGTCGGTGACGGCGCCGGGTCGATCTTCAAGCTCTTCACCACGGCCGCGGCCCTGGACATGGGCATGGGCATCAACGCGCAACTGGAGGTACCGGGCCGGTTCGAGGCCAAGGGCCTGGGCAGCGGCGGCGCGAAGGGCTGCCCGAAGGACAAGTGGTGCGTCGAGAACGACGGCAAGTACCGGGGCAGCATGAACGTCACCGAGGCGCTGGCGACCTCGCCGAACACCGCGTTCGCGAAGCTGATCTCGCAGGTGGGCGTGCCGCGCGCGGTCGACATGGCGGTCAAGCTGGGCCTGCGTTCCTACGCCGCGCCGGGCACCGCCCGGCCCTACGACCCGAACAGCAACGAGAGCCTCGCCGACTTCATCAAGCGGCAGAACATCGGCTCGTTCACGCTCGGCCCGTTCGAGGTCAACGCGTTGGAGCTGTCGAACGTCGCGGCCACGCTGGCATCGGGCGGCACGTGGTGCCCACCCAACCCGGTGGACAAGGTGTTCGACCGGCACGGCAACGACGTCTCGGTCACCACGCAGACGTGTGAGCAGGCCGTCCCGGAGGGACTGGCCAACACCCTCGCCAACGCGATGAGCAAGGACGCCATCAGCGGCACCGGCGCCGGAGCCGCGCAGTCGGTGGGCTGGAACCTCCCGGTGTCCGGTAAAACCGGTACCACCGAAGCGCACCGGTCGTCGGCGTTCCTGGGCTTCACCAGCGCGTACGCGGCGGCCAACTACATCTACGACGACTCCACGACGCCGTCCGACCTGTGCTCGTTCCCGCTGCGCCAGTGTGGCAAGGGTGATCTCTACGGTGGCCACGAGCCGGCCCGGACCTGGTTCACCGCGATGAAGCAGTACACCCCGCCGAACGTGGTGCTGCCGCCGACCGACCCGCGCTACGTGGACGGTGGACCGGGGTCCAAAGTGCCCAACGTCGGGGGCATGGACATCGACCTGGCCCAGACGCGGGTCAAGGAGGCCGGCTTCCAGCTGGCCCCGCAGCCGTCGTGGGTCAACAGCGTCGCCCCGTCCGGCCAGGTGATCGGGACGTCGCCGTCCGGGCAGACCATCCCCGGCTCGATCGTCACGATCCTGGTCAGTAACGGCATCGCGCCGCCTCCGCCGCCGCCCCCGGCCGGCATCCCGATTCCGGGTCTGGACGGGCTGCCGCCGATATCGGTGGGGTCGACGGTCGTGGAGATTCCCGGCCTGCCGCCCATCACCGTGCCGGTACTCGGCCCGCCTCCGCCATAGGCCCGGTCCGGCCTGATAACACCTACCCCAACCCTGTGGGCTTTCTAACGATGACCAGCGACAACGGGCCATATTCGGCATCGAGCAAGTAGGCTGCGTCCATGCCTGCCATCGTGCGCAATGCTGCCGTCACCGTCACCGGAACACTGGCCGCGGGCCTCGCCTACGCGTCGCTGATCGAGCGCAACGCGTTCGTGGTCCGCGAGGTGACCATGCCGATACTGACGCCCGGTTCGTCGCCGCTGCGGGTGCTGCATCTGAGCGATCTGCACATGATGCCGGGGCAGCGGCGCAAGCAGGCCTGGCTGCGCGAGCTGGCGGCCTGGGAACCCGATCTGGTGGTCAACACGGGCGACAACCTGTCGCACCCGAAGTCGGTGCCGGCGGTCGTGCAAGCGATGGGTGATCTGCTGGCCGTGCCGGGCGTGTTCGTCTTCGGCAGTAACGACTACTTCGGCCCCAAGCCGAAGAACCCCGCCCACTACCTGTTCAACAAGCACCGGCGGATCACCGGTCAGCCGCTGCCGTGGCAGGACCTGCGGGCCGCGTTCACCGAGCGCGGCTGGCTGGACATGACCCACACCCGGCGCGAGATCGAGGTGAACGGTCAGCTCATCGCCGTGGCCGGGGTCGACGACCCGCACCTCACCCGCGACCGCTACGACGCCATCGCCGGCCGGCCCAACCCGGCGGCCAACCTGTCGCTGGGTATCTCCCACGCGCCGTACACCCGGGTGCTGGACCGCTTCGCCGACGACGGGTACCAGCTGGTGCTGGCCGGGCACACCCACGGCGGGCAGCTGTGTGTGCCGTTCTACGGCGCGCTGGTGACCAACTGCGACATCGACACCTCCCGGGTCAAGGGCCCGTCGCGCTGGGGTGAGCACATGCAGCTGCATGTGTCCGCCGGCCTGGGCACCTCGCCGTACACGCCGGTCCGGTTCTGCTGCCGGCCCGAGGTGACGCTGCTGACCCTGGTGGCAGCCCCGACCGGCGGCGGTCATCCCGGGATCGACGCCGATGTGAGCCTGCCTGCCATCTCCGCGCGGTGACCTCCGCGGTGTCGGTTCGCAGCACCGACCGGGCCTGGGTGGACAACGCGGTCCGGCTCATCGAGGCCGACTCGCGCCGCAGCGCCGACACCCACCTGCTGCGCTACCCGCTGCCTGCCGCGTGGAGCGCCGCGGTCGACGTGCAGCTGTATCTCAAAGACGAGAGCACGCACATCACCGGCAGCCTGAAGCACCGGCTGGCCAGGTCGCTGTTCCTGTACGGGCTGTGCAACGGCTGGATCGGCCCGCGCACCACCGTCATCGAGGCGTCCTCCGGTTCGACCGCGGTGTCCGAGGCGTATTTCGCGGCGCTGCTGGGTCTGGAGTTCATCGCGGTGATGCCGTCGTCGACCAGCACGACCAAGGTCGAGCTGATCGAAAACCAGGGCGGCCGTTGCCATTTCGTCAAACAGTCGTCCGAGGTGTACGCCGAGGCCGAACGCCTCGCGCAGCAGACCGGCGGCCACTATCTGGATCAGTTCACCAACGCCGAGCGGGCCACCGACTGGCGCGGCAACAACAACATCGCCGAGTCGATCTTCTCGCAACTGCGCGACGAGGTGCACCCGATCCCTGAGTGGATCGTCGTCGGCGCGGGCACCGGCGGCACCAGCGCCACCATCGGGCGCTTCCTCCGGTACCGGCGACACGCCACCCGGCTGTGTGTGGTGGACCCGGAAAATTCGGCGTTCTTCCCGTCCTTCGCGACCGGCGATCCGGACGTGTTCACCGGGGCGTCCTCGCGCATCGAGGGCATCGGCCGGCCGCGGGTGGAGCCGTCATTCCTGCCCGGCGTGGTGGACGCCATGGTCTGCGTGCCCGACGCGGCCTCGGTGGCCGCCGCCCGGCACGTGAGCAGGGTTCTGGGGCGTCGGGTTGGGCCGTCTACGGGCACGAATATCTGGGGCGCGTTCGGACTGCTGGCCGAGATGGTGGCGCAGGGCCGCAGCGGGTCGGTAGTGACGCTGCTGGCCGACAGTGGTGACCGCTACGCCGATACCTACTTCGACGACGCGTGGGTCAGCAGCCGGGGACTGGACTCACCTGAGGCGGTGGCTGTGCTGGCCGAATTCGAGTGCTCGGGCAGTTGGGGCTGAGCCCGGTGGGCGGCGGCGCGGCGCGCGGTGACGCGGTAGTCCGACGTGGCGAACAGCCACAGTGCGGCCAGACCGAAGAATCCGCAGTAGAGCAAAGCTCCCAATCCGGTCATGTCAGTCCCTTACGTCGTGGCACCGGGTCCGTCCCAGGTAGTTACCGGATTGAACGCATGGCGCGTTCAAATACATCCCAAATACCCCGTGATCTGCACCGCTAACCACATCTACCTGCGGCTATCTCATGCGACAAGAGCCGTTTGGCTTCTGACCGCCCCGGTGCGATACGCTGTCGTGGCTTCACGCGGGGTGTGGCGCAGCTTGGTAGCGCGCTTCGTTCGGGACGAAGAGGTCGTGGGTTCGAATCCCGCCACCCCGACATGTGAGCAAGGCCCTGACCAGGTAAATCTGGTCGGGGCCTGCTTTGTTTCAGGACGCCGGTTCGCCTTCCGGCCGCGCGCGAACTCCGTTTGGTCGCCGACAGATGAGCAGCCATCACCCCAACCGCGGCCGCCCCAGCCGTGGTGGTCGTCCCAGTCACCGCCGCCGTGGCCCCAACCCCAACCGTGATCCATCGGGATCACGGCGGGATCGGTCGCCGGCGAGGCGCTGGCAATTCCCGAACCGATACTGATGCCCAGAACCGCAGCTACAAGACCTGCGGTGCGCGGCACGTTTGGGACAAATATGTCCCATTATGGCGTTTTTGGTGTTACCTTTGACGCATGGCTGAACTGAAATCGCTCGACACCGGTGTGCGCTCGCGCACCCGCAAGGCGATCCTCGATGCCGCCACCGCCGTGCTGGCCACCAACCCCGCGGCGTCGT
>JARLGS010000742.1 GCA_031292695.1 Mycobacterium sp. | reverse complement strand
CGGCAGGGCCCAGGCCTGCAGATAGCGGCGCAGCCGGGCCGCCGCGGCCGGGTCGGCCGGTGCCAGGTCGGTCGGCTGCATCGCATCGATGGCGGCGGCGCGGTACGCGACGTCCGGTCCGGAGCACGCCGACAACACCTTCCAGTACTTGGCCGCAGCACCCCGCCGGTAGTCGTCCCGGTTCAGGTCGGGATGCAGCCGGGCCAGCGACTCGATGATCGCCTGGAACGCCGCCTCCTGATCCTTGGTCATGGTGCCGGCAGTGGCTTTGTCGACGATGCCGGCCACATCGGCGGACGGCACGCTGGCCGCCACACCCACCAGGTCGAGCTCGGGGGCATAGCTCCGCGCCTCTTCGTTGGCTGCCCACGCCGCACCACCACCCTGCGAGCCGCCGAACACGGCCCAGCGGGTGGAGATATCGCGGAAGGTGTGGCGGAGGGCCCGGACCGAGTCGATGACATTGCGGCCCGCGGTACGGCTGTCGGTGTACGGGTGCACGCCGGGCGCGCCCAGTCCCTGGTAGTCGGCAACCGCCACTGCGAAGCCCAAGTTCGCCAGCCCCTGCACTGCCGTGACGAAGCCCAGCAGATTCGCCGAGAGCGACGGCGCGCACGGCTGGTCGATGCCGGTGGTGCCGTGGGCCAGTGCGACCACCGGCCAGCCGCCGTCCGGGGCCTTGCCCAGCGGGGTGAACACCGATCCCGACACCACCGTCGCGTCACCGGTGTCTCCCGAGGTGGACCGGTAGATCACCCGGGCCGCCTGCAGGTCCTTGCCGTCCACCGAGTTGGTCAGCACGGGCATGGTCATCGCGCTGATCAGGCTGCCCGGCCCGGACCCCGTCAGATCCGCGGTCCGGATCGGCACGGAGTCACCGGCGCCACCGTGACGCAGCCGGTCCAGGGCCCAGCTACCCACCTTCCACATGGCCGGCAGCGAGCCCACGACCAGGAGTACTGCGCAGACCGCGGCAACCCATTGGACCGCACGGCGCATTCAGGA
Organism: Mycobacterium sp.; assembly: GCA_031292695.1. GTDB lineage: Bacteria > Actinomycetota > Actinomycetes > Mycobacteriales > Mycobacteriaceae > Mycobacterium. Next base: position 40,646 of record JARLGS010000742.1, on the reverse strand, counting down.
CCACCTGGTGCGGTACCGCCTGGCGAGCTTCATCACCGGCTCCTCCACCACGTAGTAGGTGACCGTGGATACTGCCAGCGTCACCACCAGCACCAACGCCACGTTGCGCAGCATGCCGGGCAGGCTGTCACTGGCCATCAGGCCCCAACGCCCGAGCAGCAGCATCAGCGGGAAGTGCCAGAGATAGGCCGACAGCGAGACCTTGCCGACGAAGCGGAAGGGCGCAGTGTCCAGCAGCTCGGCCAGCCCGGACCGCTCACCGCGGAACAGCGGCGCGACGATCACCAAGATCGACAACGCGCACAGCAGCGCCAGAGCAGAGGTGGCATACGGGTTGGCCAGCGCGATCAGCCCCAGCATCACCACGCCTACCGGGAACATCGCCAGGAAACTGGACCGCCGGACCCGGCGGCTGAGCTTCTCCGCTATCGCGTTGTGCTCCATGGCCACCACCAGAACCGCGGCAGCCATCCCGAAGGCAAAGGTGTCCGAGTTGGTCAGGAACGTCTTGGTATAGACGGCCACCCAGTTGGCACCCCAGTTGATCGCGGTGGGATCGGTGAGGTGCAACGCCGAGATCATCCACGGCACGAAGGCCCGGCCGGTGAATCCGAGGGCGATCAGCAACGCCGGCCCGAGGGACACGATCAGCCACGGCCGCATCCGCGACCGCCGGCCGATGGCGAACAGCAGCATGCCCAGCAGCGGAATGGAAAGGTAGAAGGCGTATTCCAGCGTCAGCGACCACGACGGGTTCAGCCCCGTCTGGAAGTATTTCGGGAAGTAGGACTGCGTCAGCGTGAGGTTGGCGATGAGCTGCCACGGGTCGGTGATCATCCCGGTGCCGTCTTCGGTGCGGGTGGGCTGCAGCGACGCGTTCTGGATGTAGACGATCTGCAACAGGTAGTTGCACAGCAGAAAGATCACCAGGTAGCCGGGCAGAATCCGGGCGATCCGGTGTACCGCGAAATTCGCGGTGCTGGGCAGGTCGCGATTCTCGATCAGGTTGCGCACATACGGCAGGAACAGCAGGAACCCGCTGAGCGCGTAGAAGAAGATCAGCGACAGCCCGAAGAGGTTCGTCTTCCAGTGGTAGGCCGTGTGCGGCGAATAGTGGCCGGTGACGTGCATGACCGCCACGCCCAGGCACGACAGTCCTCGGGCCCCGTCCAGGCCGATGATCCGGACCCGAACGCGGGCCGGCACCGACAGCGGGGCGTTCACTGTCCGGCTCCGGGGGCCGCGGTGGCGCCGGCGGCCGCGTGGTCGCGGGCGCCCGGTGCGGACTCGAAGGACGCGCAGCTGTTCGGCGCGGGCACGCCGTCGAACCGGTCCTTGATCCAGTCGAAGGACGCCGTCACATCGATGTCGGCATGTCCCTTGTTCGGCTGGAACATGATGTCGATGTCGTCGCCGAGCCGACACGCGGCGCCGAGCGCCTTGTTCGTCCAGTCCGGCGACAGCAGGGTGTCCTGGCCGCCATACAGCACGAGCATGGGCGCCGAAGTCGGATCCTTGGGCAGGCTGCGCTTGGCCAGCAGCCCTTCCAGCGTCGCCTCCGCCTGCGTACTGGCAGGCCGCACCTCGTCGGGAGTGATCTTGGCGACCGCGGCGGCGCGATCCTGGGCGTCCTCGGAACGGCAGGACTGCAGCACATTCCAGTGCTCGGCAACCGAGCCGCGCCGGTAGTCGTCCAGGTTCAGCGACGGGTTCTCCTTCGCCAGTGCGGCCAGGATCAGCTGGAGCAACGCCGCCTGCTCCGTAGACAGGGTGCCCGCGGCCGCCCCGGCGGCCAGACCGGTGAGATCGCTGGCCGGCGACAGACTGACGGTGCCCACCAGATTCAGGCCGGTGCCGTATCGCGCGTTGAGTTCGTTTGCGGCCCAAGCGGCCTGGCCGCCCTGCGACACCCCGACGGCCAGCCAGCGCTCCGACGACTCCGGCACCAGGCGGTGCACCGCACGCGCGGAATCGATGACGTTGTATCCGACCGTAGTGGCGTCGGCGTACGGGTGACCGTCGGTGCCCGGGCCGAGGCCCTGGTAGTCAGGCAGACTCACTACGTAGCCCGCCTTGACCAGCGCGGTGATCGGTTCCGACAACCCGAGCAGGGTCGACGACGCCGACGGCCCGCAGTCGCGGTGCATGCCGGTCGTCGCGTGCCCGAAGACGATGATCGGCCAGCCGCCCTGCGGGGGTGTCCCGATCGGCACGAACACCGAACCCGACACCTCGGTGTGCGCACCGGTGATACCCGAAGTCGACGTGTATTCGATGCGGGCCGCCAGCGACGACGCCGACTTGAGCCGCATATCCACAGTCGAAAAGGTCGATGCCGACACCAGCGCACCGGGAACCGAACCGGCGCCGGTCGTGTCGGGCTTCAGATCGATCCCGGAAACCGCGCCCGGCCCAATCGATTTCGGCGGTGAACTGCTCTGGCAGGCCGGTACGGCCAGGCAAGCCGCGGCGAGCACGCCGGCCACAATCCGGCCCTGCGGCCGCCGCGACCACGGCGTCCTGATCATGGGGTCTCGCCTACCTGCGCCCCGGCCGGTACCGCGGCGCAGGCATCCGACACCAACCGTTCGAGGTGCCGGCGGCTCTGCACCCGCCCAAGGATCAGCGCACGGGCGAGCACCGCGACCACGCTGAGCGCGAAACCGAGCACGGTCGCGGTCAGGATGAATGACCACATCCCACCTACCCGCTGGGCCGGACTGGCGTCATCGACGATGGCCAGGCCCGCACCGGTGCCGGCAACGACCGCCAGCCGGGTGGACACCGCGACCATGTTGTTGGCCACCTCGTGCGCGATCTGGCTGGTCTGGTCGGCGTCGGCGCCCGTGACGGTGATGGTCATCAGCGCGGTGGCACCGGGAAATATCAGAATCCGGGCGGCGAGCTCCTTTTCGGACTCGATGAGGCCGAGCTTCTGGATGATCGGCGAGGTGACCTGGGCGCTGGTGGCCAATTGGCGGTAGGTCTCCATCAACCCGATCATGTTGGAATCGCCGTAGTACGCGTCGAGCGGCGACGCACTGCCCTCCGTTCTGACGAACACCGACGCGGAAGACTGGTACACCGGCTTGGCTTCGTGCCAGCTCCACCACCCCACCGCCGCGCACACTGCCGTGGTGACGAGCACCAGCACCCAGCTGTTCTTGACGAACAGCACGTAGTCGCGCACCCGCGGTACGCCGTACGGGGAGATCACGTCGCCCCCACACAGACGTCGGCCAGCCGCTCGCCATCGAATCGCGCCTGCAGCCAAGCCAATGCGTTCTGCATCGTCTGATCGTTGATCTGGCCGGTGTCACCGACCCCTCGCATCACCACGATCTGTTCGCCCCGCCCGCACGCGGACGCGGTGGCGAGCAGAATCCCGGCGGCCGGATTGACCGGATCAGCCGTGCCGAATGCCACCAGCACCGGCGGATCATTCGGTCCCGCATAGGCACTCGGCAGCGCGACGGCGCTGAGCCGGCGCTTCAAATCCGCCTCAGCAGCGGCATCCTTCGCCTGAAAATCCTTGGGAGTCAACTGATTCAGCGCCAGCTGCGCGGCGGCAACATCTTTCGGCGCACAGTCGACCAACAGGTCCCACTGATCCTTCAGCTTCGGCGAGCGGTGCGCGTCGAGGTCGAAGTCCGGCTGGATCGTGGCCAGGCTCTGCAACATCCGGATCTGCAATCGGAACTGGTCGGGGGTGGACAGCGCGGCGATCCGGTCCGGATCGGCCAGCGGCGCGAGGTCGGCGATCGGGTTGACCGCCACCGCTCCCACCATGTTCATGCCGGCGCCGTACGCCCCCGCGCGCTCGGCAGCCGCCCAAGCGGCCAGACCGCCCTCACCGGCCCCGAGCGCCCCCCAGTTGGTGCTGGTGGTGGGGACGGCGCGGTGGATGGCGCGCGCGGCGTCGATCATGTTGTTTCCCAGGCTGGGCACGTCCAGCATGGAGTGCTGACGACCGCCGGGGCCCGGATCGATCCCCAGGCCCTGGTAGTCCGGCAGCGCGATGGCGAAGCCACGGCGCAGGTACACCGACATACCGTTTGAATAACCCCAGAACTGCGGAGCCAGTGTCGGTGCGCACTTGGGCAGCACGCCGGTGGTGTCGTGGCCGAAGGAGATGATCGGCCAGCCCCCCTTCGGCGGCGGACCCGACGGCACCGCGATGAGCGCGCTGGCCTCGATGGGGTGGCCGTCCAGGCCACTGGTCGACCGGTACACGATGCGCGCGGCGGTGACACCGGCCTCGTCGAAGCTCGGGTCTCCCTTCACCGGCTTGACCTCGACCAGCGAACCCGGCCCGTCGTCGGTGAGGTCCGGTGCGGGCAACGCCTCGGCACCCGGGAACATCGGTTTCAGGTCCCGGGTCGGACGCACGTCATCGCCCGGCCTCGGCGGCACCGGGCCGGACTGCCCACACGCGGCGACGGTGACCAGCACTGCTGCCAGTGCCATCACGGTGCGCCGCAATCCAATCTGACCCGTCACGGGAATGTCAGCGCGCCTCGTCGGGATGGGTACCGGGCTCGATCGGCCGGATCACTTCAGGGGGATCCGGACCGGCGGCGCCGGTCGCGACGCGGGCCGGGGCCGGGGTGCCCGTGTCCTGGCCGGCGGCCTGCTTCGGAGCCGACTTCGCGGCACCCGGCTTCTCATGCGCGGACTTCTTGGCCGCCTTCTTGCCCCCGGTCGACTTCGCACCAGCGGCGCCACCGATGTTGACCTTGAAGTGAGCCGGTTCGTCGGTGGCGACGGACCCGATCAGCACCGCGTTGGCGGACTTCAGCGTCTGCACCGCACGGGTCAGCGCCCCGCTGGTGGTGCGACGGATGCGCCCGAGCAGCAAGGCACCGTCGGACAGAGCGGCCACGACCGCACCGTCGTTGTACTTGCCCAGCGGCGGCGTGTCGACCACGACATAGTCGAACTGCTCCGCGAGTTGAGCGAAAAGGCTCTCGGCGTGGTCGCCGGCCCACAGCTCACCGGGACGCGTGGTGGTCGGGCCGGCGGGCAACAACGAGATTCGATGCTGGCCGACCGGCACCTCGGCGATCAGGCCTTCAGCCACGGTGTTTTCGCCGACCAGCACGGTGCTCAGGCCGCGGTCCGCGGCGCCCTGCCGGGCCGCCGGGCTGAGGTCCAGTCGTGCGGCAACCGCCGGGTTGCGCAGGTCACCGTCGACGAGTACCACCGGCTTGCCGGTCTCGGCGAGCACCGTGGCCAGGTCGATGGCCAGCGTGGTGCGTCCGTCGGATGCCGACGGACTGGTCACCGCGATCACTCGAGCCGGCTCATCACGGTTTGCCGGGACGGTGAACCGCAAATTATTTCGGAGCTCGCGAAGGGACTCCGCATAGGCACTTTCGGAGGCCAGATCGACCACTGCCGCCTTGCTCCGGGCAGGGTCGGCGGGCAGCGCACCCATCAGCAGCGACCCACTGGCGTCGGCCACCCGCTCGCGGCCGCGCACCCGCCGGTCGACGATTCCGAGCACGATTGCCGCCAGGATGCCGAGCGCGATACCACCGGCGGCGCCGAAGCCGATCTTGGTGATCATCGAATAGCCGAGGGGCTTGGTCGGATAGCCGGCCACATCCACCACGATCGCGCGGGCCGCCGGGCTGCCGCCCCGGCGCGAGGTCTCCAGCTCCCCGACCAGGCCGGCAAGCTGGTCCGCGACCGCGCTGGCATAGGTCTGGGCCTGGCCCGGGTCCGAATCGGTCACAGATACCTGCAGCAACACCGTCTTCGGCACCGGAATCGCGGTGATCTTCGACCGCAACTCGCTGGCCGAGATGTTGGCCTTCAACTGATCCACCGCGCGGGCCGCGACCTGCTCGCTGGTGGCCAGGCTGGCGTAGGAATTCACCCGGTCCTGGGAGAACAGGTTGTTCTGGTAGGCCTCGGTGACCGAGGTGCCGTTCTGGGTTGCCACGAACAGCGTCGCGCTGGACTGGTATTCGCGGGTGCCAAACTCCCACCACGCCCAGCCCGCGGCCGCGCCGACAACCGCCAGGACCACGATCGCCCACCAGTACCGGCCGAAAATCCGCAGGTATTCTTTGATCTCCAAGGACGTGCCCCTTAGTTCAGCTATGCGACGGCTCACAGAATAGCGGTCTGGCACCGCACCCACCATCAGGCGCGCGACGGGCCGAGCAACCCGCTTGAGCTTAGCTGGTCGACCTGAGAGCATGGTCGCTATGAACGCCCATTTGGGTCAACTCGGCAATCTTAAGTCATCGGCCGGGATTCTGGCCGGGATCGTGGGTTTGGTCTGGTTGGCGACGTCATTCGGCAAGATCACTTTGTTGGGCGTTGTCGCCGTTACTGCGCTCGTGGTCGGAATCTATGTCGGATTGCGGCACCCGCTGTGGTTCCTGTACGGATTGGCCGTCGTTATCGGCGCCCTGCCATTCGGGTATTTCCCCGGCGTTCACGTGCCGTTGTATCTGCCCTTCGCATTCGGCGCAGTGGTCGCGTTGTTCGTGCATCCCCGATTGGCCCGGCCGATCCACCCGCTGGAATGGGCGATCATCGCCCTGGTGCTGACCTCAATACTGTCGGTCGCAATCACGGGCACCGGTATCGGTGACGTCATTCAGATCGTCCGGTGGTGCGCCGTCACGTTGGTCGCGCTGGCCCTCAGTGGCCTGTCCTGGGGGCACGCACAGAAGTTCGGCCGCATCTTTGTCTACGCGACCCTGTTCAACGCCGTGTTCGGCCTCTACATCGTGGCCTTCGACCCGAACCAGACGTCGTTCAAATATCTCCGGATTTTCGGCTACGCGGCGAAATACACCGTGACCCGCTTCGCGTACACCGACGGCGGTGTCGAGCGATCGATGCGCCTCGGCGGCACGGCGGTGGACCCCAACGCCGAAGGCATTGCCCTGGTGGTGGCGATCGTCGTGTGCATCGTGGTGATGACCGGTTGGCAGCGCATCGCGATCGAATCGATCTTCGGCGTTTCGCTGCTGCTCACGCTGAGTCGGGCCGGCATGTTCACCGTCGTCGGCGGCATATTGCTGGTTCTGGCCTTCCACACCATGCGGTCCCGGGACCGTGCGCTCGCCCTCACGGCGATGGTCACCGCGTTCATCGCTGCAGCCTCGGTTCCGGAAGTCCGAATCAGGTTCGTACATTCGTTCAGCAGCGACGACGTCGGGTCCACTTCTCGAATTGATGCCATCCGCGAATTCCCCGACACCATGGCGGGTTATTGGTTGTTCGGAAAAGGGTGGAACCGGCTCGAATTCCGGGATGGCAACTATGCATTCGTGCTGAACCACGTGTCGAACGCACCATTGCTGACCATCTACCGCGGCGGTATCTTCACCGGCCTGGCGTTCTTCGCGATCATGCTGATCGGCTGCATCATGAGCTACCGGGCGATCCGCTCCAATCATTTCCCGTGGGCGGTGTACGGCGGCGTCTTCATCGGATTCTGCGTGGTGGCGCTCGAACTCGACCATCCAGTGGTCGGTATCCCACCGGCGACGCTGGAATTCTCCATTTTGCTGGCATTCCTCGTGCACGTCGACCGATTGCGCAGAGCCGAGCTAGCGCGACACGCCCGAGAGAATTCGCAGCAAATTCCCATGGCTGCGGCACACTGATCTCGCGTTCGCTCCCCGCAACGCACTGATCGCGAGCCTCTCCGGAGCCGCCAATGCGAAGGGTGGTTGCGTGATGCCCGGCCAGCGCCCGCCACGCCGTGCCCCCCGGCGATTTTCCAGTGCGGCGTCAGCCGTGGCCGGCGGTGTGGTCTGCACCCTTATCGCACTGACCGGCATTCCCGCCGATGCCCCCAAACGAATCAACGTGGCCGAGCGCGCCAATGTGGTCAACCTGCCGACCACGATCGGCTTTGCCGACTCCGACATCTACGGCATGTCCGCTGCGGACGTGACCCACACCATCGCACTGATGGCGGCGACCCGCGTCAACACCATCCGGCTGATGATTCCGTGGGCCGGCGTCGAGGGCCTGCCGGGGCAGCTCGATTGGACCAACGTCGACAAGATCGTGAATGCCGCTGCGGCACAAAATATGTCGATCATCGGGTTCATCAACTCCACTCCCGCGTGGGCCGTGTCGCCCGGCGGATTTCCGCTCAGCAGCCAGCCGGCGTCACCGGACGCTTATGGTGAATTCGCCGCGAAAGTGGCCACCCGCTACAAGGGGAAGATCGCCGCCTACGAAATCTGGAACGAGCCCAACGCGGTGTTCTTCTACACCCCGGCACCGGACCCGGCGGGCTATACCAGCCTGCTCAAGGCCGCCTATCCCCGGATCAAGGCCGTCGATCCGTCGGTGACCGTGATCGGCGCTGCGCTGGGTGCGGTGATCGACTGGGGCACCTGGGCGATCAACCCGGTGCGCTTCCTCTCCGGCATGTACAGCGCGGGCGCCAAGGGTAATTTCGACGCGCTGTCGTTTCACCCGTATCAGTACACCCTGAAGTTCTCGGACGGCATGCTTGTCGCGAATTCGCCTGTTCTGCAACTAGTTCAGATGCGCCAGTTGATGCTCGACAACGGCGACGACGACAAGCGAATCTGGGCCACCGAGTACGGCGAGCCCACCTCGTCGGTCAGCGAAGCCACCCAGACCACCTACTTGAAGGACATGTACACGAAGTGGCAGGAGATGCCGTACACCGGCCCACTGCTGGTCTACACCACCCGCGACCGACAGACGGGCAGCACCGCGCCCGACGCCACCATCGGCGTCTACCGCAGCGATTGGTCGCCGAAGCCGGCACAAGCCGATCTGCGTACCGCAATCAGCGCGGGTGTACCGAAATCACCTGAATTCCAGCGATTTTCGCAGATCACCGATCCGGCGCACGGTGCCGTGCTCAGTCCGGTGTTCCGGGCCACCCCGCAGGTGTGGGCTCAGGTGCGGATGGTGAATACCTTGTTCGAGATGCCGACCGGGTACGTGTCCTCGCCACGTGCGGTGGCCGATCTCGCACTGCAGCGCCAGGCGCTGCCGGCCGGGCCGTTCGCGGGCGGCTTCCAGGACTTCACGGCAGCCCAGCCATTCCGGGTGTGGTGGTCGCAGGAGACCGGCGCGCACTGGGCCTCGCAGGGCTTCGCCCAGGCCTATGTGCCGCAACTGGGTTTGGCCACCAGCGACGAGCACTACGACAACGGCACCAACCGGGTGGACTTCCAGCACGGCTACATGGCGTGGATACCGTGGGTGGGCATGAAGGTCTACCCGAGCTGATCCTGCCGGGTGCCGCGCAGCAGGTCGGCCACCGCCTTGTGCGGTAACCGGTCTTGCCACCGTTGCCCGTTGACCTGGAACAACCGGTTCCCGAGTTCGGCTGCAGCTGAGACGTCGGTGAGCAGGCGCCGGCACTCCGCGACGAACGCCGCGTCGTCGTCCAGCGGCTCCAGCCCGAAGATCGGCCCGAGCGATCCGATCGCCGCGGTGGTTGCGACTGCCGGCAGCCCGATCCGGAAGGTGTCCAACAGCTTCACCCGGACTCCCCCACCGGTGCTGATCGGCGCGATCAGCGCCCGGCAGGTGCTGAGAAATGCCCGGAGGTCATCGACGAATCCCAGGTCGCGCACCCCGTCGGGGTAAGCCGGGTCGGGTGCACCCGGTTTCTTGGCACCGATCACACACAGTTCGGCACCTTCGATACCCGCTGAAATCCGCGGCCACAGCTGCAGCGCCCGCAGGAAGCCCTCCTGATTGGGTGGCCAGTCCCTGGTGCCCATGAACACCAACCGAGGTGGGGTGTTCGCGACGTCGACCTGCTCGCCCGGCGGCATGGTGATGTCCATGAAGCGGGCGTCGCGGACGCCGTTGTCGCGGTAGTAGTCAGCTTCCTCGGCGTCGTAGGTGCCGACGCCGTCGGCCGCCCGCGCAACCCGCAGTTCATCGCGGATCAGCCGTGGTTCGTCGATCCGCCCGAGCACTCCGCGGGACGCCCGCCATACCAGCGATTCGCTCACGTTGGTGTTGATGACGAGGCGCTTGCTCCCGAAATGCCTGCTGCGGAAGAAAGATTCGGCCATATAGCTGTGCTCGGCGACGAACACGTCGGCGTCACTGCGGTCGATGGCGCGCACCAGCTCGTCGGTGTCGAAACGGACGTGCACCAGACTGCGCCGCAGCCGCAGTGAGTCGATGAGCAGGCGGTGCGGGCGGACAGCAGGCTTGTGCACCCGGTCCAGCGGCATTCCGCCGGGGATGACATCGGCGGTGACGGTGCCGGTTTCCGGTGAAAGGGAGATGGCCGACACGTCGAAGGAGTCGGCAGCCAACTGCATGAGCATCCGGGCCAGCGCGATGTCACCGGTGTGTTCCAGCACCGGGTCTTTCGACAGGATGAACGCAGTCTTCGGCTTGGCCCCTGCCATGGGTACCGTCATGATTCCTCCGGCCGTCCGGCCGACGGCTCGGACGGCACCGCATCCGTCCCCATCGTCGTCGTCTCTGTGGCTTCGGCCGAATCTTCCGACGCCGCATCTACCGGCTCTACCAGCTCTTCCGGCTCTACCGGCCGTGGCCGGTAGACCGCCCAGGTGAATCCCGCCAGCATCATCGCGTCGGCGACGGTAGCCGCGATCGCCGCACCAATGGCACCGAATGGCGTCAGTGCCGCCACCATACCGAGCTTCACCGGTACCAGTCCGACTGCGATGGTGAGCCGGAAGACGTCGCGACGCTGCGTGTAGAGGATCACCTGGAACACGAAGATGACGATGCGCAGCGCGGCGAATCCGCCCATGATCACCATCGTCGTGGCCAGCTGGGTGGGCGCTCCGGCCGCGAACAGGCACCCGCCGATGATCAGCAGCACCGAGCCGCCGAGTGCGGCCATGCGCAGCGTGTTCCGCAGCGGCGGGCCGGCCGCCGGGTCACCACCGCTCTTCCGGAGCGGCTCGTGGTAAGTCATGCCGAACGACTGTCCGGCTGCCGCCACCGCAGCGGCCACTACCCACGCCAACTGGTAGTAGCCCGCGGCCTTGGTATCCACCAGCGTGCCGAGCAGCAGCACGTCGCCGCCCAGATAGAGGGTGGTGCCGAGCATTTCGCCGCTCAGTGCGGCGATCAGCTTGGGCGGGCCGGGCAGCGCGGGCCGGTGTCCGATCGCCAACCGTGCGCCCGCCAGCATGATCACCACGTACGGCGTGCAGTACACCAGCGTCGCAACGGTCAGCGTCGGATGTGCCGCGGTGTACAGGTACACCGCGGCGATCCCGGCGCTGGAGAACTGGCGCGCGGTGTCGAATCGGTACACCTTGTCCGGGTGACCATCCCGCGCGAACTGGCTCTTCACCACGTTCAGGCCGATCTCGCCGCCGGCCACCATGAGGCCGAAGCCGACCACGTAGTTGAACTGGAAGGCGGCCAGCCCGGTGCCGACCAGAACCACCGCGACCAGGTAGCGCATGGTGCGCTCCCGGTGGAAATGTTCCTCAGATTCCCGGATAGCGCGGACCGCGAAGGGATTGTCCACGGTGTTGCCGACGATGCCGTTCAGCACGGTCGCCATGGCGTACAGGCCGTACTCCGCAACACCCAGGCGGTGCACCAGAACCAGCGTCCACAGCAGACCCACCCCGCGGCCACCGTAGATCCAGACCAGCGAGATCAGGGTCTTCGCCAGATTGCGACCGGGCGCTTCGGGTGCTTCGGGGGTAGCCAGGTCACACACTCGCAGATACTCGGGACAGCATGTCCGTCCACACCCGGCCGAAAGCCTCGGCCGTACGAGGGCCGGAACAGGCCGCGCGATAGTCGTCGACGTCGCGACCGAACTGCGCCAGGCGCTCATCGTCGTCGACCAGAGACACGATCGCGGTGGCCAGGGCCGGCGCTACCGTCTCCGGCGCGTAGTCGCGGGTATGGACCACCAATGCGCCGGTGCGCTCGTCCAATTCGGCCAGTGAGCCGTAGTCGGTGCACACCACCGGCGTACGGTAGGCCGTCGAGTGGGCCACCGATCCGGATGCCGGGTAGGTCTCGGCATAGAAATGCCGCTTCCCGTACGGAATCACCACGGCGCGTATCGAATCGAAGAACGCGTCCTCGGTCGGACCATCAACCGGACCCACGATCTCCACGCCCGGAGCAGCCGGTAACGACTCGGTCCCCCGGCCGGCCACCCGAATCACAATGTCGTCCGGCAACTCCCGCCGAATTCGGGAAATCAGCTCAAAACCCTTACCCCGGTACACGTGCCCGAAGAAACCCACCGCCTTCGGCCGCTCGGTGAGCGGCCGCAACATGGGGCGTTCGGACACCAGGTGCGGCACATAGGCGACATCGGTGTGCGGGTAGGTGTCTTTGATGGCGCGCCGGCCGGTGTCGCTCAGTGCGAACAGCGTGCGGCGGCCGTTGACCATACCTTCGATCATCCGCGACACCGGACGCAACGGATAGTGCAACCCATGCATCACCAGCCGGTGGTCCGCCACGAACCGCGTCCGCGCCGGCCACCAAATCCCCTGCGGCGGATCGTGGATCGTGGCCGTCACCGGCACCCCGCGCAACCCTGCGATCGACCAAAACGCCGACACCGCACCGGCAGCCAACTCCGCGTGCACCAACACCCGGCCCGGCCGTCCACCGGCCACCAAATCCGCCACCGCACGACGGTGCCCCAGCACCTCGGCCACGGTCTCCGCGCCGGGGCCCAAGGTGCGACGCTGTACCACCTCGCCGAACAGCGGCTGCACCGCGTTGACGAAGTTCTCGGCGTAGTCACCTACCGCGGTCTGGCCCACCTTGGGGCCGATGTAAACCAGCCGATAGTCACGTAGATCGACCGGCATCAGCAAAACAGGGGCCGGTACTTTGCGCTGTAGCCCAATGCATCCGGATTGCGCTTGGCGAACGGCTTGGCCGGATTGCCGCCCACCACGTCCAGCGGAGCCACATCCTTGACCACCAGTGCCTGCGCCGCGACAACCGCGCCGCGGCCGATCAGGCAGGGCAGCGTCATCGCCCGGCTGGCGATCCACACGTAGTCCTCGATCACCGTCGGAATCGGGATCGGCAGGAAGTCCGGGTGGTTGATGTCATGTCCACCACCGAGCATTTGGACATCGCTGGCGATGGTGACGTTGTCCCCGATCCACAGCCCGGCCCGCGCGTCGAGCAGACAGCGGAAACCGATCGTGGTGCCGTTGCCGATGGTGAGGAACTCGATGTCCAGAATCGTGGTGCCCCGCATGATCGTCGACCACTCCCCGATGGTGGCCCCGAATGCCCGGAGAAAGCCCTGGCGGATGGTGTGTGACGGGATGTGGGTGACGAACATGTTGAACAGGAGCTCACCAATGCGGTTGCGCGCCTTGCGGCGAACACTCATGCTCTGCATCTTGTAGTGGGTGACGCGGCCGTCCTCGCCGAGTTCCCATTCCGGGTCAGGTGGCATCTTCAACGTCGGAGCGGCCGCCAGTTTGCGCGCCACATCCGCCGGGTCTGCAGCCGCCGGCTCGCCAATCACCTTTTTCGCTCCCGTCGTCCGGAATTCCGAGTTAACCACAGTGCCCCAGCCTCTTCAGCTCAGTTGGCCCCGGCGGGTCAGCATCTCCGACCACTTCGCGGCGTACGCAGCAGCGGTGTTTTCCGGCGAGCGGGCCTGGCGCGTCCGGTCGGCGTTCAGCTCCAGTTCCTTCAGCCGGGCCTCATCGTTGAGCAGCGACTCGATCACCCCAGAGAACCCCGCGGGCAATGCCTTCGGGTCATCGGAGTCCATCGCGACGACGATCGCGCCGGTCTCGGTGCCGAACTCGGCCAGTGAGCCGTAGTCGGTGCACACCACCGGGGTGCGGTAGGCCATGGCGTGCGCCGCGACCGAGGAGGCGGGGTAGGTCTCGGCATAGAAATGCCGTTTGCCGTACGGAATCACCAAGGCTCGCACCGAATCGAAGAACGCATCCTCGTCCGGACCATCAACTGCGCCCACGATCTCCACACCTGGACCACCCGGCAACGCCTCGGTCCCGCGGCCGGCCACCCGAATGACAATGTCGTCCGGCAGCTCCCGCCGAATGCGGGCAATCTGCTCAAAACCCTTACCGCGGTACACGTGCCCGAAAAAGCCCACCGCCTTCGGACGCTCGGTGACGGGGCGAATCTTCGGCCGCTCACAAACCAGATAGGGCACGTACGCCACATCGGTATGCGGGTAGGTGTCCACGATGGACTGCCGCCCGATCTTGCTGAGCGCGAACAAGGTTCGGTGACCGTTGACCAGACCCTCGACCATCCGAGACACCGGACGCAGCGGGTAGTGCAAACCGTGCATCACCAATTTGTGCCGCGCCACGAACCGCGTCCGCCCGGGCCACCAGATCCCCTGCGGCGGATCATGCACCGTCGCGGTCACCGGCACCCCACGCAACCCCGCGATCGACCAAAAGGCCGACACCGCACCGGCAGCCAACTCCGCATGCACCAGCACCCGACCGGGTTGCCCCCCGGCCACCAGATCCGCCACCGCGCGACGGTGCCCCAGCACGTCGCGCACACTCTCCGACCCCGGACCCAGGGTGCGATGCTCGACCAGCTCACCCACATGCGGCCGCAGCGCGCGGATCAGGTTCTCCGCGTAGTCGCCCACGGCTGTCTCGTGATCCGCCGGGCCGACATACACCAGCCGGTAGTCCTTGAGCGTGGTCACCGTGGTTGCTCCTGTTCCTGAGCGGCCGACCCCACGGCCATGACGATGCCCCCGAACCGAACTACCGGTCTCCAGTCGCGAAGGTGCCGGGCCGCGGCGGAATTCCGCATCAGTCGCCGGCCAGTTTATCGACCGCTTCGTGCAGTCGAGCGGTGAACGCGTCCTCGGTGAACTGGGCGACGTGCCGCTTGATCTTCTCCGGATCCCACGCCGCCGACTCGAATCGATCCAACGCCTCGCGCACCGAATTCGGTTGCGGTTCATCGAAATACAGACCAGTGACGCCTTCGGCGATGGTGTCCAGGAAACCGCCGAACCGCAGCGCGACACTGGGCCGGCCCCACACCCCGGCCTCGATCGGGGTCAAGCCGTAGTCCTCGAAGCTCGACGACAGGAGCGCCCGGCAATTCTTGTAGAGCCAGGCCATCTGACCGTCGGTGAGATTGTGGAGCATGGTGACGTTGTCGGTTTTCATCGCCCGGAGCCGCTCTGCTTCGGGCCCATTGCCGACCACCACCAGTTGCCGGTCGGTGCCGGCAAAGGCACGGACGATGACGTCGACGTTCTTGTACGGCAACAGCCGGCAGACAACGAGGTAGAAGCTGCTGGCCGGATCGGTCAGATCGACCTTGTCGGCGATCTCGTCGACAGGCTCGACCGCGTAGGATTGCGACATGGCTACCGGCGCGAACATCACCTCGGAGTCGATGTCGTAGGCCTTCTTGATGTACCCGCTGATCATGGTGGAGATGGCGAGGTACTTGTCAGCTGAGCGCGCTTGCTTCTGGTCCCAGGCCGTCAGGTAGCCCTTGGTGAGTTTGAGGCCGACTCGTTTGGCCAGGCTCGCATTGTCCCCGAGATACGCCTCGGTCTGGTAGAGCCAGCGAGCCGGGTTGTAGCAATAGATGAGCTTCTTGCCGCGGGTGTGAAAACCGTGCGACCAGCCGCTGCAACTCGCCAGCACGATGTCGGCGTCGATGTGCATCGATTCGGCCACCAGCGGATAGATCGGCAGCGCGGCCCGGTGGTACTTGCGGGCCAGACCCACCTTGTTCAATGCGGAGACCCGGATATCCAGGTCGGCAAACTCCGGATAGGTCAGCTCCGGGTCGTACAGCATCGTGTACAGCGGGGCGTCCGGGAACGCCTTGGTCATCGAAAGAACAACTTTTTCCGCGCCGCCGAACTGGGTCAGGTAATCGTGAGCGATCGCGACCTTGGGCCCGTCCACTCCGTCGTATTTGCGCGTCGATTGCACTGTTGATAATCCCCTTGCGACGATCTGCCGATCGTTTCGCGGTCGTAAGTCAGGAACCCGAGAAGAGCGGGCACGCATATCGAACCGCAAACTTACGCAAATGACAAGCCAAATGCATTGAGCCTGTCCAGGATGCCATCGCCGCGGTGCGCACTCAGCCCGCCAGCTAAGCCCAAGCCAGCACGCCCCGGAGCGCGGAAAGCTGCCGGCAAGCGCCCTCAAGTCGAACAATGGCGCAGCCTGTACCAGGCAAAACCCGCGTCCCGGCAAACGCCTGGACGGCCCGTTATCGGCTACCGGACCAGCAAATTCCAGAACCAGAACCATGATTGCCCCGAGTCACGGGCGCACATTGCGACCGCAAGGTATATTGACTTACCAGCAAACTACGCGCAGGCTGCGGACGGTCGCCGACCCGGCGAGACCTGTACGAGCGCGGGAACTCACATGGACGGTGCTCAGATGGCTCAGATGGGCGGTACACGCGTGGCTGTCGACTACAAGGACCTGGACGCACTCTGGCAGGGCTACGACGACTCCGTCCGGACGCTGGCCGAGCGGGAGGGCGTGCAGGCCGTCGCTGAACTCGGCGGCGGTGCCAACCCGATCATCGGTGGCGACGAGTGGAACTTCGCCGACGAGCGCGTGGTCATCGACATCTCCGCCACCGAGCTGGCCAAGGCCGACAGCACGGTACACACCCGCGTCGCCGACTTGTGCAAACCGATCAACGATGAGCTGAATGCGTACGACCTGGTGTTCTCGAAGATGCTGTGCGAGCACCTGCCCGATGCCCGCACGTTCCACGAGAATTGCTTCAAATTGCTTCGCCCGGGCGGCCTTTCGGTGCACTTCTTCCCGACGCTGTTCGCGTTCCCGTTCGTGGTGAACCTGCTCATCCCAGAGCAAGCGGCGCGCACCGTCATCGGCAAGCTGCAGCCGGGGCGGTTGCAGAACCCACACCATGAGAAGTTCCCGGCCTACTACCGGTGGACCACCGGCCCCACGCGGCGGGCCATCAAGCGCTACGAGAGTGTCGGCTTCCAGGTCGAATCGTGGGCCGGCACCTACGGGCACGGCTACTACAGGGTGATCCCGCCGCTGGACGCGCTGGAGCGGGCGAAGTCCCAGTTCCTGCTCAAGCACCCGGTCCCGGCCCTCACCAGCTTTGCGGCAGTGGTATTGCGCAAGCCCGCGTGAAACGCCGAACCGGCACCCGCTGACGCATCTTCTTAGAGAACCGTTAACATCGACGACTATGACGAGCGTGACCGAGCCGCCGGTGGGACAGTCCATCGACATCCACACCACCGCCGGCAAGCTGGCGGACCTGCGTAGGCGTACCGAAGAGAGCCTTCACCCGGTCGGCGAGGCCGCGGTCGAGAAGGTCCACCAGAAGGGCAAGCTCACCGCTCGCGAGCGCATCCTGGCGCTGTTGGACGAGGGCTCGTTCGTCGAGCTCGACGCGCTGGCCAAGCACCGCAGCACCAACTTCGGACTGGGTGACAAGCACCCAGTCGGCGACGGTGTGGTGACCGGTTACGGCACCATCGACGGCCGCGAGGTCTGCCTCTTCAGCCAGGACGCCACCGTCTTCGGCGGCAGCCTCGGTGAGGTCTACGGCGAGAAGATCGTCAAGATCCAGGAGCTGGCCATCAAGACCGGCCGCCCGCTGATCGGCATCAACGACGGCGCCGGCGCCCGCATCCAGGAGGGCGTGGTTTCCCTCGGCCTGTACAGCCGGATCTTCCGCAACAACATCCTGGCCTCCGGCGTCATCCCGCAGATCTCGCTGATCATGGGTGCCGCGGCCGGTGGTCACGTCTACTCCCCCGCGCTCACCGACTTCATCATCATGGTCGACCAGACCAGCCAGATGTTCATCACCGGACCGGACGTCATCAAGACCGTCACCGGTGAAGAGGTCACCATGGAGGAGCTGGGCGGCGCCCACACCCATGAGGCCAAGTCCGGCACCGTCCACTACGTGGCCTCCGGCGAGCAGGATGCCCTGGATTACGTCCGGGACCTGCTGAGCTACCTGCCGCCGAACAACTACGCCGATCCGCCGCGTTACCCCGAGCCACCGCACCCCGGCGCCATCGAGGACAACCTCACCGATGAGGACCTCGAGCTCGACACGCTGATCCCGGACTCGCCGAACCAGCCGTACGACATGCACGAGGTCATCTCGCGCATCCTCGACGACGACGAGTTCCTCGAGGTCCAGCCCGGTTACGCGCAGAACATCGTCATCGGCTTCGGCCGGGTCGACGGGCGTCCGGTGGGCATCGTGGCCAACCAGCCGACCCAGTTCGCCGGCTGCCTCGACAT
Source organism: Mycobacterium sp. (assembly GCA_031292695.1). Lineage (GTDB taxonomy): Bacteria > Actinomycetota > Actinomycetes > Mycobacteriales > Mycobacteriaceae > Mycobacterium. The sequence continues at coordinate 22,383 of JARLGS010000742.1, read as the reverse complement.
CAATGCCTCGGAGAAGGCCGCGCGGTTCATCCGGACCTGCGACGCCTTCAACATCCCGATCATCATGCTGGTGGACGTCCCGGGCTTCCTGCCGGGCACCGAGCAGGAGTTCAACGGCATCATCCGCCGCGGCGCCAAGCTGCTGTACGCCTACGGTGAGGCCACCGTCGCCAAGATCACCGTCATCACCCGCAAGGCCTACGGCGGCGCGTACTGCGTCATGGGCTCCAAGGACATGGGCTGCGACGTGAACCTGGCGTGGCCGACGGCCCAGATCGCGGTCATGGGTGCCTCGGGTGCGGTCGGCTTCGTCTACCGCTCGGAGCTCAAGGCAGCGGAGAAGGACGGCCGCGATGTGGATGCCCTTCGCCTCGAGCTGCAGCAGGAGTACGAGGACACCCTGGTGAACCCGTACGTCGCGGCCGAGCGTGGCTACGTCGACGCGGTCATCCCGCCCTCGCACACGCGCGGCTACATCGCCAACTCGCTGCGACTGCTTGAGCGCAAGATCGTCCAGACGCCGCCGAAGAAGCACGGGAACATCCCGCTGTGACCGAGACGAACGTGACCGAGACGAACGTGGCCGACGAGCCCGAGACCCAGACCCCGGCCGCCGCGCTGTTCCAGGTAGTCAAGGGCAATCCGTCCGACGAGGAGATTGCCGCCCTGGTGACAGTGCTGGCCGGCGCCTCCGGCGGCAGTGCCGATGCCGGTCCGGGCGAACGCAACCTCTGGGGTCACCCGGTGTCGAAGTTGCGTTACTCGCAGACCAGTTGGCAGATGGTCACCTTGGTGGAGCGCACCTACATGCGGCGTTGATCAGCCGCTTGCAAGGAGTAACTCACCGATGACGCGGGTAGTGCTGGGCTCGGCCTCCTCAGGCCGACTCAGCGTGCTTCGCAAGGCCGGTATCGATCCGGTCGTGCTGGTGTCCGACGTCGACGAGGACGCGATCATCGCGGGCCTCGGGGACGCCACGCCCGGCACGGTCGTATCTGCGCTGGCAACAGCCAAGGCCGAACGGGTGGCCGAGTTGGCCGATCGCCGGGTGTCTTCGGATTGCGTTGTGATCGGCTGCGATTCGATGCTGGAGTTCGACGGCAGGTTGACCGGCAAGCCCGGGTCACCGGAGGTGGCCCGGCGGCAATGGAATTCGATGGCCGGCCGCAGCGCCATCCTGCACACCGGACACTGCACCCTGCGCCTGCGGAACGGTGAGGTCACCGCACGGGCAAGCGAACTGGGTTCCACCACAGTGCATTTCGGTTCGCCCACCGACACCGACCTGGACGCTTACGTGGCATCCGGTGAACCACTGTGGGTGGCCGGCGCTTTCACTCTCGACGGTCTCGGCGGCTGGTTCATCGACCGCATCGAGGGCGACCCATCGAATGTGATCGGGCTGAGCCTGCCGCTGCTGCGGACCATGCTGGCTCAACTCGGCCTGCCGATCGCCACCTTATGGACGACCAACCGACCGGCCTCTGCACCTGGCACCGCCTGAGACCTCCAGGCCGCAACATGCCGCGGCTGCCGCAGTGCCGTTGACGCTGCCGCAGCGTCCGTGGTCGTCGATTTCGCGATAAGTCCGACCCATCCGCGCGGGTGAGCGCACCGAACCTCTGGTGACAAACCAGGAAGGACGGATGCGGTGCGGCGAATTGCAGTGATCGGGAGCGGCGTAGCGGGGCTGACCGCCGCCTGGGTGCTCGCACGCGATAGCGAGGTCACTTTGTACGAGGCGCAGTCGCGGTGCGGCGGTCATGCTCACACCCATGAATTGCCGGCCCGCCAAGGCGGGGTCGAGCGGGTCGGAGTCGATTCGGGATTCATCGTGCACAACGACCGCACCTACCCGACGTTGCTGCGGTTGTTTGCCGAGTTGGGCGTCGACACGCAGGAATCCGACATGTCGATGTCGGTCTGCTGCGAAGGATGCGGACTGGAGTATGCCGGCGGCAAAGGTCCGACCGGCCTGTTCGCCACACCGGGCGCCCTGTTCTCCGCACGCTACCTGCACCTGCTCGCCGAGGTGACCCGCTTCCACCGGTTGGCTCGCGCCGAGCTGGACCGCCCTGCCGACGACGGCTGTACTCTGGGTGAATTTCTCTCCGCGTCAAGGTTTTCCAGCTACTTCATTGCACATTTCGTAGTGCCGCTGGTGGCTGCAGTCTGGTCATGCCCGCCGAATGTCGCGCTCGACTACCCGGCTGACTACCTGCTGACGTTCCTCGACCACCACGGGATGCTGACAGTGTTCCGGTCACCCACCTGGCACACGGTGACGGTAGTTTCTGCACGGTAGGTGTAAGCGATCACCACGCGGCTGCCGGCGGTGCGCCTCGGCGTGCCGGTGCGCACCGTCACCCGCCAACCGGACGGAGTGACGGTGCGCGACGATGCAGACCGGGTCGAGCAGTTCGATGCCGCAGTGATCGCGACCCACCCGAATCAGGCACTGGCGATGCTCGACCAGCCAACGCCGGACGAGGCCGAGGTACTCGGAGCGTTGCGTTACTCGCTGAATCACACAGTGCTGCATACCGATACGTCGCTACTACCGCGCCGCCGCGGCGCCCGGGCGTCGTGGAATTACCGGATGCCCTCCTGCGACGTACGGGCCGAGCAGGTCCTGGTCAGCTATGACCTCAACCGCCTGCAGCGACTCGCCGGAATCACCGATCGCCATTTCGTGGTGACGCTGGGCGGCGGAGATCGGGTCGACCCGACCCAGGTGATCGACACGATGATCTACGACCATCCGCAGTACACCCCCGAATTCCGGGCCGCGCAGCAACGTCTGGACGCCCTGGGCGATCACCGCCTTGCGTTCGCCGGCGCCTATCACGGATGGGGTTTTCACGAAGACGGCGCGGCGTCGGGTGTCGCGGCCGCCGAGCGACTCGGCGGCAGGTGGAGCGGTCCGGTACCCCCGGTGATTCGGCCGGTGGGCAGTGCCGTATGAACGCATCCCAGATCGTGCGAACGCGAATCCACCACGCGCGTAATGTGCCCGTGCGCCACGCATTCACCTACCGCAGCTACAGCTGGCTGGTCGACCTCGACGCGCTGCCCGAGTTACCCCGCCTGCTACGGCCGCTGGCGCGGTTTCGCGCCGCCGACCACGTCGGCGATCCGCACTGCACGCTGCGCGAGAATGTCGACGCCTATCTCGGCGAACACGGGATCAACCTGCGCGGCGGCCGAATCCGCATGCTGGCCAATGCACGGGTACTGGGCTTCGTGTTCAATCCGCTGACCCTGTATTGGTGCCACGACCCTGACGGCGCACTGGTCTGCGTCATCGCCGAGGTGCACAACACCTACCGGGGGCGGCACCGATATTTGCTGCGGGTCGATCATCGCGGCGAGGTGACCGTGCCCAAGGCGTTGTACGTCTCGCCCTTCAACCCGGTGAGCGGCCGATATGTGCTGCGAACTCCCGAGCCGACCCGTGACCGGCTCTCCGTGACGATCAGGCTTCACGACTTGTCCGGCGGGTTGATCCTCACCGCCGCCTGGACCGGATCCATCCACCCCGCGCGCACCGCCACAGTGTTGAGAGCCACGCTGACCGCACCGTTGGCACCGCTCATGGTGGCGGCACGCGTCCGCTGGCAGGGCGTGCGTCTGTGGGCACGCGGACTGCCACTGCAACCCCGACCCCAGGAGGCCGCCCTGTGACGACGAACCAGCTACACGACGGACCGGCGTACGAACCGTGCCTGCCCGCACGCTGGACCGAGATCGCCGAGGCCCCCGGCGGCCTGCGCGCCAGGCTGGGTTCCCCGGTCGTACGCGCGATGTTCCGGGCTGCGGTACGGGATCTTCCAGTGCGGGTGGAGTATCCGGACGGCACCCTGCTGGGAGCCGTCGACGAGTCGGTCCCGACCGCACCGCGAATGCTGTTGCACCGGCCCGACGATTTCTTCGGCCGCATCGCCAACAGCGGCTTGATCGGTTTCGGTGAGGCATACATGGCCGGCGACTGGTCGGCGCCGGAGCTGACCGCCGTGCTGACCGCACTGGCCTCCCGCATCGATACGGTCGTACCTGCCGCGTTACAAGGCCTACGATCGGTGCTCCTGCCACGGACACCGCGCAACCACCGCGGCACCCGCTCGGATGCGCGGGCGAACATCGCTCATCACTACGACTTGTCCAACGAGTTCTTCAGCCTGTTCCTCGACCCCACGCTGACCTACTCCGGCGCGGTGTTCGACACCCTTGACCCGGTTCCTGACTGGCGCGACGTGACCGCCGCACAACACCGCAAGATCGACCGGCTACTCGATGCCACCGGCGTCGGCGTCGGCACGCGACTACTCGAAATCGGCACCGGCTGGGGCGAATTGGCGATTCGCGCCGCGCAGCGCGGGGCGCAGGTCCACACGGTCACGCTGTCCCGCGAGCAGCAACTGCTGGCCCGTGAGCGCATCGCGGCGGCGGGGTTGTCAGACCGGATCACCGTCGAATTGTGCGACTACCGGGACGTCAGCGGAAGCTACGACGCCATCGTCTCCATCGAGATGATCGAGGCCGTCGGGTACCGCTACCTGCCCACCTACCTGCGCACCCTCGATCGCCTCCTCGACGGCGACGGGCGGATAGGTCTACAGCTGATCACTATGCCGCACAAACGAATGCTGGCCTCCCGCAACACCTACACGTGGGTACACAAGTACATTTTCCCTGGCGGCTTCCTGTCATCGGTCGAACTGTTCGAACGCACGATCGCCACCCACACCAGGCTGCGCATCGTCAACCGCGAGTCATTCGGGCCGCACTATGCCCACACTCTGCGGCTGTGGCTGCAGCGGTTCACCGCGAACAGCGCCGGCGCGGACGCACTGGGGTTCGACCGCATATTCCGTCGCATGTGGCGCTTCTACCTTGCCTACTCGGAGGCCGGCTTCGCCTCGGGCTACCTCGATCTGCACCAGGTGGTCCTCGAGCCGCGAGTCGGAGCGTGACCACGCCACCGAGGCCCGGCCGTCCCAGCCGAACGGACACGGCTCACCTGCAGCTGTGCGACGATTCCGGCATGGACGGCGATCCCGCCAACACCGCCGAGTCGCCGCCTGGGTCCGGCCGGGTGCGCGCTTCCCGCGATGCCGCCGATCTCGGAGCCCGATTGACCGCGATCGCGAACGGAGACCGGGCCGCATTCGCCGAGTTTTACGATCTGACCTCCGCCCGAGTGTTCGGGCTGGCCAATCGAGTTGTGCGCAACCAAACTCTGGCCGAGGATGTGACACAAGAGGTGTACCTGCAGGTGTGGACGTCGGCGGCACGACAGTACGACCCGACTCTGGCCAGTCCGATCGGCTGGCTTCTGACACTCGCCCACCGTCGGAGTGTCGATCGGGTCCGGTCCGAGCAGTCGGCAGCAGACCGCAACCACGCTTATGGGGCCTCGAACCTGGGCCGTGAGCACGACACCGTCGCCGACGAAGTGGGCCAGCGACTCGATGAGCAGCAGGTCACCGACTGTCTCAGCGGGTTGACCGACGTCCAGCGGGAGGCCATCGGGCTGGCGTACTACAGCGGGCACACCTACCGGGAAGTCGCCGAGCACCTGGATGTCACGCTGCCCACCATCAAGTCCCGCATCCGGGACGGACTGATCCGCCTGAAGAACTGCTTGGGGGTGGGCGTCGATGCCTGACAGCTACACCGAAGACGAACAGCAATTGCTCGATCTGGCGTACGTTTACGCGCTCGATGCGGTGTCCGAGGCCGAACGCTCGGAGATCGCCGGTCGTCTCGGCATCGCCGCGCCGCACACGGCGCAGGCATTCTCCCGGATTGTCAGCGATACTCAGGAGACGATCGCCCGAGTGACTGCCGGCGATGCGGTGACTCCCCCACCTCGGCTGCGGGCCCGCCTACTGCAGGCCATCACCGGCCAATCACCGGACAACGGTTCGGATGAATTGGCGCTCAAGCGCATTCGACGACAACGGTTGATCATCCGGGTGGTGGCGGCCGCGGCCGCGGTCTGCGCGATCGTGATCGGCACGACGGTGGTCGCCCAGCGATTCACCCATCACCCGGCGCAGCCGACCGTCGCGCAGGTCCTGTCCACGCCCGACATTCGCACGTTCTCCGCGGCGGTCGCCGGCGGCACCATGACGCTCAGCGCGTCAACGCAGGCGAATGCCGTCGTGGTGGCAATGGCCAATGTGCCACCACCGCCCGCCGGACACGTGTATCAGATGTGGTTCCTGGCGGAGTCGGGGAACCCGCGGTCGGCAGGCACCATGGGTGCGGACACCATGCCGCCCCCAGGTGGCGAAGTGGTGCCGGCGTTGAACTCGGCCACCAAGGTTGCCGTCACGGTCGAACCCGGGTCCGGGTCCAGTCAACCGACGAGCACGCCGGTAGTCGTCGTCTCACTGACCCGACCATGACAGTCGACGCATTTTTCGACGAACTCCTCGACCGCACCGTCGTACTGGGATATTCGCGGCTGGGTTTGGCCGTCCGGAAACGGCTCTGGCCGAAGCCAGACGTGCCGGCCCACGCACTCGATGGCACCACGGTCATGGTCACCGGCGCGAATTCGGGCATCGGCAAGGCCATTGCCACGCAACTCGCAACGCTCGGCGCGGCGGTGTTGATGACGGTGCGCGACCTGGCCCGCGGCGAGGCCGCCCGGCGCGACGTGCTCACCGTCGCGCCGGAGGCCGATGTGGCGGTGGAAGTATGCGACGTGTCGCACCTGGCCGCGGTCCGCTCCTGCGCGGGCCCGCTCATGCAGCGGTATCCACGGTTGGACGCGATTATCCACAACGCCGGGGTAATGCCCGAGCACCGAACGGAAAGCGCTGAAGGACACGAGCTTTCGTTGGCCACTCACGTTCTCGGCCCACTGCTGCTGACCGAGCTCCTGCTGCCCGCGCTGGCCGCCGCACCCGACCCGCGGGTTGTGCTGATGTCCTCTGGTGGCATGTACACCCAGCCGCTTCCGGTCGATGACATCGAGTACCGGCAAGGGCATTACCGTGGCGCGACCGCCTATGCGCGCAGTAAGCGCATTCAGGTTGCACTGACACCACTGCTGGCGCGGCGCTGGTCCGAACCGCCGGTGACGGTGGCTGCCATGCATCCCGGTTGGGCCGACACGCCGGGCGTCGCCCAATCACTACCCGCGTTTCGCCGCCTGACGCGGCCGATCCTGCGCACCGCGGAGCAGGCCGCCGACACTGCGGTCTGGTTGACCACGACCAGCCCGGCGCCGATCTCAGGACAGTTCTGGCACGACCGCCGGGTCCGTCCCACGCACTATCTGCCTACGACCCACTACACCGACGCACAACTGCAGCAGGTATGGCAGTACTGCACAGCAGCTGTCGGGTTGTGACGACTTCGACTGACGCTGAATCAGATTCGTGCCAGTTCGCGGCGGAGCCCGCGCGCCCCGTCGTCGAGTAGGTGCCCGACCGCCAACTGGAGCAGCGGCTCGATCCACCGCAGCCAGCCCTGAAAGGCGAACCTGACCCGGTAGGTGATGTGGGTTCCGTCGGACTGCGGGCTCACGGTGATGGTGTCACGTGCGATCAGGAATTGGTTCACCCCACGCAGTTCGATCGACTGCCCCGGCGTCACGCTGGTCACCTCGTAGGTGATCTCAGAAGTGCGGCCGGCGAATCGCGACGTGTTCACGTAGCGGGTGCCCACACCGCCGGCACCGCAGATGCGGGTGGTACTCACGGTAGCGGGATCCCACTGTTCGGTGGTGGTGAAGTCAGCCAAGTAGGTGAAGACGGCGTTCGCCGGCGCTTCGACGATCAGTTGTCGCTGTGCGTCGATCATCGGGTCGACCTCCCGGTGAGCATCGCGGTCGGTTGATCTGTCATGAGGCCGAAGCGATGTTCATGACGCCAATGCCCGATCAAATTCGCTGGGAGCGAACGCAACCCGTCGCGGCCAAATTCGTCGACGAATCGAGCGGGTGGAGCGTAGTCCTCGGGTCTGTGCTGATGTACTCGATCCCCATGAAACCTCCGAGTCGCATCGCCCTCATCTGCGATTCGGTGCCGCTCGGCCTGCGGATGGCTCGCGATGTTCCGCTACCCACGAATGGGCGCTGCACACGGCGGTTCAATTCGTCGCGCGATAGGTGAATGACACCTTGCCGTCAGACACGGCGGTCACGGTCAGTGTGTAGTCATGGCTCTGGCCGGCGGTGACCGCGGTACACCGCTGGGTGGCGCCGACCTTGCTGTCCACATCGCCGACACACGTCACCGCATCCGGGCTGCGGCCGCTCTGGCGCAACTGCGCGGCCAGTGAGGATTCGGCGACCGACTTCTCCAGCACGGGCGTCAGGCCGTAATTCATCGCCAGCCCGGAAACTTCGCCCACCAGCACAGTGCGCCGACTGGTGAAACCTGCTGCGGTGATGTCGCAGAGCGCGGTGGCCCCCTGCTTTCCCTCGAGCCCCGACAGACAGACAACGGTATCCGGTGCGGTCTTGCGCGTGCGGGTCACCATGTCCGTCACCGCAGCTTCCAGCTGTGTCTTCGACACGGCAGGGGTCATCGAGTAGCTGACCTTGCCGTTGTCGACCCCCGACACGGTCACGGTCGGCTGGATGCCGTAGGCGGCTGACATGGTGACGTCACACCGGGTGCTCTGCCCGACCTGCGCGATCAGGCCGTGCTCGCAGATCACCGCCTGCGGCGGCTGACTGGTGAAGGCATCGTGAATCGCCTGCTCCAGCGCAGCCTTGCCCACCATCGGCAGTTGAGTCGTCGGTTTGGCCTGCGTGGGGCCCGGGTCCCGGTGGGTGAGGGTAAAGATCAACGCCACCAACCCGGAACCCACCAGCACCGCGATGATGGCCAGTGCGACCATCCGTGAGCTCACCCGCATCGCCTGATTACATCAAATCGTTGGCCGGCACATCATTTCGGTGCTCGCGGTACCACGCCACGGTGCGCCCCAGGCCGTCGTCGAGGGCTACCTGCGGCGACCAGCCCAGTGCCCGCATCTTCGAGATGTCCGGGCATCGGCGCGGTGTGCCACCCGCCTGCAACTCACCGGGCTGGATCTCCAGCTCGACTCCGACGGCCCGCCCGATCCGCGTCGCCAGCTCCCGAACGGAGAGTTCCTCGTCGCTGCCGATGTGGTAAATCTCGCGGTGCCCGCCCTTTTCGTACATTGTCAGGATGCCCTGGACGACGTCGTCGACGTAGCAGAACGAGCGCGTCTCGCTGCCGTCGCCCTGGATCGGGAATGCCGGGTCACCGGCCTCCTGGCACCCCAGTGCCCGCAGGATGAACTGCGGCTCGACGTGCTTCCAACCCATGTTGGGGCCAAACACGTTGTGCGGCCGGAAAACCTGCACCTGTCGGTAGTGGTCCTGCCCATAGTTGAAGGCGATCAACTCGCTGACGATCTTGCCGCCACCGTAGGAGTACCGGGGATTGAGGCTGTCCGGCAGCATCAACGGAATGGTTTCCGGGGTGGGGATGATCGCCGGCGTCTGGTAGACCTCGGCGGTCGAGGCGACGATCAGGTCGGGCACTCCCGCGGCCCGGCCGGCGTTAGTCACCGCCAGCGCGCCGCGCAGGCCCACGTCGAGCACGAGCTCCGGCTGCTTGTAGAAGTTCTCTGTGCCGTTGATGGCGGCCAGATGCATGACCACCTCGGCGCCGACAAATGCCTTCTCGAGTGCCTCCTGGTCGCGCACGTCGCAGGTGAAGAGCTCGACGTCCGAAGCGACTTCGGCGAATCGGCTGGCGTCGCCGCGGACCATCGAGTCCACGACCGCGACCTGCCAGCCGTCCCAGACCAGTTGCTTGACCAGATACGCACCGATGAATCCGCCGCCACCGGTGACGACAACGCGCTTAGACATAGTCGACCACCCGTCCGCTGCGACCCACGGCGAAGTAACTGTCGCCAAGTTCGGTGGCCGGCAGGTGGCTGTAGTGGTTCCAGTAGTCGAAGATGAACCCGTTGGGCCTGATGAATTCGCTGATGCTGCGCGGCGAGATGGTGCCCAGCGACGGGTGGTTGTTGCCCAGCACGACGACGTCCGCGCCACTCACCGCATCACCGAACCGGTTGTACACGCGGTGGCCCGGAAATGCTTCGGCCAGAACGTCATTCGGGGTGACCGGGTCGTACACGCCGATCTCGGCGTCGGGGTGCGCGGCCTTCAACTCATTGAACACCTTGATCGACATCGACCCGCGCAGATCACTGGTCTCGGGCTGGCCCTTGAACGCCATGCCCAGCAAGTTGATTCGCAGCGGCCCTTCTGAACCCGAGCTCAGTCCCCGGCGCGCTATCTCGCTGCTGATGAAGCGCACCGTCTCGGCGGGCTGCCGCTCATTGACCAGCCGGCCGGCGGCGGTGATGTCCAGCGTCACGCCCCGCTCCCGCACGCTCTCCATGAGGATGTGCGGGTCCTTCTCCAGACACGGCCCGCCGACCAAACCCGGCAACGGGATGTTGGTGCGGTTGTAGCCCAGCTTGCCGGCCGAGATCACCTCGTAGGCGCTCACTCCGAAGGCATCGCAGACCCGGGCGACTTCGTTGGCAAATGCGAACTGCACATCGCGAAAAGTGTTGCTGACCAGTTTGATGATCTCGGCGGTCTCGATATCGGAGACCAGGACGATCGAGCTGGTGAGCCGGCGGAACACCGCAGCGGCGCGGTCGGCAACAGCCGGATCGTCGGCGCCGACGATCTGCGGCAGTTCGCGCAGTTCCTGCAGTGCCTTGCCTTCCAGCGTGCGCTCCGGGCACATCGCGATGTCGAAGCGCTTGCCGCTGGCGGTCAGAATCGGCGCCACGACATCGCGGGTGGTACCCACCTTGACCGTCGAGCGCAGGATCACCAGCGCCCCGTCCTGCATGTTGCCCGCGATGTCGCGGGCCGCGGCTTCGATCATGTCGACCCGGGCCACACCGTCGGCGGACAACGGGGTGCCGACCGTGATGATGTAGGTGTCGCAGGTGAAGCTGTCATCGAATCCCGTGACGGCCTTGAGCTTCCCGAATCGGGTGACGCCCTCGAGCGCGTCGGGCAGGCCGGTTTCGGTGAAATGCGGCAAACCCTGATTGGTCATGTCGACCAATTCCTGACGGGTCTCGATTCCGACCACAGAATTGCCCGCCTCGGCCAACACCGTGGCCAGGGTCAGCCCGACGTAGCCAAGGCCGATGATTCCGACATCGTATTTCTCTGGCAAATCCTCAATCCCTCCGGTCAGCCCTGTGGGAGACGGCTGTTTTCATACCGCGGCAGCTGCTACGCAAACAAGTTTCGACCTTACGGGTCGTCGCCGCATTTCGGGCGTAGGTACGCTCACAGTGTGCCGCTGCCCGCAGACTCACATCCCGCTTTCGCCACCTACGCGCATCCCGATCGACTGGTGACCGCCGACTGGCTGTCCGGCAACATCGGACGGCCCGGTCTGGCCATTGTCGAGTCCGATGAAGACGTCCTGCTCTACGACACCGGCCACATCCCCGGCGCGGTGAAGATCGACTGGCATCTCGACCTCAATGACCCGCACGTCCGCGACTACATCGACGGAGCGCAGTTCGCCGCCCTGATGGATCGCAAGGGCATCAGCCGGGACGACACGGTGGTCATCTACGGCGACAAGAGCAACTGGTGGGCCGCCTACGCGCTGTGGGTGTTCACGTTGTTCGGACACCCGGATGTCCGGCTGCTCGACGGCGGCCGGGATCTGTGGATCACCAATGGCCGCGACACCACCTTGGACGTGCCGAGCAAGCAGACCTCGGGGTACCCCGTCGTCGCGCGCAACGACGGGCCGATCCGGGCCTTCAAGGACGACGTGCTCGCCATCCTCGGCAAAGAGCCGCTGATCGACGTCCGCTCGCCGCAGGAGTACACGGGCGAGCGCACCCACATGCCCGACTATCCGGACGAGGGCGCCCTGCGCGGCGGTCATATCCCCACCGCGCGGTCGGTCCCGTGGGCAAAGGCCGTCGACGACAGCGGCCGGTTCCGCGGCAGGGCCGAGCTCGACGAGCTGTACAGCTTCATCTCCCCCGACGACCGGGCCGTCGCGTACTGCCGCATCGGCGAGCGCTCCAGCCACACCTGGTTCGTCCTGACCCATCTGCTCGGCCTGCCCGGCGTCCGCAACTACGACGGCTCCTGGACCGAGTGGGGTAACGCGGTGCGGGTTCCGGTGGTGGCCGGCGAGCAGCCAGGCGACGCACCTTCGTGACCCTGCCCGAGGCCCTGGCCGAGGTGGTGTCGGAGTTCGCCGAGATGCAGGGGCAGGACAAGCTGGCGCTGTTGCTGGAGTTCGCCAATGAACTCCCAGCACTGCCGCCGTCGCTGGAAGAAGCCGCGATGGAGCCGGTGCCGGAGTGCCAGTCGCCGTTGTTCCTGCACGTCGACGCCGTCGATCCCGAGCACGTGCGGCTGTTCTTCAGCGCCCCGGCCGAAGCACCGACGACGCGTGGCTTCGCCGCGATCCTCGCCGCTGGGCTGGACGGCCTGCCGGCGTCCGACATCCTGGCCGTCCCCGATGACTTCTATGCAGACCTGGGGCTGGCAAAGCTGATCAGCCCGCTGCGGCTACGGGGGATGTCGGCAATGCTGACCCGGATCAAACGTCGCCTGCGCGAGGCCGCGTGACAATCAAGCGGCGAGGCACGAGCCGCGGCGGTTAGCGCTGAGCGCGGCTCAGAAGAACGGCAGCTTGAACTTTCCGCTGTACTGCAGCGCGTCCGGGTTGCGTTGACCGATGATCTTGCCCGGCACGCCGCCGACGATCCCGAGCGGCGGCACCTCTTTGTTGACCACGGTGTGCGCGGCTACCACCGCGCCCCGGCCGAGCAGGCTGGGCAGGATCATCGCCCGGGTGGCGATCCAGACGTGGTCGTCGATCACGATCGGGTCCGGCGGGTTCGGCGCCGGCACGAAGTTCGGATGGTTGATGTCGTGCCCGCCGGCGATGATGTGGGTGTCGCTGGCGATGACCACGTCGTTGCCGATCGCGATGCCGGCCCGGGCGTCGAGCAGGCACCGGAATCCGATGGAGACGCGGTCGCCGATCACCAGGTAGGGAATCGACCAGACACTGGTACCGCGACCGATCGAGGTGTCCTTACCGATCGAGGCGCCGAACAGTCGCAGATATCCCAGCCGGATGAAGTGGAACGGAATGTGGGTGACGACCGAGCTGTAGAACAGCGCGGCGTAGGTGTCCCGGATTCGGTCCCAGAGGGATTCCCCCGGCAGCTTGTGCTTGATGATGTTGCCGTCGGCGTCAGTGACCCATTCCATTTTCGGTGGGATCCGGACGTTCGGGTTCACCTGCCGCTTGCGCGCGATCAATTCCGGGTCTGATGCCTGTGGCTCGACGAACAACGGTGCCCCCTTTACTAGTGGCTCCCTGCCGGGACCGCTGCAGTCAGTATTGCCAGTATTGCCCACCCGCACCAACAGACGAGAAAGTCCGGGCAAATCAGGCTGTTTCGGAGACTTCAGCGACTGGTCTCCCGGCGGCGCGCCACCCGAGAAGGGGATCCGCTGTGTTTGGCCTTACACTGCACGCGATACATTCTTAAAGACATTTCTTAGAGAACCGCCGTCAGGAGGCACTGTGGCCAGCCACGCCAGTTCCAAGATCTCCAAGGTGCTCGTCGCCAACCGTGGAGAGATTGCCGTCCGGGTCATCCGGGCCGCCAAGGACGCCGGACTGGCCAGCGTCGCCGTTTACGCCGAGCCGGACGCCGATGCGCCGCACGTGCGGCTTGCCGACGAGGCCTTCGCGCTGGGCGGCCAGACCTCCGCCGAGTCGTACCTGGTGTTCGAGAAGATCCTCGACGCCGCCGCCAAGTCCGGTGCCAACGCGATCCACCCGGGCTACGGCTTCCTGTCCGAGAATGCCGACTTCGCCCAGGCCGTCCTCGACGCCGGCCTGATCTGGATCGGCCCCAGCCCGCAGTCCATCCGCGACCTGGGTGACAAGGTCACCGCGCGGCACATCGCCGCCAAGGCCAACGCACCGCTGGTCCCGGGCACCCCGGACCCGGTCAAGAACGCCGACGAGGTCGTCGCCTTCGCCAAGGAGTACGGCGTACCGGTGGCCATCAAGGCCGCATTCGGTGGCGGTGGCCGCGGCATGAAGGTGGCGCGCACCCTCGAGGAGATTCCCGAGCTGTTCGAGTCGGCGACCCGTGAGGCCGTCGCCGCCTTCGGTCGCGGTGAATGCTTCGTCGAGCGTTACCTGGACAAGCCGCGCCACGTCGAGGCTCAGGTCATCGCCGATACACACGGCAACGTCGTGGTCGCCGGTACCCGCGACTGCTCGCTGCAGCGCCGCTTCCAGAAGCTGGTCGAGGAGGCCCCGGCGCCGTTCCTGACCGACGCGCAGCGCAAGGAGATCCACGAGTCCGCCAAGCGCATCTGCAAGGAAGCCGGCTACTACGGCGCCGGCACCGTCGAGTATCTGGTCGGCCAGGACGGCCTGATCTCCTTCCTCGAGGTCAACACCCGTCTGCAGGTGGAACACCCGGTCACCGAGGAGACCTCGGGCATCGACCTGGTGCTGCAGCAGTTCAAGATCGCCAACGGCGAGGCCCTGGACATCACCGAGGACCCGGCCCCGCGCGGCCACTCCATCGAGTTCCGCATCAACGGTGAGGACGCCGGCCGCGGCTTCCTGCCCGCTCCCGGTCCGGTGTCCAAGTTCGAGGCTCCGACCGGCCCCGGCGTCCGCATGGATAGCGGAGTTCAGACTGGGTCTGTTATTGGCGGTCAGTTCGACTCGATGCTGGCCAAGCTGATCGTCACCGGCGCCAGCCGCGACGAGGCTCTGGCCCGCTCGCGGCGTGCCCTGGCGGAGTTCAACGTCGAGGGCCTGGCGACCGTGATCCCGTTCCACCGGGCCGTGGTCTCCGACCCCGCCTTCATCGGTGACGGCGAGAAGTTCGACGTGCACACCCGCTGGATCGAGACCGAGTGGGACAACACGGTCGAGCCGTTCACCGGTGGCGAGCAACTGGACGAGGACGATGCCGCACCGCGGCACAAGGTCGTCGTCGAGGTCGGCGGCCGCCGCGTCGAGGTGTCGCTGCCCGGCGATCTGGCCATCGGTGGTGGCGGTGGCGCCGCCGGCGGTGCGAGCGGGGCCATTCGAAAGAAGCCGAAGCCGCGCAAGCGCGGTGGTGGCGGTGGCAAGGCCGCTTCGGGCGACGCGGTCACCGCGCCGATGCAGGGCACCGTGGTGAAGGTCGCCGTCGAGGAGGGCCAGCAGGTCGCCGCGGGTGATCTGATCGTGGTGCTGGAGGCGATGAAGATGGAGAACCCGGTGACCGCGCACAAGGACGGCACCGTGACCGGCCTGTCGGTCGAGGCCGGCGCCGCCATCACCCAGGGCACCGTCATCGCCGAGCTGAAGGACTAGCTGTCTCTTTTCGCCCAAACGGACGAACGGGCCGCAAAGTGCGAGTAAATCCGGCCCGTTCGTCGATCTCGGCGAGCTGGTAGTTGGTTTCGTACTCAGGGCTGTGATCCACTTCGGATCGCAGCCCTGAGTGCATTCTGGAGGAGTGTTTCGTGCAACCCATCGAGATCAACGCCGGCGCCTGGTATCTGCGCGCGCTGCGCGCCGATGACCGGATGGACGACCGGCCCAGCCTCGCCGACCTGGGTGAGCACTCCCCCGGCCACGTGGAAACCCGTGCGGCGCAATGGGAATCCGACACCCTGTACTCGTGGGCAGTCTGCGAACCGACGACCGGCGAGCTGCTGGCCGAGGTGACGCTCGATCCCGCGACCCGGGTGATCGACGTTCGAACCCGGGCCGGCTTCGACGACGCCGCGGCGACCGGCGCCGACGCGGTGCGCCGGTTCGCCGACGCAATGCTGGGCTAGCCGTACTGCGTCACAGCAGCGAGCACCGGCAGGCTCACTGTCAGCACCACCGACATCAGTAGCAACAGGAACCAGCCGGCGCCCTGCCAGGCAAACCAGACCTGGTAGTGCCGCCACGCCCGGTAGGTGCGCACAAAGGCCCACACCCCACCGGCGAACAGGATCACCGGCGACGCCAGCGCCAGCATGGTGCGATACGGCATGGTGCACGCCGCAGAGTCGAAACCGTGGCAGTGCTTCACCCAGACAGCGGCCAGCACCTGCAACGCGACGCCGAGCGTCCCCGTCACCAGAGCGAACCGCGCGGCCTGATGCACACTGGGGTCGTCCTCGCGGAACTCGTAAGGCATCGATATCACCGCCAACCCCCAGTATGCGCCCGATCGCCGCTACGGCGCCAGCCCGCCCTCGGCAATCCGCTTGATCGCGGCCAGTCGCCGATCCCATTGCCTGCCAATGGTTTCCAACTCGCTGCCCAACGCGCTGAGCTTGGCGCCCAGGGCACGGTAGCGAATCTCCCGACCAACCCGGACCGGCTCGACCAGCCCGGCCTCGGCCAGCACCGACAGGTGCTTGGCGATAGCCTGTCGGCTCACCGGCAACCGGCCCGCCAGCGCACTGGCGGACAGGTCGTCGGCCCCCAGCTCGGTGAGGATCCGCCACCGGGTTTCGTCGGCCAGCACCGCCAGCACCGCCGGCACGCGGGTGTCGGTCACGCCGACGCCCGGAGGTACTCCACCAAGTCGCCGAGCTCCGCCGTCCAACCGCCGCTGTTCTCGGCATGCGCCGTCGTCGGATCAGTCAGGTTCTCAAAGCCGCTCTCGCACAGGTCCAATCGGGTACCGCCATCGATCTCCGTGAGGTCGAAGCGCACCATCGTGGAGTTTCCGGGCGCCGGTTCGGCGTCGGCTTCGCGATGCGCCCACCGGTAGACCAGCGTGTGCGGCGCCTCGACCTGTTCAACCAGGACCCGGAACTTGCCGTGGGTGTTCCAGCCGAAGAACCCGGTACCTCCGGGGCTAGCCTCGAATTCCGCTGAGTCACCGAACCACTGGGCGATCAGATCGGCCTTTGTCAGGGCATCCCACACCCTTTGAATCGGTGCGTTGATGTCGATGGTGCGGGTGATGTCCAGAGTGTCCATGATTCTCCTTCAGGTGGTGGACATGTGCAACTCAAGAGTTGCATACGTTCAACCATCTTGCAACCCGCAGATTGCAGATCACGCGGCACGCGGTCATGTAAAGACCCCACCGCCGAAACTGCATTCCAGCCGGCACTTACTCGAACTTTCACTGCACGCACGCAGTCTCGGCTTGTCGGACCGACCACCTACGATGCTCCAGTGCGGATCAAGCTGTTCGTCGCCCTGGGCGCTGTGGCCGGGATCGCGGCATACCTGCACGGCCTGAGCGGGCCGGTCGCGACGACCATCGCGGTGGCCACGGCGCTGTTGGCGGCCGGCGCACCACATTTTCTGGCCGGCCTGCGCACGCCGAGCCGCCGCGAGGACCCGGTGCACGACATGTCCGGCACCGAATTCGAGGACTACATCGCTCGCATAGCCCGGTCCTGCGGCGTCCCGGTGATCATGACCGAGCTATCCGGGGACTGGGGCGTCGATCTGATCGTCGGCACGAGGCCCAATCGGCTTGCCATTCAATGCAAAAGGCTGTCCCGGCCGGTGGGCCCAGGCGCCGTACAGGAAGTGGTCGCCGGTGCACCGATGCAGGAGTGCACACACACCATGGTGGTCACCAACAACGACTTCACCCCTGCCGCAAGGAAATTGGCCGAACTGCACGACTGCACCCTGGTCAGCGGCTCCGAGCTGACGCGACTTCGCGGTTTGATCCGACAGCACACCGAGACCCGGCGGGCGTGAATTCCGCGAGGAATCAGTCGAGCGTGCGTAGCACCTCTCGCACCGCTTGCACGGCTTCGTCGATCTCAGCCCGGGACACCGTGAGCGCGGGCCGGAAGCGCACAGAGTCCACGCCACTGGCCAGCAGAATGACATGCCGCTCCCATAACCGCCGGATCACCTCATCGCGCTGCCCGGCCGACGGCATGCTGAAAGCACACATCAGGCCGCGCCCGCGCGGATCGAGCACCAGAGAAGGAAATTCGCCTGCCAGACCACGCAACCGGCCAACCAGATACCATCCCAACCTGACGGCGTTGTCGATCAGCCCGTCCGCCTCGATCACCTCGAGAATGCGGCGAGCCCGCACCATGTCGGTGAGGTTGCCACCCCAGGTGGAGTTGATCCGCGAGCTGACGTGGAAGACGTTGTCGGCGATATCGTCGACACGCCTGCCTGCCATCACCCCGCACACCTGAGTCTTCTTCCCGAAGGACACCACATCGGGCGTGACCCCCAATTGCTGGTAGGCCCAAGCGGTTCCGGTCATTCCGCAACCGGTCTGCACCTCATCGAAGATCAGTAGCGCGTCGAATTCGTCACACAAATCCCGTATCGCGGCGAAGAATTCGGCGCGGATATGCCGGTCACCACCCTCACCCTGGATCGGCTCAGCGATGAAACAGGCGATGTCGTGCGGGTACGCCTCGAACGCCACGCGGGCCTGCCGCAGCGATTCACGCTCCAGGGCAGCGATATCCACGCCGGGCGCCACCACCGGCGGGTCGATGCGCGGCCAGTCGAACTTCGGGAAACGCGCCACCTTGTTGGGGTCGGTATTGGTCAGCGACATCGTGTAGCCGCTGCGGCCATGGAAGGCGCCGCGCAGATGCAGCACCCGGGTGCCCAACGACGGGTCAATCCCGCGGGATTCATTGAGCCGGCTCTTCCAGTCGAACGCCACCTTCAGCGCGTTCTCGACGGCCAATGCCCCGCCGTCGACAAAGAACAGATGCGGTAGCGCCGGGTCGCCCAACACCCGCGCGAAAGTCTGCACGAAGCGTGCCATCGGAACCGTGTAGACGTCGGAATTACTCGGCTTGTTCACCGCCGCTTGCGCCAGTTCGGCCCGAAATGCCGGGTCGGCCAACGCCGGGTGATTCATACCCAGGGCCGAGGACGCGAAGAACGTGAACATATCGAGGTACCGACTGCCGTCGCGCGCGTCGACAAGATATGAACCGCCCGAACGGTCGAGGTCCAGGACGAGGTCCAAGCCGTCAGTCAGGATGCTGCGGCCCAGTACGTCACGGACGTCGCGGGCGCTGCCGGCCGACAGTCCATCACCAGATGTCAGAACAGCGGTCATGCCGCCATCCTAACGTAATATTTACGGTGTGCACGCCAGTGGGCAGTAACTATTCCGGTACGCAAACCTGATCATCGTAAAAAGTCTGTAAGATGATAGTGCTTCGCGTGCGAACGCCGGCGGCAGTGCGGATCCGTTGCAGTAGGTTTTCCAGCGCCCGCGCCGAGGCAACACGCACCAGCAGGACGTAGCTCTCCTCGCCGGCCACCGAATGGCAGGACTCGATTTCGGTGAAATGTCGCAGCCGGGCGGGGGCATCATCGGGTTGGGAAGGATCGAGCGGAGTGATCGCAACGAACGCCGACAGCATGCGGCCGACGGCCTCGGGATTGATCCGGGCGGTGTATCCGGTGATCACACCGCGCGATTCCAGCCGACGCACCCGCGACTGCACCGCCGACACCGACAACCCCGCCGCCGTAGCCAGATGCGCCAGTGTGGCCCGGCCGTCGGCTATCAGCTCGCGCACCAGGATGCGATCCACGTCGTCAAGCTGCTCGCCTTCGGCCATGGCCGGAGACTACCCCGGCGGTGGCCAATGACGGTCCAAACCTCGGAGCTACGCACCGCTTTCGCCGCCGCACTATCAAGCATGTACGGCGCCGAAGTACCGGCATATACCACGCTGGTGGAGGTCAGCACTGCGGTGAACCGGGACTGTGCCGGCGATGAGCGGCTCGGTTCCGTCGACCGGGTCACCGCAGAACGGCACGGCGCCATCCGGGTCGGCAGTGCTGCCGAACTCGCCGACGTCGCGGACCTGTTCGCGGCATTCGGGATGCATCCGGTCGGTTTCTACGACCTGCGCGAGGCGGCCTCGCCGGTCCCCGTGGTCTCGACCGCGTTCCGTCCCATCGATTCAAAAGAACTGGACCGCAACCCATTTCGGGTGTTCACCTCGATGCTGGCGATCGAGGATACCCGGTTCTTCTCCCCCGATCTGCGAGCCCGCGTGCAACGGTTCGTCGAGCAACGTCAGCTGTTCGACCCGGCGCTGATCGCCCAGGCCCGCCGGATTGCCGTCGACGGCTGTCCGGCAGTCGATGCCGACGAATTCGTGCGGCGCGCCGCCGCGGCGTTCGCCCTGTCCCACCTGCCCATCGACAAGGCCTGGTACGACGAACTCAGCGAGGTGTCCGCGGTGGCCGCCGATATCGCCGGGGTCAGCACCACCCACATCAACCACCTCACCCCGCGAGTGCTCGATATCGATGAGCTGTACCGGCGGATGACCGCCCGCGGCATCACCATGATCGACGCCATCCAAGGCCCGCCTCGCACCGAAGGCCCGCCAGTCCTGTTGCGGCAGACATCGTTTCGGGCGTTGGCCGAGCCGCGGGCGTTCCGCACCGCAGACGGCACCGTGTTCGACGGGACACTGCGGATACGCTTCGGCGAGGTGGAGGCGCGCGGGGTGGCGTTGACCCGCAAGGGCCGGGACCGCTACGACGCCGCCATGACCGATCGGGAACACTGGGCCCGGTACTTCCCCACCACCGACGCTGAGATGGCCGAACAGGGACTCGCCTACTACCGCGCCGGCGACCCCACGAAACCCGTTGTCTACGAGGACTTCCTGCCGGCGTCGGCGGCAGGCATCTTCCGGTCCAATCTGGACCGCGACGCACAAATCGAAGCCGCTGGTACCGACGGTCCCGCGGACTACAGCCTTGACTGGATGGCCGGCGCCATCGGCCACCACATCTACGATCCGTACGACCTCTACGAGAAAGCGGCATCATGACTTCCGTGCAGACTCTGTTACCCACGGCCGATCAACTTCGCGACCGGGTGCGTACGGCACTGCAGGCCGTCGGCGCTGAGGTCACGCTCAACCCGCCCGGCACCCATGGCTTGCCGGCCAGCACCCCCATCACCGGCGAGGTCCTCTTCACCGTCGCCGAGAGCACGGTCAATGAGGCGGACGTCGCGATCGCCGAAGCCGCACAGGCCTTTACCGCCTGGCGCGTCACCCCCGCGCCGGTGCGCGGTGCGCTGGTGGCACGGCTGGCCGAGCTGCTCGTCGAGCACAAAGCCGATCTGGGCACCCTGGTCACCATCGAGGCCGGAAAAATCACCTCCGAAGCACTCGGCGAGGTGCAGGAGATGATCGACATCTGCCAGTTCGCAGTCGGCCTCTCGCGGCAGCTGTACGGGCG
Organism: Mycobacterium sp.; assembly: GCA_031292695.1. Classification (GTDB taxonomy): domain Bacteria; phylum Actinomycetota; class Actinomycetes; order Mycobacteriales; family Mycobacteriaceae; genus Mycobacterium. The sequence goes on along the minus strand of JARLGS010000742.1, from coordinate 1,105 downwards.
CACCATCGCCTCCGAGCGGCCCGGGCACCGGCTCATGGAGACCTGGCATCCGCTCGGCGTGGTCGGTGTCATCACCGCGTTCAACTTTCCGGTCGCGGTGTGGGCCTGGAACGCCGCCATCGCGCTGGTGTGCGGGGACACCGTGGTGTGGAAGCCCTCCGAACTGACCCCACTGACCGCCATCGCGTGCCAGGCGCTGTTGGAACGCGCCGCCTCGGATGTTGGCGTGTCGGGGCGTGTCGGCCTCCTGGTGCTGGGCGGACGCGAGATCGGCGAGCACCTGGTCGACGATGCGCGGGTCGCCCTGCTGAGTGCGACCGGTTCGGTACGGATGGGTCAGCAGATCGGTCCACGGGTGGCCCAGCGATTCGGCAAGGCGCTGCTGGAACTCGGTGGCAACAACGCGACCATCGTCACGCCGTCGGCCGATCTGGATCTGGCCGTGCGCGGCATTGTGTTTGCCGCCGCCGGCACCGCCGGACAGCGGTGCACGACGCTGCGCCGGGTCATCGCGCACCATTCGGTCGCTGATGCCCTCGTGGAGCGGATCATCACCGCCTACCGGAGCCTGCCGGTGGGCGACCCAGCCGCCGCCGGAACGCTGATCGGGCCGTTGATCCACGAACAGTCCTACCGGGACATGGTGGGTGCCCTGGAACAGGCCCGCGCAGACGGTGGGGAGGTGACCGGTGGCGAGCGGGTCTACCTCGGAGAATCGGCCAGTGCCGGTTCCTACTACGTGACACCGGCGGTGGTGCGCATGCCCGAGCAGACCGCGATCGTGCACAACGAGACGTTCGCGCCGATCCTCTACGTCCTGACCTACGACACCCTCGATGAGGCGATCGAACTCAACAATGCTGTACCGCAGGGTCTTTCATCGGCAATCTTCACCACGGACCTACGGGAGGCGGAACGTTTCATGGCCGCTGACGGATCCGACTGCGGCATCGCCAACGTCAACATCGGCACCTCGGGCGCCGAGATCGGTGGCGCGTTCGGTGGCGAGAAGCAGACCGGCGGTGGCCGCGAATCCGGCTCGGATTCCTGGAAGGCCTACATGCGCCGGGCCACCAATACCGTCAACTATTCATCCGATCTGCCT
>JARLGS010000741.1 GCA_031292695.1 Mycobacterium sp. | reverse complement strand
TGGCGCCCGACATCCGTCGTCACGTGGTCGAGACGGTGCTGGGTGAACTGGCGCACGAGACCATGGACACCTCGGACTTCCGGCTCCTGGTCAACCCGACCGGGAACTTCGTCGTCGGCGGCCCCATGGGCGACGCCGGCCTGACCGGCCGCAAGATCATCGTCGACACCTACGGCGGCTGGGCCCGCCACGGCGGTGGCGCCTTCTCCGGCAAGGACCCGTCAAAGGTGGACCGCTCGGCGGCCTACGCGATGCGCTGGGTGGCCAAGAACGTGGTCGCTGCCGGCCTGGCCGACCGCGTCGAGGTGCAGGTGGCCTACGCCATCGGCAAGGCCGCCCCGGTGGGCCTGTTCGTCGAGACCTTCGGCACCGAGCACTTCGACCCGGCCCGCATCGAGAAGGCCATCACGTCGGTCTTCGACCTGCGTCCGGGTGCGATCATCCGCGACCTGGACCTGCTGCGCCCGATCTACGCGCCGACCGCCGCGTACGGTCACTTCGGCCGCACCGACATCGAGCTGCCGTGGGAACAGCTCGACAAGGTCGACGAACTGAAGGCCTCGGTCTAGCTTTCTCCTGCGCGAGCAGACGCAAATGTCCCCGCACGCCCTTCACACGGCGTGTCGGGGACATTCGCGTCTGCTCGGCAGCGGCGCCAGTCGTTACGCGCTGAACCGATAGTCGTCGAGGTCGAACCGGCGACTGCGCCAGTAGGCCTCGACCGTGGTCGCCGGACGTAGCGGCACGTCGCCGTTCTTGTCGAAGTAGTAGCTGTTGGCCACCGAGCAGCTGTCCTGCCAGAACACCTGCCGGTGGCGCTTGCGCATCATCTCGGCGAAATAGCGGTCGTTGGCTTCCTCGGACACCTCCACCCGATGAGCGCCGACCCGTTCGGCCCGATGCAGGCAGCGCACGATGTGGTGGGTCTGCGCTTCGATCAGGGCGAAGTATGACGAGCCCACATACCCGTACGGCCCCATCACGGTGAAGAAATTCGGGAACCCCGGAATGCTCACGCCTTCGTATGCCTGCAGCCGCTGGGTCTCCCAGAACTCGCCGAGGCTCCGGCCGCCCGCGCCGGTGACCGGGAACGTCGGCACGCTGTCGACGTCCATCACCTTGAACCCGGTGGCCAGGATCAGCACGTCGATCTGGTGTGCCTCTCCATCGGTCGTCAGCACCCCGTCCGGAGTGATCCGATCGATGGATTCGGTTACCAGGGATACGTTTTCGCGGTTGTAGGTGGACAGGTAGCTGTTGTGGAAACCGGGCCGTTTGCAGCCCACCGCGTAACGCGGGGTGAGCTTGTCGCGGACCACCGGATCGTCGACTTCCCGGCGCAGATAGGACCGACCCATCCGGGCTGCGCGGTCGGCCAGCGGAAACACGGTGTAGTACTGCGCGGACAGCGGGAAGGTCAGTTCGACGTAGGCCTGGCTGGCCAGGCGCTGCAGCGTCTTGCCACCTGGGATGCGCATGGCCCAGCGGGCCGGGGCCGGCAGCGGTAGGTCCAGTTTGGGGAAGCACCAGATCGGCGTCCGCTGAAACACCGTGAGGTGCTTGACAATTGGTGCGATCTCAGGAATCACCTGGACTGCCGACGCGCCGGTGCCGATGATCGCCACGCGCTTGTCCGTCAGGTCGACGCTGCTGTCCCAGCGCGCAGTGTGCATGGTTATCCCGGCGAAGTCGGTGACGCCGTTGATCTCGGGCGGTTTGGGTACGGTCAGCACCCCGCTGCCGTTGATCAGGAACCGCGCCGTGGTGGTGCCGGCGTCGGTGTGGACCCGCCAGATATCAGCGTCGTCGTCGTACTCGGCTCCGGTGACCTGGGTGCCGAATCGGATCCGCTCCCGTAGTCCGTATTTGTCGACGCAGTGCTCGGCGTAGTTCTTCAGCTCGTGCCCCTTCGCGTAGGTGCGCGACCAGCGCGCACTCTGCTCAAAGGAGAACTGGTAGGAGAACGACGGAATGTCCACGGCAACACCGGGATAGGTGTTCCAGTACCAGGTGCCGCCGGGTGCAGCACCCGCTTCCAGGATCAAGTAGTCACCGAGCCCGGCGCGGTCGAGGAGGATGCCGGCGCCGATCCCGGAGAATCCGGCGCCGACGATCACCGTCTGGACATCAGGTGTTGTCATAAGTCGTCATTCTCGCGTGACCAGACGCAAACGTGCCCCTTTTCCGGCGAAAAGGGGCACATTTGTCGGGGGTACCGCCAGCTTGCGGGGGACTGCTCGGCGATGGACCTAGGCGTACAGCGCGGCTCTCAGGGCGGCCAGGCCCCGGTTGGTGGCCTCGGTCGCCACCGGCGATGCCAGGGCGAGGCTGACGAAACCGTGGATCATGGTGGGCTCGTTGCTCAACTCAACGGGAACACCCTCAGCGGCAAGCAGTTTGGCGTAGTGCGCACCGTCGTCGCGCAGCGGGTCGTGCTCAGCGGTGCCGATGTAAGCGGGCGGCAGCCCGGCCAGCGAATCGGCGTTTGCCGGCGCCAGATCCGTCGGCAGTACCGATGCGTCACTGATGTCCACCCCGGGCAGGTACCAGGCCAGGAAGGCTGCGGTCACGTTGCTGTTGAGCAGTGGCGCGTCGGCATTCTCGGTGAACGACGGCAGGGACATGTCACCGGTCGTCGCCGGGTACCAGAGCAGCTGGAACACCAACGGCGGCCCGCCGATGTCCCGCACCCGCTGCGCCATCACGGCGGAGATGTTGCCGCCGGCCGAGTCTCCCGCCACCGCGATGCGCGCAGGATCGCCGCCGAGCTCGGCAGCATGTGCGCCGACCCACTGCAGCGCGGCCCAGGAGTCGTCGATGCCGGCCGGGAACGGATGCTCAGGGGCGAGCCGGTAATCCACCGATACCACGATGGCGCCGGCACCGATGGCATGTGTGCGGGCGACGTGGTCGTGGGAGTCCAGGCTGCCAATCGCCCAGCCGCCGCCGTGGTAGAACACCACGACCGGTAGTGGGCGGGTCTCACCGTCGATCGGCGGCCAGTAGATGCGGACCGGAATCTGTCCGGCGGCACCGCAATCGAGCACTCGATTCTCGATCCGCATGGCCGGCAGCATCTCGGCGGGCGGCTGCAGGGACGCCAGTTTGGCCCGGGCCACCTCGACGCCATCGTCGATGGTGAATTCCAGGGGCACGGCTTCCAGCAGCCCTTTGAGGATAGGGTCGATAGCGGCCCGCGTGTCGGGCGTCACATCCGAGGTCATGCCACAGGCTAACGCGAGCCCAATGCGGATCGGAGCGCGGACAGTCCTTGATCAACCGCCGCGGTCGCCGCCGGCACCACGCCGTGGTAGCCGAGGTAACCGTGCACCAGGGTCTGCGCCTGGTGCACCTCGGCGGAAACCCCTGCCGCGGTGAGCAATTCGCCGTACCGGATGCCGTCGTCGCGCAACGGGTCGTACCCGGCGACGGCGATGTACGCCGGCGCCAGCCCGGCCAGGGACTCGGCACGGGCCGGGATCAGCGTGGCCGGAGCGGTGCTGAGGTCCACTCCCTCGGCGTACCAGAGCGAGAACCCGCCGACGGCGGCGCGGCCCAGAATCGGGGCGTCGGCGTTCTCTTTGAATGACGGGAGCGAGGTGTCCCAGGTGGTCGCCGGGTACCAGAGCAACTGGGCGCGCAGCGTCACGCCGTTGTCCCGGGCCAGCTGCGCGACCACGGCGGCCAGGTTGCCGCCCGCCGAATCACCAGCTACCGCAATGCGATTCGGGTCGCCGCCGATCTCGTCGGCATGCGTGGCCACCCACTGCGTCACAGCCCAGACGTCGTCGACTGCCGCCGGGTACGGGTGCTCGGGCGCCAGGCGGTAGTCCACCGACACGACGACCGCACCGGTGCCGACCGCGTGGGTGCGCGCAGTGCCGTCGTAGGTGTCCAGGTCGCCCACCACCCAGCCGCCGCCGTGGAAGAACAGCACCACCGGTGCGGACGGCTCGATGTCCGGCGGCGAGTAGATCCGGACCGGCACTCCGTCGATCACCCGGTCCTCCGCGCGGACCTCCGGGAATACGGGCTTGCGCGGCAGGGCCCGGAATCGCACCCGAGCCGCTTCGGCACCACCGTCGGTGGTCAATTCGAACGGCACTGCTTCCAGTACCTTCTCCAGGATGGGATCGAGTGCGCGGCGTCCAGAGTCCGACATGAGCTCACCGTACGCACCGCGGTGGCGGCTGTGGCTGGCGGCTGCGGTGGTCGCCACCGGCTACGGCATCTTCCTGATCGTGACGGCGCTGCGGTTGCCCTTGGGCGCCGAGCTGACCGGGCAATTCGAGCTCCAGCCGGAGGTCAAGGCGCTGCCGGCGCTGCTGCTCGCGGCAGCCGCCGCCGGCCACGCGATCGCGCGCGAACGCCGCTGGCTGGTCGCCGCTCTGGTGTTCTCCGCCGGCGGTGACTTCCTGCTGGCCATCCCGTGGTGGCAGCCGGGGGGAGTGCCGTCGTTCGTGTTCGGGCTCGGCTCGTTCCTGATCGCACACCTGTGTTTCCTGGCCGCGTTGCTGCCACTGGCGAGGCGCACCTCGGCCCGCACTGCGGGCGCCGCGGCGCTGGTGGTCGTCTGCGTGGGGTTGCTGATCTGGTTCTGGCCCAACCTGGTCAAGCGGGGCATGACCGCACCGGTCACCGTGTACATGGCCGTGCTGGTGGCCATGGTGTGCACGGCACTTTTCGCCGACCTGCCGACCCACTGGACCGCGCTCGGCGCGCTCTGTTTCGCGGTGTCCGACGGCATGATCGGCATCAGTAAGTTCGTCCTGGAATCCGAGGCCCTCGCGGTGCCCATCTGGTGGGCGTACGCCACCTCGCTGCTGTTGATCACCGCCGGATTCTTCGCGAAACGGACGGTGTCGGCCGCCTCTGCTACACCGGTTGCGTGACCGTCACCAGGGCGCAGGCCGAACACGAGCCGATCGCCAGGGTGTTGCCGATGCTGTCGGTGCCACACCTGGATCGTGAGTTCGACTACCTGGTGCCGGCAGAGCTGTCCGACGACGCGCAGCCGGGGGTGCGGGCCAAGGTCCGGTTCAACGGCCGACTGGTGGATGCATTCGTTCTCGAGAGGCGCTCGGACACCGACCATTCCGGCAAGCTCGGCTGGCTGGACAGGGTGGTGTCGGCCGAGCGGGTGCTGACTCCGGACGTGCTCCGGCTGGCCGACGCGGTGGCTGCCCGGTACGCCGGCAGCCGGCCCGACGTGCTGCGGCTGGCCATCCCCCCGCGGCATGCGACTGTGGAGAAGCAGGTGCCGCCGGAGCTGCCGCCGCTCGTCGCGCGCGACATCAGCACCAGCGCCTGGCAGCAGTACGGGCGCGGCGGACAGTTCCTCGAGGCACTGGCGGAGGGCCGCGCAGCGCGCGCGGTCTGGCAGGCGTTACCGGGGGAGCATTGGGCCCAGCGGCTGTGCGAGGCGGCGGCCGTCGTCGTCCAGTCCGGGCGCGGCGCGCTGCTGATCCTGCCCGATCAACGTGACGTCGACGCCGTCCACGCTGCCGCGCTGACCCTGGTCGACGAATCGCGGGTGGTGGCCTTGTCGGCGGGTCTGGGGCCATCCCAGCGCTACCGGCGGTGGTTGTCGGTGTTGCGCGGTCAGGCGCGGTTGGTGATCGGCACTCGCAGCGCGGTGTTCGCACCGGTCGCCGACCTCGGCCTGATCGCGGTATGGGACGACGGCGACGATTCACTGGCCGAACCCCGGGCCCCGTATCCGCATGCCCGCGAGGTCGCGATGCTACGGTCGCACCAATTACGTTGTGGCGCACTGGTTGCCGGCTTCTCCCGGACCGCCGAGGCGCAGGCGCTGGTACGCAGCCGCTGGGCGCACGACCTGGTGGCCGGTCGCAGTGTGGTCCGCGCCCGGGCCCCACGGGTCATCGCCCTAGACGATGCTGCGCACACCCACGAGCGGGATGCCGCGGCGCACACTGCGCGGTTGCCATCAATGGCGCTGGGTGCGGCCCGGGCTGCCTTGAGCGCCGGGCACCCGGTGTTGGTGCAGGTGCCGCGGCGGGGTTACGTGCCGGCGCTGGCCTGCGGTAAATGCCGAGCCATCGCCCGATGCCGGCATTGCACGGGCCCGCTGTCGCTGCCGGACCGGGACACCGTCGGCGCGGTCTGCCGCTGGTGCGGCCGCCACGACACCGCCCTGCGGTGCAGTCGCTGTGGCTCGGACGCCGTCCGCGCCGTGGTGGTCGGAGCCCGGCGCACCGCCGAGGAACTGGGCCGGGCCTTTCCCGGCGTTCCGATCGTCACCTCCGGTGGCGACGCCGTCGTGGCCGAGGTTCCCGGCACGCCCGCCGTGGTGGTGGCCACTCCGGGCGCCGAGCCGCGCGCTGACGGCGGTTACGGCGCAGCGCTGCTACTCGATGGCTGGGCGCTGCTGGGCCGCCAGGATCTACGCGCTGCCGAGGACACTCTGCGCCGGTGGATGTCCGCGTCCGCCCTGGTGCTCGATCGTGCCGCCGGCGGTCAGGTGGCTGTCGTGGCCGAATCCGCGATCCCCACGGTGCAGGCACTGGTCCGCTGGGACCCCGTCGGGCACGCCGAGGCGGAACTCGACGGCCGCGCCGAGGTCGGACTGCCGCCGGCGGCGCACCTCGCAGCTGTCGACGGCACCCCCGAGGCGGCAGACGCGCTGCTGCGCGCGGCCGAATTGCCGGCCGAGGCCGAGGTGTTGGGCCCCGTCGACCTGCCGTTCGGCGCCCGCCGGC